>NZ_MKAH01000019.1:0-83829 GCF_001764255.1 Campylobacter sp. BCW_4341 | reverse complement strand
ATCAACGAAAACATCCTTGCTACTAAAAAAGGTTTAGAACAAGACAATCAAGCTGTTAAAGAATCAGTTCAAACCGTATCAGTTGTAGAAGGTGGTAATTTAACAGCAAGAATTACTGCTAATCCAAGAAACCCGCAACTTATTGAACTTAAAAATGTTCTAAATAAACTTCTTGATGTTTTACAAGCTAGAGTAGGTTCTGATATGAATGTTATTCATAAAATATTTGAAGAATACAAAAGCTTAGATTTTAGAAATAAAATCTCTAATGCTTCAGGAAGTGTTGAATTAACTACCAATGCTTTAGGCGATGAAATAGTTAAAATGCTAAAACAAAGTTCAGACTTTGCTAATGCTTTAGCTAATGAAAGTGGAAAATTACAAACTGCTGTTCAAAGCTTAACCACTTCTTCAAATTCTCAAGCTCAATCTTTAGAAGAAACTGCAGCAGCTTTAGAAGAGATCACTTCTTCTATGCAAAATGTTTCAGTTAAAACTAGTGATGTTATCACTCAATCTGAAGAGATTAAAAATGTTACAGGTATCATAGGTGATATTGCAGATCAAATTAATCTTCTAGCTTTAAATGCAGCTATTGAAGCGGCTCGTGCTGGAGAACATGGTAGAGGCTTTGCTGTTGTGGCTGATGAAGTTAGAAAACTAGCTGAGAGAACTCAAAAGTCTTTATCTGAAATAGAAGCTAATACTAATTTACTTGTTCAATCTATCAATGATATGGCAGAAAGTATTAAAGAACAAACTGCAGGTATTACTCAAATCAATGATAGCGTAGCTCAAATTGATCAAACTACTAAAGATAATGTTGAAATTGCTAATGAATCAGCTATTATTTCTAGTACAGTAAGTGATATAGCTAATAATATCTTAGAAGATGTTAAGAAGAAGAGGTTTTAATTAGTCATTCAAGCCCAAAAAAGGGCTTGAATTTTAAAAATTTATGCTATGATTTTATATATTTTATCAAGGAAAATATATGAATTTATGGGATAAAAAAGCCAAAACTTACACAAGATATCAAAACACTTTAAACACCATACAAAAGCAAACTTTTGAATATTTACAAAATTTAAAGATTTCTTTTCAAAATAAAAGCATTATAGATATAGGATGTGGAACTGGAGTTTGGACTTTACACTTAGCTAAAGAGGCTAAAGAAATTTTTGCCTTAGATAGTGCAAATGCTATGCTTGAAATTTTACAAGAAGATGCCAAAAAACTAAATCTTAACAATATAAAATGCGAAAATTTGAGCTTTGAAACTTGGATGCAAAACAATCCTAATGCTAAATTTGACCTTGCATTTTTAAGTATGTCCCCTGCTTTACAAAATGAAAAAGATTATACAAATTTCTTAAATCTAGCTAAAACAAAAATTTATCTTGGTTGGGCTGATTATAGAAAAAGTGATTTTTTAGATCCGATTTTTAAATATTTTAATACCGAATTTAAAGGTTTTTATAAAAAAGATTTAGAAAGTTATTTACTAGAAAAAAATATATTTTTTCATAAGATTGTTTTTGATGAAACACGCAAAGTTCAAAGAACGAAAGAAGAGGCTATAGAAAATGCTCTATGGCATTTAAACATTAACAAAATCACAGCTTCTAAAGAAACTGTAAGTTCTTTTGTTGAAAATGATATTATTGAAACTATAGAATCCAAAATAAAACTTTTAATTATAAATAACTTATAAAAACATTAAGCTTATACTTATTACAATTTCACCGATTATTTCAAAGGAGTTTTTAATGGTTAAAAATTTAATCATCAAATTTGGACGCTTGATTCTTGATGCAATTGCAGTGATAAGTTTTGTTGTAGCTTTGCTTTATTCTCTTTTTATGATGTTTAGCATTGGATTTTTAGCTGGTTTATTGTCGCTGATAGTCAGTTTTATTGCTTTATTTCTAAGTTTTTTTGTAATCTATCTTGTTATAGATATCAGAGATGCTCTTGTAAATAAAGCTTAAATTTTCCACCTTTAAGGTGGAAAATCAATGTTTTAATTGAAATTTCAAAATTTCTCCGGCCATATAAGGCACGACTTGATTGTATTTATCTTCATAGACATTTGGCACTTGCCATTCTTTTTCTTCTAAAGTTAAATTTTATCTTCTTTAAATTTCAAATCATAAATTTTACAAGCATTATAGCTTAAAAATTTTTGCAAATTTCTTCAGAGCTATTTTAGCTGAAACAGATTTATAAAGGTAATTTTGAAAATCCTTTGCATATTTTATAAATCATCTGATTATTTTTTTAAATATGCAAGAACTACAGAATTAAATAATTATAAATATCTTGACTATAGAAAAACATTCCTGTTAATAAATATATAAAAATCTAACAAATTATGCTAGATTGATTTTTGAAATTTCATCTTGTATTTTTAAAGTCTCATTTAAAGTTTGTATGATCAAAGTAAAATGCTTATGATCTATGTCTTCTTCTTTGTGGCTTTTTAAGTATTTATCTAGCACAACATAACCACCTATTTTAAACTCATAAATTTCAAGACTTACTTCGTTAAAATACAAACTTTCGTTTATGAAAAGTTCTTTTGTGTCTTTGTTATATTTGATTTTTTGTATTTTGAAATTTTTATTTTTAATGTCTTTAAACAAGGCTTCACCTACATTAAAATCTAACTCATTATTTTTTAACAAATGTAAATTTATAAGCTTTAAACCTAGTTTGCTTAAGTTTTTAAAAGTATTTTTATCTTTTGTAAAAGGAATTTTTGGAAAATCAATTTTTAAAAAGTCAAGATATTTTTCTCTATAGTTTTTATGAAAAAGCACAGCATAGATATAGCCTAGTATGTTTTCAGGTGAGAATTTTTCTTTGTAAAGCTCATCTATGAAAGCTCTAAAGTTTTCTTTGAAATTTTCTATTTTTGAAGTGAAATTTTCTTCATTAAAATTTGGATTTTCTTTTTTTAGGAATTTTTTACTTCTAGTTGTAGGGTAAAGATAAAGTGGATAAATATAGCTACCACTACCCACTAAATGCAAATCTATGATTTTGTTACTAATAAAAATATTATTAATATTATTTAATTTTGTTCCTCTGTCACAAATTAATCCTATATTTTCATTTTCTAAAAAATGTTCCATTGTTTCAATTCTAGGTCTTTCCACTTTTTTTATATCATAATAAATTTTTTGTGTATCAAAAGGTCTGTATGCTATTTCTTTTATATTTTTCTTATCAAATTCATTATAATAATCATGAATTTGCTGTTTTAATTTTTCAGTATTGGTTGATATTAATATAGAATCTTTAGCACTAACAATCCCTACGCTTGATAACATAAAAATATCTTTTACGCTTATGCTTTTGTTGTATTCTTCTAACGAGTCATTATTTTGTGGCAAGAAAAGATAAAAAGGCTCGTTGTTTTTAACTAAAGTCCATTTTATAGAATTTAAGTTATTTTCATATAAAAATTCGTATTTATCTTTTCTTTTGCCGTATAAATCATGATAATAAATTTTTGTATTTTTAGCTTTTGAATTTTGTTTTATAAAGATATTTATACTTACTCCTTGCATGATATCAAAGACATTATCATCTTTGCTTCCATCAGGAGCTTTTTCTTTTTTTCTAGTATCGCCGTGTAAATTAAGTATATAAATTTTATCAAAGCTTTGCATTAGAGAATATCTCATACCTCTAAAGGTAGGATTATCTAAAAAGCTATTATTTGAAATAAAAGCAAAAATTCCACTTTCTTGAAAGTCTATTTTGCTTTGGGCAAAGCGTATGAATTTTACATAATCATCTAAAAGCCATTTTGGATTTTTTTCATTTTCTAGTTTGTGTTTTTCATATATAGCTTTAAAAGTACTTGTGTTTTGTTTGGATTTTTCTTTAAGATACGAGCTTATCCACTTTTTTTGTTCATCATTAAGATTTGCTTTGCTTGGTTCTAAACCATAGCTTATTTTGATCTCATCTTCGTATAAGCCTTTGTTGCTACTTGCTCCACTATATGGTGGATTGCCTGTGATGATTAGAATTTGTTCTTCTTTTATCTTTTGGGCTTTTTTAAATTCTTTTGTTAGATCAATGAGAGTAAAAAGCGTGTTTTGATCATTTTGTTCTTTAGATATGCTTTTAGAATATAAAGTATTTGTTAGTGCTATTTTAAAACTTTCATCATCGTTTAATGGAGAGTTAAATTCTTCTTTGAAGCTTTGAGAAAGTTTTAAGTGCGCTATAGTATAAGGTGCTATTAAAAATTCAAAACCGCAAAATTTGCCTATCAAAGCTTTTGGATTGTAATTAACGCTATTTTTGTTTATAGGCTCTAAGGCTTTTCTAAAAGCTTCAAGTAAAAAGGTGCCAGTGCCTGTGGCAAAATCAAGCAAGGTTATATTTTTATCTAAAGCTTCACTTAATCCTTTTTTGTGATTGAAATCTTGTTTTAAAACTTCATCAACAGCATTGATGATGAAAATTACTACAGGCGCAGGAGTATAATACACTCCCCTTACTTCTCTAAGCTTTGGATCATAGCTTGCTAAAAATGTTTCATAAAAGTGCAAATAAGGATCTTTGTGAGTAGATAAAATAGTAGGACGATTAAATAAGTCTTTCTCGCCTGTTTTGTTTAATTCTTTAATAATGCTTGTAATGTCTATATGATTTATAATATTTATGATTTCTTCTAAAAGCCATTTTATATTTTCTAAATTTTCAAAACTATCATCTAAAAATCCACTCATAGAACGGATTAATGGAAATGATTTTGGTATGAATTTTTTAGCATTGTTTAGATCAATTTCTTTTGCGGTATCGTTATTTAATTTTGCTAAGAATAAGCTATAAGTTAAAGTTTGTGCAAAAGAATCGCAAAATTCTTCATAGGATAATTCTTTATAAAGTGTTTCTTTGAAAGTATTAAATAAACTTATCAATGCTTCATTTTCAATTGATAATAAAAGCTCATCTTTTAAAATTCTTGTTCTTAGGCTTAGATGATTTGCAAAATCTAAAGCTGAATTTATGGGATTTGGGATTTTAGAAAAAAATATGCTAAAAAGTTCGTTTAACTCTTGTGTTTTAGTATCTAGTAAAGATTGATTTTTAACAATGCTTTTAATCTCATCAAGAGAGCAAATTTTTACTTCTTTACAAATGATAATTTCATTTTTATCATTTAAACTTAATAATATAAATCTTAAATAATCTGTGAGAATGATATTTGGGCTTAATTTTGTGTATTTTAAAATTTGATCACTTGTTATGATGTTATCAAGATTTGCATTTACTCTTTTGTTTTCTATGTAACCTAGTGTTAGAAAATCTTTTGTAATTAAAAAATCTGGAGCGCCTCTACCTTCTTTGTCATTGTTTGGTTCTTGTTTGATAGAGATTTTATTTTGCTTGTCTTGATTGTCTTTTATAGCTTGCAATAAATTTTGCAAAGCTGTTCTATGTGTGTGTTCCTTATCATTGATAGAAATATCTTTTATGTTTTCTAGATAAGCTTTTAGCATTAATTTCCTTTAATTTGCGACTTTGAAATTTAAAGTTTTCCCTGCCATAAATGGCACTACATCGCCGTATTGTTGCGCTACTTGCCATTTTTTTTCTTCTAAAGTTAAAATTTTATCTTCTTTAAATTTCAAATCATAAATTTTACAAGCGTTATCGCTTAAAAATTTTTGCAAATTTTCTTCGGAGCTATTTTGCTTAAATAATTCAGCTAAAACAGGTAAAATCACTGGAGCACTAAAAACTCCAGCCGCACAACCGCAACATTCTTTAGCGTGCAATGGATGAGGCGCGCTATCACTTCCAAACATAGCCTTTTCATAGCCACTAAAAGCAAGCTCGCAAAGGGCTTCTTTATCTTCATAGCGTTTTGCAATAGGCTTACAAAAAAGATGAGGATTCATTTTACCTCCGATAACATCATCTAAAGTGATGATTAAATGATGTAAAGTGATTGTCGCATATAAATTTTCATAATCTTTTAGCAAATCACACAAAACCTTAGTAGTAATATGCTCCATTACAATTTTTAATTTTGGAAAGTTTTTTGCTAATTTTTCATAGATTTTAGCAAAATTTGCCTCTCTATCCATGACAAAATCATTTGTTTCACCATGCACTAGCAAAGGAATATTTAAATCACTCATAGCCTCTAAAGTAGGTTTTAAATACTCTATATCAAAACTTGAAACTCCACCATTTGAATTTGTTGTAATTCCTGCTGGATAAAGCTTAATGCCAAAAATTTCATCTTTGGCAATTTGAAGAAATTTCTCATCATAATTTTTAAAAAAAAGTGTCATTAAAGGAGTGAAATTTTCATCTTTACAAACCTTAATGATACGCATTTTATAAGCTTTTAGATCTTCTAAATTGCAAAGCGGAGGGATTAAATTTGGCATAATCACAGCAGCACAAAAATCTCTTGCACTCAAAGGTGCAATAAGTTCTAGCATTTGATTATCTCTTAAATGCAAATGCATATCTAAAGGATTTTTAAGTATCATTTTTATCTCCTATATTTAGCTGATAAAATCCATTCTTAAGGCGCTTAAAAAGCTTTTTTTCTTCTAAAAATTTAAAAGTAGCAATGATAGTGGGTTTGCTTTGATGTAATTTTTCTTCAAGCTCACTGATTTTAATCATAATAAAACCATTTTCATCGGCATTTTCACATAAAAATTTTAACAATTCAAAACGTTTTTTTCCTAAAATTTCTCGTATTAAATTTTCAAATTTCATAAGTAAATGCTATATAAAATAAAGCCCCAAACAAAAAGAGCTAAAAGCACACTAAAAAACACTGCCGCACTCGCACAATCTTTAGCGATTTTTGCCTTTTCATGCCATTCATTAGTAACTAAATCAACGCAAGCTTCAATAGCCGAATTTAAAGCTTCTATAATTAAGATAAGCATTAAGACACTTACCAATAACAAATGCTCCAAAAAACTAACTTTTAAGAAAAAACTAAAAACTATCGCAGGGATAATAATGCAAAGTTCAATTCTAAACGCCATTTCATTTTTAAATAAAGCAAAAATCCCTTCTAAAGCATATCTTGCGTTATTTAAAAAATGATATTTAGGCTTCATGGATTTGCCTTAAGTTTAGGATTTAATAAATCATATTCTGGTTCATAAACACTTGTTTTTACATCAAAATATCCTAAAAGAGTACTAAAAAGATTATCTTGAGAAAGTTTTAAACCTTTATGCTCTTTAGCTAAATTCATTAATTTTTCATCATTGCTCCAAAAAATAGCAGGAATATGAGTTTGATAACTTGGCGCTATAGCATAAGGCATACCATGAAGATAAATACCGTTTTCACCCAAACTTTCACCATGATCTGAAAGATAAAATAAAGAACTTTCATAATCTTTTTGCTCTTTTAATAGTTTTATAATCTCACTTAAAAGATAGTCTGTGTAAAGTAAAGTATTGTCATAAGTGTTGATTAAAGCCTTGTTATCACATTTTGAAAGTTCATTAGTATCACAAGTTGGAGTAAATTTTTTAAATTCATTTGGATAGCGTTTATAATAAGTTGGCCCGTGAGAACCTTGCAAATGAAGAACTATTATATTTTGATCACTTAAATGATTTAATTTTTCTTTAAAAGGAGTGAGTAAATTTTCATCCAAATCACTAGAAAGTTTTTGCTTATAAGCTAATCTATCACAAACCCCTTTACAACCACCAGAATTATTATCAAACCATGCAGCATCTACACCTGTTTTATAAAGTATATCCATGGCATTTTCTTGAAATTCTGAACTCGAATAATCTCTACGCTTGGATATAGAAAACATACAAGGTAAACTTACCGCTGTTGCTGTTCCACATGATGAAAAATTATCAAAAAAGACTACATTATCTTTTTTGGTATAAAAATTGGTATCATTTTTAGTATATCCACTCAAAGAATAATTTGCCGCTCTAGCAGTTTCCCCCACTACCAAAACTAAAAGTTTTTTAGTGTGATTGTTTTCTCTATAAGCATCATTAGCTATAGTTTTAAATTCTGGCTTAGCTTTTACAAAACGAACATAATAGCGATATACGGCATAAAATTGATAAAAAGGAGTATTATACATTCTTATTTCATTATAGTTTCTAAAAAAAGGCAAGAAAGTTTTGCTTAAAGGGATTAAAACTACACTAACCACAATCAAACCTGATATTATATTGATAATTTTAATTTTCATATGGGATTTAAAACTGCCATAATCAATTTTTACTTTAACAACATAAAAAGCCAACAACAAAGCCAAAACAATAAATAAGATCAATTTTAAATTTAACAAATCCTTTACTTCTTTGATATCTGTTTGAACAACATTTTGTATCATATCAGAGTCTATAAGCACTCCATAAAAACTAATGAAATAAACACTTAAAAAAGATGCTATTATAAATAATATAGAAAAAAATTTAGTAAAAAACTTTATAAAAAGTAAAGAGCAAACCACGTGAACTAATGCAAAATAAGCTATAATAAAAACAAAAGTTATAAACCAATTTTGATTGTTTTTTTCATACACAAACTCAAATAAATTAAAATTTAATATTGCAATCATTAAAGAATTTAAGAAAGTAAACCAAAACCAAGTTAATCTAAGCATATAAATCCCACCTTCAAATTTAAGGTTTTAATTTTATTGAATTTTTTTAAATGGATTGTAGTTTTAAATCTTTTTATGTTATGATTTACACTTTTAATGACAATTTTAAGGAAAATAATGAAACTACTTTCATGGAATGTCAATGGCTTAAGAGCCATTTGTGATAAAAATGCACTTGATTGGATAGCACAAGAAAAGATTGATTTTATAGGTTTTCAAGAAATCAAAGCACATGAAGATAAATTTCCTAAAAAAATTTATGAATATCCTTTTAAACACATGTATTTTAATTCTGCCAAAAGAGCAGGATATTCTGGGGTAATGAGTCTTTGTAATTTTGATAGCGAAGTAAAAAAATGTGAATTTTTTGATGATGAAGAAGGCAGGGTTTTAGAACACCGCTTTAAAAATATCGCACTTTTTAATATCTATTTTCCAAATGGTCAAAAAGATGAAGAGCGTTTAAATTTTAAGATGAAATTTTATGCAGATTTTTTAGTGTATTTAGATAAGCTTTTAAAAGATGGGTTTGAAATTATCATTTGTGGTGATGTTAATACCGCTCATAAAGAAATCGATCTTACCCATCCAAAAGCCAATGCCAATACTTCAGGTTTTTTACCTATAGAAAGAGCTTGGATTGATGATTTGCTAAAACTTGGTTTTATAGATACTTTTAGAGAAATTAATGGCGAAATCAAAGAAAAATACTCGTGGTGGAGCTATAGAATGAAAGCAAGAGAAAGAAATGTAGGCTGGAGGATTGATTATTTTTTCATTTCAAAGGGTTTAAAAGATAAACTTAAAAACGCTTTCATAAGAGATGATATTTTTGGCTCTGATCACGCACCTGTAGGTATAGAAATAGATATTTAATATCCCAAAAATGGGATATTATTTTTTAACAAATTTTTTTGCTTTTTCCCAAAGTCTTACACCGAGCTTTTTAGCTTTTTTAGAATTTAAATCTTTGTATTTTTCACTAGCAATTTTTTCTAATTCAAAAATTTCTTGTTTAAAATGATTTAATTTTCTTTGAGTAAGTTTATTAAAATCATTAATCTTTGGATTTTTCTTAATATCATTTAAAACTAATATTAATTGCTCTCTGCTTTCACCTGCAAGACGTCTAAATTTAGCAAAAAGATTATCAAGCTCATGTTCTAGCAAATTCTCAACTATACTCTTACAAGGATCATTTTGTAGTTGAATCTCTTTTTTTAAAAGAGCAATAAAATCATCTTCTATACCTATTAGTTCTTTGCTTTTTAAACTAACATCTTCTTCAAAATTTGCATAAGTTAATGAAGCTTTAAATTTTTCCATTGCTAAAACAATACCATCTCTTGTGCCTTTAATCACGCCTAAACAAAGATCTTTTGCATAAGCCATAGATTCATTAGCTATTTCAAAAGCGGTATTTAAAATAATACTTGAAATTTTTAAAATTCTTTCTTTTTCAAAATGAGCTTCACAAATAGCATTATATACGAGATTTTTAGCTATTTCACTACTTGTAAGTTCTATATCTTCAGCCTTTTCTAATGTAGTTAAAAAAGCACTTTCAGCGGTTTCTTTTAAAATTCCAAGCATTTCTATATCAAATAAAATAGCATCATTTAAACCACCGCTAAATTCATTACAAAAAGAACATTCTTGTAAAATACTCTCGAATTCAAAAAAATTATCACTGATTTGATTTTTAATCAAATTCTTTTGATTTTCAATCTGTTTGTTTAATAATTCAGCTTCACTAATATACTCATAAAGCGAATTTTGAGCATCTGCGACACTTGCTTTTACGAGAGCCTTAATAACCTTTGAAACATTTTCATCGTCACAAAAATCAAGTTTTTTTAAAATAGTTAAAAATTCAACCAAAAGAGAATTCAAAACTTTTTTTGTTTCATGAGGATTATGTGAAATTTGCTTATATGCAAGATTAAAACTCAAGTCTTCAAGTAAATCACTTGCTTCATCTTTACCGAGATTTGATAAAGAATTTTCAAAAATAATTAAAGTATTTTTCATTTTTCCTTCTTTCTTAAAGTACAAATTTTGCTTTAGCTTTTAATTTATCAAATATATCCAAACGATCTTTTTTGCTATCAACATAAACATTTAATAAATAACTTTGATATTTTCCGCTCGCACTTGAATTCGAATGTTCAAATTTATATTCTCTTTGACCTAAAATTTCTTGAAAAATTTCACTTGCCCTAACATGCACCTCAAAAATCACCTTATAGTCCCAAAAAGTAGGATAATTGATCTGAGGTTCTTTTTTAAGATCGCACAAATTTACCACTTTTGCCTCCTTCTTTGCTTTCAAGCACTATATCCGTAATCCTCATTGATTTATCTACAGCCTTGATCATATCATATATAGTTAAAAGCCCTATACTAACCCCACTTAAAGCTTCCATTTCAACCCCTGTTTTACCTTCACACTTAACTGTTACAATAAGCTTAAACGCACATTCTTTAACAAATTCCACAATATCAGTTTCAACTTTAGAAAGCATCAAAGGATGGCACATAGGAATAATTTCACTTGTTTTTTTAACCCCCATTATAGCCGCAACAATAGCTGTTTGAAGAACAGGACCTTTTTTTGCAGTATTGTTTTTAATTACATCAAAAGCTTCTTGACTCATATATATCATACCACTAGCTGTGGCTATTCTTGAAGTAATATTTTTATCGCTTACATCTACCATTTTAGGATGATTTTTTTCATCTAAATGACTTAATTTCATAAATTCACCTTTTAAAAAATTATAAAAATTATAGCAAAACCAAACAAATTTAAGATAAAATAAGCTTTGTATTTTTATTTAAGGAGAAAACAATGGCTTATGAAGATGAAGAAGATTTAAATTATGATGATTATGAAAACGAAGATGAAGAATATCCACAAAATCACCATAAAAATTATAATTACGATGATGATGATTATGAATACGATGATGATAACAATGATGATGATTTTTATGAGATGGATTAAAATACAAAATTTTCATCTTTAAATTACAAGCAATGTCTTTTTACAGGGCTTGTAATTTATATCTTAATAATACCCAACGCACATACTCTCAGTGATTTTAATACGCTTTTCAAAAGGAGCTGGACTAAAAAAATGGCATTTTTCTATATAAATATGCTGATGATAATTTAGCCCTAAAAAATCATAAAATTTTTTTAGATTAACAAATTTAATCCCACAAATCTCCTTAAGCTCTAAAAGTTTATAAATAGAAGAATTATTTTTTTCCACTAAATGAGAAGGGGCTAATCCAGTAAAAGAACAAAAAGCACTTGCCAATACAAAACCATTTAAACCACTACATTGCCTTAAAGCTTGCTGATGTTTTTCTAAAATGCAATTCCTATGCAAAAATATAATTCTTGTTCCTTGATATCTACCTATTTCTACATTTTTCCAAAATTTATAAGCATTTTTTGAAATTCCAGCAAAACGATGAAATTCAGCGTTTAAAATATAGTGATCTAAAAATTCATTAGGTGGCAAGATTAAACTTTTCATCACTACAATTTAGAACCTTAAAAAGGCTCTTTAATCTTCTTTGTTTAAATTTTCCTTAGCTTTGCTAGGAAGCTTAGATAAAAGATTGTTTAAATCAAAATTAATTCCTTGAGTTTTTGCCTCTTCAAGTAAAGCAACTGCAGCTTTTGCGTTAAATGGAGAAGAGCCATCATGTGGAGCAAAAAGATGATCTGTTATTGCTAGAGCATAAGCGGATTTTTTCACTTCTTCGCGAGCAGCATGAGGAGTGCGAACAAAACATATGCTTTCAATCAAAACATCATCAAAATTCCAACGATTCAACAAAAATCCCAAGAAAGAAATATGATCTACACCTAAAAATTCATTCTCTGCTAAAGCAATATTTTCAATTTTAGTTTCATTTAAAAAAGTTAAAAATTCTTTCTCTCTGTGATTTTGTATAAGAAAATTTGAAAAAATAACAATACCAAGTCTTAAAAGCATTGCACAAGGAACTAAAAGATGAGAAAGTTTTTTATCTTCATCATTAAGCCAATTTGTGATAAAAGTTGCTTCTTCGTTGCAAGTTTTTAAAAAATTTTGTGTATCCAAACCATAAGGTGAAACATCTATTTTAAAACTATCTCTAATGGAATCAGCCGTAACTATATTGATAATATTACCAATGCCTAATAAAGTAATCACTTGATTTATGGTTGTAATTTCCCTTGTAAAACCATAATAAGGAGAATTTGCTAATTGCAAAAGCTTAGCCGTCATCAATGGATCAGTTGAAATGATTTCAGCAACTTTCATGGTTTCTATATTTGAATTAGCCTCGCTCACATATTTTCTTAACTTACTTACAGTATCGGGTAAAGGTGGCAATACTTCAACGCTTTTTAATAAAAGCTCATTCATATCTCCAATCATATTTGATTTATCCTTGAAGTTAGTATTATTATAATTTATGATTATATCTAAATTTTAATTTACTTATTACATTTTTTGTTACTTTAAGATATAATAAAAATTATAAATACTAAAATTTTATATTATTTTTAATTAACTAACAAATTAAAATAATTTTAACGGAGTTTAATCAATGTTTTTTAATTTTAAAAATAAAAGCTCAGCGCAAAAAGAAGAGAGTAAAAAAGCTTTAGAAGCTCTATTTCTTCAAGAAAATGAACTTGAAGAAAAATTAAAAAAAATAAATATCAAGCCAAAGTTAATCATAGGTTTTATGTCGTATCAACTTAACCTAGCAATCATAGGAAATAAGATTCAAAATTCTATAAATGAGCAATGTGATATCATCTTAAGCAGTGCTACTGATTTATTGTGCAATCTTGATTCTAACTCAAACATTGAAAACAGCCCTTATAAACAAAATATCCAAGGAATAAGTTTGATGCTTTTTAGCGAAGATATGATAGAAAATCTCTGCACAAATAAAATCAAGCTTTTTAGCAATATAAAAGATTATACAGAAAGAAAAAAACTGATAGAAAAAGAAGTTTTATCTATAAATATACCTTTTGAAGCACACTGCACAAATACTTTGCATTATTTAATTTATGATGGTTTAAGTCAAAGCGAAAGTTCTCTTTTAGAACTTTTATACAAACACAACCCCTATCCTTGTGCTTTAGTAGGAGGTGGATCTAGTGGAAATATGGACTTTAGCGGAACATTTATATTTTATAATGGAGAAATATTAAAAAATCAAGCTTTAAGCATACATGTCCAATTTAAATCTAAATATCGTTTTGATTTAATGAAGTCTCAAAATTTCAATCCTCAAAGCAACATTACCTTTACCATACTTGATGCAAGCTTATATGATAGGACGGTACGTGAATTTATTGATAAAAAAACCTTTCAATCCATCAACGCGGTTGAAGCTTTATGCAATTATTTTAACTGTACTTTTGAAGAACTTAAAATAAAATGCAAGAATATACTTTTGCTTTAAAAATTGGAGAAGACTATCTTATTTCCCCCATGGAAATCAACCCAGATAAAACATTATTTAGTTATTGTGATATAGAAAGCGCTCAAGAATTAAGCTTGCTTAAAAAAACAAATTTTATTGAAGCCATAAAAAAAGATTACGAAAAATTTTCTTTTAATAAACCAAAACCACTTGGAGCAATTTTTAACGATTGTATCTTAAGAAGACTTCACAACAAAGAACATTTAAATCAAATCCATTTTAATGATTTTCCTATAGTTGGTTTTTCTAGTTTTGGGGAAATTTATGGAGTGGGAATTGCAAAAAGTTTAGTGGCAATATTTTTTTATGAAGTTGAAAATTTTAATGATTTCAAACCTAGATATTTAAAAACTTTCATACAAAAATACAGCGATTTTAAATACTATTATCTTAATATAAGAGCTCAAAAACTAGAAATGACAAATGAGATTAATAAAATAATTTTAAATCAACTCAAACAAAATACATCAGAAATTGATAAAAATACAAGTATATTTAAAGAAATTTTTGAAGAACTTGAAAATATAAGAAGAAGTCTTACAACCATTAGTAAAAGTTTTACCAATTTCACTAACTACCTAGAATACAACCTTTACCAAAGTGAAGAAAAAATGAATTTAGAAAAAGAAGTGCAATCTTCTTTGAAAAATATAGATCAATTAAATAGTATTTTAGATCTTATTTCAGGGATTGCTGAACAAACTAGCCTTTTATCTTTAAATGCAGGTATAGAAGCTGCTAGAGCTGGAAAACTTGGTCGTGGATTTGCAGTTGTAGCTGATGAAGTTAGAAAACTTTCAGAAAATACCCAAATGGGTCTAGGTGAAATGGAAGGAGCCATTAAATTAGTTATTCAGACCATACAATCCATTGCAAAAAGTTCCAATTCTAGTACTCAAGAAATGAATTTTATAAGGGATAAATCCAATGAATTTTCCAAAATCATTTCAAATCTTATAAATTCAGGTAAAGAAATTTCAGATAAATTAAAACAAAGAAGCAATGTCGGCAAAGATTTTGAAAAAAATGTAAATCAACTCAAATGTTATGAAGATGTTCTAGCTAAATTAAATCAATACTAAAAAATTAAGAATTTCAAGAAATCAAAAATCTTGAAATTCTTACACTAAAAAAATTAAAGTGCTTTTTTTACAGCCTCTGCAATTTTTGCAAAAGCAGCAGAATCATTCATAGCTAAATCTGCTAGAATTTTTCTATCAAGTTCAATGCCTGCTTTTTTAAGACCATTGATAAATCTTGAATAACTTAAATCATTAAGCCTACAAGCAGCATTGATACGCACAATCCAAAGACGACGGAAGTCTCTTTTTTTGCGGCGTCTATCACGATAAGCATAGACTAGACTTCTTTCTAATTGTTCTTTTGCTTTTCTAAAATGTTTGCGGCGTCCACTATAAAAACCACGCGCTAATTTTAAAACTTTTTTATGTCTGCGGCGTCTAACAACACCTGTTTTTACTCTTGCCATTTTTATTTCCTTTCATAAAGTGGCGTCCAAATTTGGAGCTTGCCCTTGAAATTTTATCTCAGAGGGGAGTTTGAATGACTTTTAGTCAAAAACTTAAATTCCTAGCATTTTTTCAACAGCTTTTACATTTGTGCTATGCACATATTTAGCTGTGCGAAGATCACGCATTCTTTTTGCAGGTTTTTTAGTCAAAATATGACTTCTAAAAGCTGAGCCTCTTTTGATTTTATTTTTACCTACTTTGAAGCGTTTAACTGCGCTTTTAACGCTTTTCATCTTTGGCATACGCTTTCCTTATTTAGATAAATTTTTATTTTTCAAATTAAAAGAAAAGCTAAATACTATCAAATTTTTTCTAATTTTTGACTGAATTTAATTTTTAAAAAACTTGGCACACCTTTTGCTTATAAAAAAATCAGCAATATTTTGGAAAGATTTAAAATGACTATAAATTCGGCAAATCCGTATCAAAATTTAACCTTATCTAATCCTTTACAGAATAGCTCTGCTTTAAATTTGATTAAAGATAGCAAAGCTTTAGAACAAGAAGGAAATGAAAATAGCTTAGAACAATTAAGTTATATTTTTAATAATACCACTTATACTAGTGAATTTGGATTTAGAATCAATGAAGAAGGTTTTTTCAATAAAGATTTAAATAAAATTGCCAATATACCAGAATCTTATGACATCAACATTAAAAGCGTTAGAAGCATAGCAAAAGAACTCACGAAACAAGATGAAATTTTAAATTACAATAAAATTGATCTACCTTATCTTTTAAATAGCTATTATAGTTCATTAAAATCCATAAATTCAGAATTTTTACAAGATGATAATGCTTATTTAAGTCGCGATTTTATTTCAAAACTATCATCAGGTTTTTCAACAGATAATGGAGAATTTTTAGGCCAAATTTCAAGAATTTACAACAATCAAGAAGAAATTGATTTGGCATTAAGCAATATCACAAATTTAAATACTTTAATGTTAGATAATAAAATAACTAATTTTCATTTTAATAAAGCCATAGAAAATACTTCTTCTAATGAAATTTTAAAACCTTATTTAACTAAAAATGCAGAAGTATCAAAATCTGGTCTTTTAATGAATTTTATCTACCATGATATAAAAACCCAAAATGAAAAAGAATTTAACTTTTTTATGAAACCTGTCACTCTAGAACTGAGCTCTCATCAAAATTTACAAAAAATTCTTAAAGGCGAAATGGATATAGAAGATTACATTAAAAAAGAAAATGAAAAAAAGATGAGTTTTGATCTTTATCTTTATGTTAATGGCATAGATAAAAAAACAAGTACTCAAGACAAACTATCTGTATTTTTTCAACAATATATTAACTACCAAAAAGATATGGATTTAAGAGAATTTGCAAATTCAAGCTCAATATTTCAAATTTATATCAATCAAACTCGCAATGATTTTGATGCTTTTAAAAAACAATATCAAAACCAAAGTCAAGACACGCAAAGATTAGAAGAGGTAAATCAACTACGCTCTAATTCTATAGAAAATTTTCTAGATCGTCGCCAAAAACAAGCAAATATAAATAAAATTCTAAACTCTTATATGTCTGTGATGGTTTAAAATAATTTTTACAAAAAATATATAAATTATAAATATTTCAATAATAATAATTTTTATATGAGTAATTAATAAAATTTTAAGTATTGTAACATTATAATTCGCTCCCGAAAAAATATAAATATAAAAGCACTCAAAACCATGATTTATAATGAAAAAATTATTTCAATGAATAATGATCTTTTAGATCATCAACATAAAGAACTTTTTGAAATTTCTAAAAAACTCTCTTTAATGAGCCAACGTCATGTTGAAACAAAAGAATTAAAAATTGTCTTAAGAGAGTTGTTGATAATGATCAATAGACATTTTTCAGATGAAGAAGCCTTTATGAGAGAAATAGAATATCCTTATATCAACCATCATACAAGAATTCACAGAAAAATTATCTTAGAAATTGAAGAAATTATCATCAGTGAAGCTAAATTTGTAAATATAATGATTGAAAAGCTAGATCTCGTTGTTCAAGATTTTATCTTTAAACATACAGTCAAAGAAGATTCAAAAATAGTAAAGTATTACGAAGAAAAATTTAAGAAATAGTATTTCTCATTTTTACTATATAAAATTCACAAAATATTTCACTTTAAAATTTTACTTTAACATTTTATTTTTGTTATAATTTTTAACCTAATTTTTATAAATTTTTGTTATTATCCATTTTCGAATAAAGATAAAAAATATCCTAATTAAAGTTAAGGATAAATTAAGGATTTTAAAGTGAAAGTATATTTAGATAACAATGCAACGACGATGCTTGATCCTAATGCTTATGAGTTGATGCTACCTTTTTTAAAGGATATGTATGGAAATCCAAATAGCCTTCATCAATATGGAAGCACAACACATCCTGCTTTAAGAGAAGCTTTGGACAAACTTTATGTAGGGCTTGGAGCAAATGACTTAGATGATATAGTTGTAACATCCTGTGCAACAGAAAGCATTAACTGGGTGCTTAAGGGTGTGTATTTTGATCATATTTTAGATAAGGAACGCAACGAAGTGATTATTTCTAGCGTAGAACACCCTGCTGTTACCGCTGCTGCTTATTTTTTAAAAAGTCTTGGAGTAAAAGTCATAGAACTCCCTGTAAATGAAGAAGGGGTTTCTACTGTAGAAGATTTACGTAAAGTGATTAGCGATAAAACAGCACTTGTAAGTGTTATGTGGGCAAATAATGAAACAGGTATGATTTTTGATATTAAAGCGATGGCGGAACTTGCACATGAATTTGGCGCTCTTTTTCATACAGATGCTACTCAAGCAGTAGGCAAAATAAAGGTTAATTTGACTCAAGTAGGAGTTGATTTTGCTTCATTTTCGGCGCATAAATTTCATGGACCAAAGGGTGTGGGTGGACTTTTTATAAAAAAAGGACTTAAACTTACTCCACTTTTACACGGTGGAGAACACATGGGTGGTCGTAGAAGTGGAACTTTAAATGTGCCTTATATAGTGGCTATGGGCGAGGCTTTGCGTATTGCAAATACTATGCTTGATTTTGAAGATTCTCATATACGCCGTTTAAGAGATAAACTAGAAGATCAAATTTTAGCCTTGCCTGATACAACAGTGGTTGGAAAAAGGGAACACCGTGTGCCTAATACAATCTTAGCAAGTATTAAAGGTGTTGAAGGCGAAGCAATGCTTTGGGATTTAAATAAAAATGGTATAGCTGCAAGTACGGGCTCAGCCTGTGCAAGTGAAGCTTTAGAAAGCAATCCTATTATGGAAGCTATCGGTGCGGAGCATGATTTAGCGCATACAGCTTTAAGACTTTCTTTGTCACGTTTTAACACTGAAGAAGAAATTGATTATGCAGCAAAACAAATTAAAAATGCAACACAGAGATTAAGAGCAATTTCTTGTACTTATGCTTATAATCCAAATAATTACAAATAAGGATGAAAAATGGGAAAAAATAGTTTAATTGGTGGATCCATTTGGGATGAGTATTCACAAAAAGTTCAAGATAGAATGAATAATCCTCAACATATGGGAGAATTTAGCGAAGAAGATGCTAAAGCACGCAATGCAAAATTGATCGTAGCTGATTTTGGCGCAGAAAGTTGCGGTGATGCAGTAAGACTTTTTTGGCTTGTAGATGAAAAAACTGATAAAATTATCGATGCAAAATTTAAAAGTTTTGGTTGTGGTACAGCTATAG
This sequence comes from Campylobacter sp. BCW_4341, assembly GCF_001764255.1. NCBI lineage: Bacteria > Pseudomonadati > Campylobacterota > Epsilonproteobacteria > Campylobacterales > Campylobacteraceae > Campylobacter > Campylobacter sp. BCW_4341. The sequence continues at coordinate 64,411 of NZ_MKAH01000019.1, read as the reverse complement.
CAAGTAGTGATACTATGGTAGATCTTTGCATAGGAAAAACTGTAGATGAAGCAGTAAAAATCACAAATTTAGATGTGGAATTTGCTATGCGTGATAATCCAGAAACTCCAGCTGTTCCACCTCAAAAAATGCACTGTTCGGTTATGGCTTATGATGTAATCAAACAAGCAGCAGCTCATTATAAAGGTATAAGTCCTGAAGATTTTGAAGATCAAATTATAGTTTGTGAGTGCGCTAGAGTAAGTCTTGGAACTATTAAAGAAGTGATTAAACTTAATGATTTGCATAGTGTAGAAGAAATCACACAATATACTAAAGCAGGTGCTTTTTGCAAGTCCTGTATCAAACCAGGCGGACATGAAAAAAGAGATTATTACCTTGTAGATATTTTAGCTGAAACCAGAGCCGAGATGGATAGAGAAAAACTCAAAAATACAATGAAAAGTGATGTGGCTTTTGATGAAATGACCGTAGTAGGACAATTAAAAGCAGTTGAAAGTGTTTTAGATGCTGAAATTCGCCCTATGCTTCATAATGATGGTGGAGATTTGGAAGTGATTGATATACAAAAGGCTGAAGGTGCAGCAATTGACGTTTATATTCGTTATCTTGGTGCTTGTAGTGGTTGTTCTAGTGGAAGTGGTGCGACACTTTATGCTATTGAAACGATTTTACAAGAAGAATTAAGTCCAAATATACGCGTTATGCCGGTTTAAAAAATAGCAAGATAAAATCTTGCTATTTTATAGCTTTTGCTTGCAAATCAAGAGGTGGTAAATTTTCTATATAAATACTGCGACTTGGGAAAGCAAAAGTTAAACCATTTTTTTCGATTATACGCATAAACTCAAGCATTAAGCTTTGTCTAGCTTCCCTAAAATCTTTTGCGCCTATTTTTTTGGTATAAAAATAAAGCTCTATATTAATACTACTATCTGCAAATTCGCTTAAAGCCACATAACAAGCATTTTTATAGCCTTCTAAATCGTTAATAGATACAAGATTTTGACGATATTTTGTCGTATGATCACCATATTTTAATGCACTATCCTCATCGTGAGCTACCAAATCACTTGTATCCAAAAATTCTTTCAAATCTTTTACACATTGATCTAATTTTTCAGGAGTAGCATCATAACCAACACCCAAATACATTCTAACATGGCGACCCATGCGTCTTTTACTCCAATTTTTGATATTAGCTCCCATAATAGTTGAATTTGGTAAAAATACGAGACAATTATCAAAAGTTCTAATAGTAGTTTTTCTAAGTCCTATTTCAACTACTGTTCCTTCTATACCTGAAACCTCTACCCAATCTCCTTGATTAAAACTATTATCAAAAAGTAAAAGTATAGAAGCAAAGAAATTTGCAATTATATCTTTCGCTGCTAAAGCAACAGCTAAACCACCAATTCCCAAAGATGCAATAATAGCTGAAATATTAAAACCAAGCTGAGCAAGGATATATAATAAAGCTATGATAATAATAACAAAATATAAAATTTTAATAATTAAATTTACAACTTCTTTTTTTCCGCTTTTTTGAGCAAGCTTAGAAACTAGTACCATTCCATAACCATCAAGCATTTTTAAAATAAGCCATGCAATCAAAACCGCATAAATTATGTGGAAAAAATTACTCAAATTAATACTTAAAGGTGCAGGATAAGTTGTTATAGTAAGACAAATCGAAATAGCATAAACAATCAGAAAAAAACTCACTGGTTTTTTAATATTCTCAATAAAAATAACTTTAATATCATCTACATCATTTTTATTTCTATAAAAAAGCCGAACAAGGAAAAAATATACTATATTTGCAAAAAAACGTCTTAAAGATATAAAAAATACTAAAACCAAAGCAGAAATTACTATTTTTCCGATATTAACAAAACTTACCCCAATTGCCTCATTTATACGATCTATCCAAACTTGAAGCTCAAGTAGTGAAAAAATATAATTACTTTCAAGCAAATCTGCATTTGATCGTAAATACTTAAGAATTTCAGAATAAGAATCTAGAGCGTTAGCAATATATCTTTCTTTTAGGGTAATTTTTTCCAATTCTTCTGGATTTGTAATTTTGCTTTTAAAACTATCTAAATTTACACTAGAAGAATTTTGTAAATTTTCCATTGCCTTATCAACAGTAGCAATTAAATCTTCACTACTTGCTGTATTTTTAAAAAGTTTTTCCACTTCAAACAAAGAAGAATAAAAACTTTCCACAATGTTAAAATAAACTAGATTAAGAGTGGCATCTGTATAAATGTAAGGCTTATTAATATTCTTTTTTTGAACATCTAGTAATTTTTCTTTTGCTTTTAAAAATCTAGCCACTGCCTCTTCATTAATCTTTTGTCCTACTATCATATCGGGTATTTTTGCTAAAATAGTCTTTTTGTCTTTTTCAAATTCACTTAAAATACCATTAAAAGTGCTTGAATTTTCATCATTGTTTTTCTTAAATTCTTTAATTTGATTGTTAAGATCAACATATTTTTCAACTAAAGCATAAATTCCTTCATCTTCTTTACTAATATTCGCATCAATAAATTTAAATTCTTGTGCTCCAAGGTATAAAATAAAAAAACATAAACTAAAAATAATTTTCTTCATTGAACTTTCCTATCTTGTATTAAAGTAAAAATTTTTGCTTTAAAATCATACTCATAAATTTCACCTGTCTCTATAATATAATACCAAGCATGTACTTCTATTTTTCCTTCATCTAAAGCTTCTTGCACGCCTGGATAAGTAAGTATATTTTGCAAAGAATTTACTAAATTTAATTTTTCTGTAAGCCATGAACGCATAGCCAAATCGTCTCTTGCAAAAATCATCACATCTTTTTTTATCGGATCTAACATAGTAAGCCATTTTTTTACGTTAGGAATTTTATTTAACTCTTCATCAGAATAATAAAGAGCATTGCAACCTCCACAATTACTATGGCCACAAACGACGATATTTTTAATATGCAATGAATTTAAAGCATACTCTATTGCTGAAGTTGTCGCCAAGTAATCTTCTCCAACGCGATAAGGTGGAACTATATTTGCAATATTTCGTATTACAAAAAGCTCACCTGGACCCGTATTAGTGATCAAATTTGGAATTACTCTAGAATCAGAACAACCTATAAAAAGAGTATGGGGATTTTGCTTATTTTTTAGACTTTCAAAAAGTTCTTCATGCTCCTTAAAGTCTTCTTGCATAAACTTAATCGCACCGCTAATAAGATTTTCCATAAAACCAACCTAAAACTAAAATCTTGAAATTATAACAAAATTTCAGCAAAGATTTCATTTAAGCATTAAGATATTATATAAATTAACTTTTTATTTAGTCTAATATGTTAGATTTCGCTCAAGATTTTAAAAAATCTAACAATTTTGCAAGGAGAATTTTATGAGTCTTTATGATAGAGACTACTCAAGATCAAAAGAATTTGAAAATACACGCTCAAGCGAATTAAGTATTTTTATTAAACAAACTTATCAACTTTTTGCTGCTTCATTATTAGCTGCAACAGTAGGTGCATATGTAGGAATTTTTGCTTTAGCATCATTTTTTATACAATCACAAGTAACTTTTTGGATCCTTTTTGCTGTTGAAATCGGACTTTTATTTGCTTTGCAATGGAAAAAAAGAGAGGCTCCATTAAATCTTGTTTTACTTTTTGGTTTTACTTTCTGCTCAGGTTTAACGCTTACACCTTTACTTATTTCAGTTTTAGCTCTACCAGCTGGAGGAATTATCATCGCTCAAGCTTTTGCTTTAACAACGGTTGCTTTTGCAGGACTTAGTGTATTTGCTATGAATACAAAAAAAGATTTTACTGTTATGGGTAAAGCTTTATTTATAGTATTAATCGTTATTGTAGCAGCATCTTTACTAAACCTTTTCTTCCAAAGCAGTATAGTTAATCTAGCTATTTCAGCAGTAGCTGCAATATTATTTTCATTTTACATTCTTTATGATACGCAAAATATTATCCGCGGAAATTATGAAACTCCAATCGAAGGTGCAGTAGCACTTTATCTTGATTTTGTTAATCTTTTCGTATCTTTACTTAATATCTTAAGAAGCTTCAATAGCAGATAAGTTTTTGTGGGATTTTTCTCACAAAAACTTATCAAGTTTCAAAACTTTTCAAGTTTTATTTAGCTAAAATAATCATTTAAAAATTAACTTTTAGGAATTTTCAATGATCACTCTTTTAATCATTTTACAATTTATCATCGTTGTAGTTATTTGTATAGCAGTTTTACTTCAAAAAAGTTCAAGTATAGGACTTGGAGCTTATAGTGGAAGCAATGAAAGTTTATTTGGCGCCAAAGGACCGGCTGGATTTTTAGCAAAATTTACCTTTATTATGGGAATTTTACTTATTGCAAATACTATTGGTCTTGGTTATTTATACAATAAAGCTAGCAAGGACTCTCTAGCAGAGAAAATTAAAGTAGAAAACAACACTACTATTCCAAGCGCTCCTATTGTGCCTGCTACCCCAAACACAAATTCTATCGCTCCAAGTGCACCACAACTTCCAAGCGATGTTAATTCAAGTAAATAATCAAAGGAAATGATAATGCTAAGTGAAATTTTTAACAAACAAAAAACCCAAAGTGAAAAATCTTTAGAAGCCTTAAAAAAAGACTTCACCACTTTAAGAACTGGAAAAGTTAATACCCATATTTTAGATCATATTACAGTGGATTATTACGGAACTCAAACTCCTTTAAATCAAGTAGCAACTGTTTTAGCAAGCGATGCTTCAACTATTAGCATCACTCCTTGGGAAAAACCTTTACTAAAAACCATAGAAAGTGCTATTGCAGCTGCAAATATCGGTGTAAATCCAAACAATGACGGCGAAAGTGTAAAATTATTTTTCCCTCCGATGACTAGAGAGCAAAGAGAAGAAAACGTAAAGCAAGCTAAAGCTATGGGTGAAAAGGCAAAAGTTTCTATAAGAAATATACGCAAAGATGCCAACGATGCAGTTAAAAAACTAGAAAAAGATAAGGCAATAAGCGAAGATGAAGCAAAAAAAGCTTATGATGAAGTGCAAAAACTTACCGACACCTATACAACAAAAATTGATGAGAGTGTAAAAAGCAAAGAAAGTGAACTTTTAAAGGTTTAACGATGAATTTAGAGCAAATTTATAAAGATTGTGGTGCTTATTTAGAAGGGCATTTTTTACTAAGTTCAGGTAAACATTCGCAATTTTATCTTCAAAGTGCAAAAGTTTTAGAGGATCCAAAATTAGCAGCAAAACTTTGTGATGAACTTGCAAAGATTATTGCAAGCTATAAGATAGAATTTGATAGCATTTGTTCTCCTGCTTTAGGTGGAATTTTAGCAGGTTATGAGCTTGCGAGAGCTTGTAGTAAACGTTTTATCTTCACTGAAAGAGTAAATAAAGAAATGACTTTAAGACGTGGTTTTGAAGTAAAAAAGGGTGAAAAATTTATAATTTGTGAAGATATCATTACTACAGGTGGTAGTGCTTTAGAGAGTGCAAAAATCATTGAAAGTTTAGGTGGCATTGTTGTAGGTTTTGCAGCATTAGCAAATCGTGGTTTTTGTGCGGTAGAAAATCTAAAATCTCCAAGAAAAGATAATGCGAAATTACCTGAAAATTTACCACTCTTTACTCTAGGAAATTTTGAATTTGAAATTTATGATGAAACAAATTGTCCGCTTTGTAAAAAAGGGAGCAAAGCCATAAAACCAGGAAGTCGTGGAAATTAAATGAAAACTAAAGCAAAAATTAGCTCTAGATGGTTAAGATTTAGAGCTTTGCTTATAGATATTTTTCTTATTTATGTTCCTATTTTATATTTATTTTATTTTATATTAGGCTCTAAAGAAGCTTTTTTAAACAACCATTTTATCACAACTTTATGTACTTTTTTATTTGGTTTGATTCAAGCTATTTTTTTAACAAAAAAGGCACAAAGCCCAGGTCTTAAAGCATATGATTTATATCTTATTGATATAAAAACGGGAAAGAAACTAAGTTTTCTTAGAATTTTACTAAGATATGTGATATTTATTATAAGTTTTGGCTTACTCTTTGGTTTATTTGTCAGTTTTGTAAGAAAAGATCGTTTAAATTTACATGATATTTTAACTCAAAGTTGTATAGCCACCAAAGCATAAAGAAAGGTTAAAAAATGCAAAGAAAAAGAATTTACAATCCAAGCTCAAACGAAACCCTAGGAGATCGTAAAGTTTTTGATGGTAACCCACATGGAATTTTAAATTTCACTAAGGCAAAATATACTTGGGCTTTAAAACTTTGGGATTTAATGGAGGCAAATACTTGGTTTCCAAAAGAAGTGGATACAACTAAAGATGCACTTGATTATCGCTGTAATTTAACCACAGGTGAAAAAAGAATGTATGATTTAGTTTGGAGTCAGCTTATTTCTATGGATAGTTTTCAAACCAATAATTTAGCAGATAATATCAACCCTTATATCACAGCTCCTGAAATCAATGCGGTTTTAGCACGCCAAGCTTATGAAGAGGCAAACCATTCAAAATCTTACGCTGTTATGGTAGAAGCGATTTGCGATAATACAGATTTGATTTATGAAATGGAAAAGCATGATGAAACTTTGCGTGAAAAAAATGACTTTATTTCAAGCATTTATGAAGAATTAGCAGGCGATGTAGATGATAATAAACTTCTTTTAGCTATGGTGGCAAATCAAATTTTAGAAGGAGTATATTTTTATAGTGGTTTTACTGCTATTTACGCACTTGCACGTGCAGGAAAAATGCTAGGTTCAGCACAAATGATCCGCTTTATCCAAAGAGATGAAATCACACATCTTTTATTATTTCAAAATATGATCAATTCAGTACGCAAAGAAAGACCTGATTTGTTCCATGATGAAAATATCAATAAAATTTATGATATGTTTAAAAAAGCTGGAGATCTTGAGATCAAATGGGGTAAATACATCACTCAAAATCAAATCATGGGCTTTACTGATGATATCATAGAAGAATATATCCATTATCTTGTAGATCAAAGATTAAGCGCAATCAATTTAGACAAGCTATACAATGCAAAACATCCTATTAAATGGGTAGATGATTTTTCAAAATTTAACGATCAAAAGAGCAATTTCTTTGAAAGTAAAGTAACGAATTATTCTAAGGGTAGTATAAGCTTTGATGACTTCTAAAACTTCTTTAGCCTTACTTTGTGATTTTTATGAATTTACAATGTCTCAAGGCTATTTCAAAAACAATAAAAAAGATCAAATTTGTTATTTTGATATATTTTTTAGAAAAATTCCAGATTCAGGATCTTTTGCTATTTTTGCAGGTCTTGAAGATATTTTAGACTTTGTTGAAAATTTGAGTTTTGATGCAGAAGATATAGAATTTTTAAGAAAACAAGGTATTTTTGATACAGAATTTTTAGATTTTTTAGCTAACTTTAAATTTAAAGGTGAAATTTATGCTATGCGTGAAGGAGAAGTGATTTTTCCAAACGAACCTTTGCTATGTATTAAAGCTACAACCATAGAAGCACAGCTTTTAGAAACTTTTTTACTTTTAAGTTTAAACCACCAAAGCCTTATTGCTACCAAAACCAATCGTATCGTGCGTGCAGCTAAAAACAGTAAAATTTTAGAATTTGGCTCACGCAGAGCACAAGGAAGTGAAGCGGCCTTAAAAGGGGCAAGAGCAGCTTTTATAGGAGGTTGCATAGGAAGTGCTTGTACTTTAGCAGGAAAAATTTATAATATCCCTATCAATGGAACTATGGCACATTCTTGGGTGCAAATGTTTGAAAATGAACTTGAAGCTTTTAAAGCTTATGTGAAAATTTATCCAAAAAATCCTGTTTTTTTGATTGATACTTATGATTGTCTAAATAGCGGACTTAAAAATGCAATTAAAGTTTTTAAAGAATTTGGTATCCAAGAAGGCGGTGTGAGAATAGATTCTGGAAATTTATTTGAGTTGAGTTTGAAAATCAGACAAGAACTTGATCAAGCAGGACTTCAAAAATGTAAAATCATAGTTTCTAACGCCCTTGATGAATGGAGCATTAAAAAACTCAAAGAACAAAACGCACCTATTGATATCTTTGGTGTAGGCGAAAGATTGATCACTGCTTCAAGCGATCCTATTTTTAGTTGTGTTTATAAACTCGCAGCCTTAGAAGATCAAGGTATAAAACCTAAAATAAAAATCAGTGAAAATAACGAAAAATCAACCCTACCTCATTTTAAAAAACTTTTTAGAGTTTATGATAAAAACACGCAAAAAATCCTTTTTGATGAGCTTTATGTTTTTGACGAAAACCCAAATCAAGATGAAAATTTAGAACGCAAAGAACTTTTAGAATTAGTCTACAAAGAAAAAAGACTTCTTAAAAAGTCATCTTTAAATACTATTCAAGATTATACAAAAGAGCAAATCTCAAAACTCGATGAGAGTTTTTTAGATCTTGATCGTTTTGTGAAATTTGAAGTAAAACTCTCGCCTAAACTTCAAAATATCACTGAAGATCTTTTAAAAACTCGTTTTTAAAATCCACATAATTTAAAGCGGATTGTTTTAGAAAGCTTATTTCTTCATCGTTTAATTCACGCACAAATTTTGCAGGATTTCCAAGTATCAAAGAGCGTGGCGGAAATTTTTTACCCTTTGTTACAACGCTTCCAGCACCCACTATGCTATCTTCTTCTATAAAAGCATTATCCATGACAACAGCATTCATTCCGATTAAAACACGATTTTTTATCACACAAGCATGGATAACGCAATTATGTCCTATGGTTACATCATCTCCTATTATTGTAGGAAAACAGCATCTTTTAACTTTCCTTTTTCGTCAAATTCCCTATGCCAAACATGCACCGTGCTAAGATCTTGAATATTGGTTCTTTTGCCAATTTTTATAAAATTAACATCAGCTCTTAAAACACAATTAAACCAAATGCTACTTTCATCTCCTATTTCTATTTCTCCTATGATTTTAGCTCCCTCTGCAACAAAAACATTTTGACCTAGTTTGGGACTATGATTTTTAAATTTTATAAGCATTTTTTTCCTTTTTATTTAAGTATAGCTAAGTTTAACTCTATTTCAACTTTTTTAGTTACAATTTTTATTTAAATTTATAGGAGAAGTAATGAACGCATTTGAACAAAAAAGATGTCAAAATATGGCTGAAGAAATTGCACAAAAAGTTTTTATCAATGAAGAGCTTTTTAATGCTTTTTGTCAAATTCCGCGTGAAATTTTTTCTCCTTTAAAAGCCCATGCTTATCGCCTTGATGCTTTGCCTTTGGCAAATTCTCAATGGATTAGTTCACCTTTAACTGTAGCTAAAATGACTATGGCTTTAGATTTTAAAAATGCTGATAGTATTTTAGAGATAGGTTGTGGAAGCGGCTATCAAGCTGCGATTTTAAGCAAAGTCATAAGGCGTGTTTTTACCATAGAACGCATAGAAAATTTAGCCAAAAAAGCCGCTCAAACTTTCAGAGAATTAGAACTTTTTAATATCAATGTAAAATTTGATGATGGACAAAATGGCTGGAAAAATTATGCTCCTTATGATAGAATTTTATTTTCTGCTTATGCGACACAAATTCCTGAAATTTTACTCGATCAATTAAGCGATGGCGGGATTTTAGTCGCTCCTATTTTACACAATGGCAAACAATTCATCACACGCCTTAGAAAAAATGGCACAAATTTACAAAAAGAAATTTTAGAAGAATGTTTATTTGTGCCTATAGTAGATGGAAAAGAATAAACTTTTTTTACAAAATTTATTAAAAACTCTTTAGAGCCTTTCTTAACTTTTCACTCATTTCATCAATATGTTCTTTTTGCAAAATCAAAGGAGGTAAAAATCTCAAATCATTCTCCCCGCAACTTATCAGCAAAAGTGCATTTTCTTGGCATTTTTGAATGACCTTGGACACTTTTACACTTTTATCAAGACTAAGCCCTTGCATAAACCCTAAGCCTTTGCGTTTTTTACAAAAATCAAATTCTTTTATCAACTCATCTAAACTTTGCTCTAAATAAGGCGTGAGTTTATTGACATTTTCTAAAATTTTTTCTTCTTTAAAAATTTCAAAAACTGCATTCACTCCTGCGCAAACCAAAGGATTTCCCCCATAAGTGCTACCATGATCGCCTGCTTCTAAAGAATTGCTTGCTACTTTTTGATTTATTACAAAAGCACCCACACTAAGCCCACAACCTAAGGCCTTAGCTGAAGTCATAATATCAGGCAAAATTTGTGCGTGCTCATAGGCAAAAAATTTTCCACTTCTACCCATGCCACATTGAATTTCATCAGCGATTAATAATATATCTTTTTCATCGCAAAGCTTTCTTAAGGCTTTGTAAAAATCTTTATTTGCAGGATTTATCCCACCTTCTCCTTGCACGCTTTCTAAGATAATGGCGCAAGTTTTTTCATTTACTAGTTTTTCAACGCTTAAAATATCATTATATTTTGCAAATTTAACCCCTGAAATTAAAGGTTTAAAAGGCTTTTGATATTTTTCATTAGCAGTAAGCGATAAAGCCCCTAAAGTACGCCCATGAAAAGAATGCTTAAAAGCGATAAATTGTCCGCCCTTAATACCTTTGTTAAAGGCGTATTTTCTAGCTGTTTTCATCGCTCCTTCTATACTTTCTGTGCCAGAATTTGTAAAAAAAACACGCTCTAAAGCACTAGCTTTGGCTAAATTTTTAGCTGCAGCGGCTATGTTTTCATTATAATATAAATTGCTAGTATGTAAAAGCTTATCCACTTGAGCTTTGATTTTAGCATTAAATTTAGCATGATTATATCCTAAAGCACAAACGCCTATACCACTTGAAAAATCAAGATATTTTTTAGCCTTATCATCAAAAAGATAAACCCCCTGCCCTTTTTCTAAAACTATATCAAAACGCTTATAAGTAGGGATAATATGACTTTGTTCTTTATAATCCATTTTCATTCTTTAACCCACCAAAGTGCCTATACCTTCATCAGTAAAAAACTCAAGCAACAAAGAATGCTTCACGCGCCCATCTAAAATATGCACCTTTTTAACTCCATTTTCACAAGCATCAATGCAAGATTTTAATTTTACATGCATACCGCCTTCTATTTTAGGAGCTAAAATTTTAGCTTGTTCAAGACTGATTTTAGAAATCAAAGAATTTTTATCATTAAAATCCTCATAAAGCCCTGCAGTATCGGTTAAAAAAGCAAGTTTTTCAGCCCTTAAAGCCTTAGCAATCGCACAAGCTGCGTCATCAGCGTTAATATTATAAGTATTAAAATCCTCATCCATGCCAATAGGAGCAATGATAGGTAAAAAATCTTTTTCTAAAAGCTCTTCTAAAATTTTCGAATTTACCTTTTGTATCGTGCCAACAAAAGCTAAATTTACATCTTTTTTCACACATTCTAAAAGTGCACCATCTTTACCACAAAGCCCTATGGCTTTAACTCCTAAATTTTGCAAACTATGAACTAAATTTTTATTGATATGATTTAAAACCATGCTTGCTACTTCAGTAGTGGCTTTATCACTAACTCTAAGACCGTTTTTAAACTCACTCTTTACGCCTAATTTTTCACACATAGCAGAAATATCTTTTCCCCCGCCATGTACAATGATAGGCTTTAAACCCACAAGTTTTAAAAGAGCTATATCTTGCATCACACAATGCTTTAGCTCTTCATCTTCCATAGCTGATCCACCGTATTTTATAAGTATAATCTTAGAATTAAATTTGCGTATATAAGGTAAAGCTTCGATTAAGACATTGGCTTTTTCTAAATATTTTTGCATGATCATTCCTTAAACATTAAAGCTGGTTTGATTATACTCATTTAAAGAAAGATCGTAATAATTCGCATCCTCTCTTAAAGTAAAACCATAATGTTTCCAAAACTCATTGCCTAAATCATTGTTTTTAAAAGCGATTAAGGCGATTTTATTGATCTTTTGAGCTTTTAAAGCCTCGAGACAAAATTTTGTCATCTCGTGTGCTATACCCTTTTTTCTATGATCTTTATGCACACATACATGATAAAATCCCCCTGTGCGTCCATCATGCCCGCAAAGTATACTTCCTACAATTTCTTCATCAATCACTGCTACAACGCTAAGATTTGGGTTTCTATCTAAAAAATTTTCTATATTTTCTTTGCTATCATCAATGCTTCTTATCCCAAAGCCTTTTATCTCGCACCAAAGCTTATAAACGACTTCATAATCACTTTTTTGCATAGCTCGTATTATCATTTTTATCCTTTACAAATTTGCAAAGAATTTAAGTCCTTCATCTTCATCAAAATCAAACATTAAATTCATATTTTGAACAGCTTGTCCTGCTGCGCCTTTAATTAAATTATCAATAGCACCAAGCACAATAACACGCCTTGTGCGTTGATCTATACTAAAATTTATATCCGCAAAATTGCTTGATTTAACCCACCGAGTCTGCGGAAACGACTGCGGCGGTAAAAGCCTTATGAATTTATTGTTTTGATAGTATTTTGTATAAATATCGCGTATATCTTGTTCTTGCAAATTCTCTTTTAAATTTGCATAAGCACTGATTAAAATTCCTCTTTGCATAGGTACAAGATGAGGGGTAAATTGTAGAGTGATTTTCTCTTTGGCCGCATAGCTTAAATGCTCTTCAATTTCGGGAGTATGGCGGTGCGAAGCCAAACCATAAGCTTTGATATTTTCATTAACTTCGCAAAAAAGATTTTCCATCTTTGCACTTCTTCCTGCTCCGCTTACTCCACTTTTTGCATCAATGATAACTGAGTTAAAATCGATGATTTTTTCTTTAAAAAGCGGATAAAGACTTAAGATAGAACAAGTGGTATAGCAACCTGGATTTGCCACCAAACTTGCTTTTTTTATCTCTTCTTTATAAAGCTCGCAAAGTCCATAAACTGCATTTTGCAAAAGCTCTTGATTAGGATGAGTGAATTTATACCAAAGCTCATAATCTTTAGGATTTTTAAGACGAAAATCTGCACTTAAATCAATGATTTTCATCTTTTTTAACAAATTCTCATTTAAAAGCTTAGCGCTAAATTCATGCGGAGTAGCCAAAAACAAAAGATCAAGTTCAAGTTCATCTAAATTTTTATTTTCAAAACATAAATTTAAAGGGGTATTAGGATAAAGATCTTGATAATTTTGTCCCACGCTAGAACTCGAACCTAAATAAGAAATTTCAACTTTGGGATGATTAAGCAAAATGCGTACAAGCTCATTACCTGCATAACCACTCGCTCCTAAAATCCCAACTTTTATTTTCATCTTTATCCTTTAAATGTAAAAGCAAATATTATAAACAAAAAAAGTTAAAAATTTTAACTATTATTCTCTTTAACCTTATCTTTATTGCTCGAAAATCAAAACATCTGAAAAAATAAAATTAATTTAATCATGCAAAATAAAAAATAATTTTAGCAACAAGAATTTAATTTTTAACTAAAATATAAAGTTGTTCATGAAGATGAATATTACGATTTTTAAGATTGCGAGAAGCTCTAAAAGTATTATATTTTTGTTCTAAAATACGACATTTTCCAAGAGTACTTAAACGCTTTAAAAAAATTTCTTTTTTTATAAAACCTTCGCAATTATAAGAAAGTAAAATCACTCTTGCTTTTAAATCATTAATAAGTTCAAATAAAGCGTCTTGGGCAAATTTTGACTTATTAAAAGTACTACGATTCCAATCTTTTGGAATGCCACTGATTTTGGAAATTTCTTCAGGTTTTTTATAATTTGCGATTAAATTTAACATAAAGTAATTAGAGCTATAAGGATGTTGATTGTAAGGAGGATCAAGATAAACCACATCAAAAAAATCAAGTTCTTTTGCAAGCATGCTTGCATCCTTTTGCATCACTTCAAATTCGCAAGAAAAATTTGAAAAAATAGGCATTTTAAGCTCTATTTCTCCTTTAATGCGTTTAAGTGCATTTTGTCCTTCGCCACCAAATTTTCCGATACCATCCTTACCCTTATAAAAACCTTTAAAAACTCCACTAGTATTTGAATGCACACTAGCTTCATAAATTAAAGGGGCTATAAAAAAATGCTTTAATTCTTTTGGAATTTCATTTTCAATTCTTTGTCTCATAGTATCAAGATATAAAGCATTTTTAAAAGTATAAAAAACCCTTTCATTTTTTTTAATATCATCATCATCTTTTGGAGCATAAAGCTCACTGATAAAACCTTTTTGAAAATCTAAATTTTGGGTTAAATTTTTATAACACTTTTTTAGATTTTGGAGTAAATCTTTGTCTTTATTAGCAAGATAACACTTATTGATAAGTTTTGAATAATCTTCTAAATCATTAGCTAAAATATAACTCGAGTATGCCTTTGCAAAGCGACTTACAATACCTGAGCCACTAAACATATCACAAAAACTAAATTTATCTTTACCAAGTTCTTTTTTAGCTACCTTAAAGCCCTTATTTAAAAAACTTAAAAGTGCTCTTTTATTTCCAAGATAAGTTATAATTTGCTCTTTTAAAAAAGAAGGATTTTCTTTCAAAATTTAAAACCTTTAAAAGCCTTATCCACAAAAGTGGATTAAGCTTTTTTTGGAGTTACAAGCATATTTACATAACGACCTTCAAAATTTGGCTCTTTGTCACGATTAGCTTCATTTTCTATCATAGTCCAAATTTTTTCAAGCAAAACTACACCTGCTTCAGGAGTTGCCATTTCACGTCCTTTTAAGAACACACGAAATCTCACATGCTTACCTTGTTCTAAAAATTCTAAAGCATGTTTTACCTTGTAATTAATATCATTTTGAGCAATTTTTACAGAAAGTTTGATTTCTTTTATATCAATCACTTTTTGTTTTTTCTTTGCTTCTTTTTGTTTTTTCTCTTGTTGATAACGGAATTTACCATAGTCCATGATCTTGCAAACAGGTGGCTTAGCATCTGCAGCTATCATTACAAGATCAAGTCCTAAACGATTTGCAATTTCTAAAGCTTCATCACTACTGATAATACCATAAACTTTGCCATCATCGCCAACACATCTGATTTCATCCGCTCTTATTTCTTCATTGAGCAATACTTCTTTTTCTTTACTCAAAAGTGTACCTCACTCATTTTCTCCTTAACTAATTTAATAAATTCGTCCAAGCTAAGATTTTTTTGTTCTTTAGCTCTTCTATCTCTTAAAGCAACGCTACGCTTTGCCACCTCATCATCGCCTAAAACTAAAATCATAGGTAATTTTTGCTTTTCAGCGATACGAATTTTTTTACTTAAGCTCTCATTTTTTTCATACACCTCGCTATCGATATTAAGCTCTAATAATTCTTTTTGAATTTCTTTTGCGTAAGCAATATGTGCTTCGCCTATTGGCACTATACCCACTGCGGTTGGTGCGATAAAAAATGGAAACTCACCCGCACAATGCTCGGTTAAAATTCCTATAAATCTTTCAAAAGAACCTAAAATCGCACGATGCAACATTACAGGTTGTTTTTTTTCATTATCACTATCAGTATATTCGAGTTTAAAACGACTTGGCAGGTTAAAATCTACTTGTATGGTTCCACATTGCCACTTTCTTTTTAAAGCATCGGTGATTTTAATATCAATCTTTGGCCCATAAAAAGCCCCGCCACCTTCATCAATACCGTATTTTAAACCTTGTTCATCTAAAGCTTCTTTTAAAGCCTTAGTCGCTATTTCCCAAATTTCATCATCACCTATGGCTTTTTCAGGTTTAGTTGAAATTTCCATTTCATAGCTAAAATCAAATAATTTCATCAAATTATCCACAAAAGCTAAAATTTCTAAAACCTGCTCTTTAATCTGACTTGGCATACAAAAAATATGTGCATCATCTTGAGTGAATTCTCTCACTCTAAAAAGTCCATGCAAAACGCCACTTTTTTCATGACGATGTACCACGCCGTATTCAAAAAATTTCAAAGGCAAATCACGATAACTTCTTACATCACTTTGATAAATTTTAATATGTCCCACACAGTTCATAGGCTTAATGCCATATTCTTGTTCATCAATTTGTGTAAAATACATATTTTCTTTATAGTTTGCATAATGTCCACTGATTTTCCATGCATCTGCTTTTAAAAGTTCAGGCCCACGCACAGGTTCATAACCACGCAAACGATGAATTTTATAAAGCATATGTTCAAGTTTAGATCTAAGCCTTGCGCCATTGCTTAACCAGATAGGAAGACCTCCTCCAATCTCATCATCAAAAGTAAAAAGTTTAAGCTCTGTTCCAAGCTTTCTATGATCGCGTTTTTTAGCTTCTTCGATAATGGTTAAATACTCTTTCAAACTTTCCTTATCTGCAAAAGCAGTCCCATAAATTCGAGTAAGCATTTCTCTTTTTTCATCACCACCCAAATACGCTCCTGCAACACGAGTGAGTTTAAAAAAGCGTAAAAATTTCGTATTTGGTACATGAGGACCACGACACAAATCTTCAAATTCACCTTGCTTATAAATACTTACAGCTCCATCAGGAATACGCAATAAAACTTCTTGTTTTAAATCATCATTTTGAAATTTAGCCAAAGCTTCGCTTTTTGTGATTTCATATTTTGAAATTTCAATCTTTGCTTCAGCAAGTTCTTTCATCTTTTTTTCAATTTTTACTAAATCTTCTTCGCCGATCTTACTTTCTACACGAAAATCATAATAAAATCCATCTTCTATAACAGGACCAACGAAAAATTTAGCTTCAGGATACAAGCTCTTAATCGCCTGCGCCATTAAATGCGCACAAGAATGGCGTATCACTTCTAAACTTTCTTTAGAATTATCAAAATAAATTTCTTTTAAATTTGTATTTTTCACGCTTTGAGAGTCAATTATTATCTCATTGTCCAAATACGCAATAACTTCTTTTTCCATATTTTTAACCCTTTGTCGCTCACTTACCCTGTGAGTGTTTATAAAGTTCTAATTTTAACTTTCTAAGACTTAATTATTTTTGAAATTCAGCTTATTTTTAAAAAAATCTTAGAATAAATTTAATATTTATTTATAGCTTAAATTCACTTCCAGCATTTAAAATCCCACTATAATACACATAAAAGAAAATAAGCCCCAAAATAATGCGATAAATTCCAAAAGGGATAAAATTAAATTTAGAAATAAATTTTAAGAAAAATTTTATAACTAAAACCGCAACGACAAAAGCAGTGATAAAACCTATACTTAAAGGAATTAAAGAATTTGTGTTACTCAGCAATTCAGGCTCTTTATAAATACTATAAGCTGTAGCAATAATCATCGTTGGAATAGCAAGTAAAAAACTAAATTCAGCAGCCACTTTTCTATTAAATCCTAACAAAAGCCCACCAATAATACTTGCTCCACTTCTTGAAGCGCCAGGAATCATGGCTAAAGATTGAAAAATACCTATACAAAAAGCTTGTTTAAAACTTATTTCTTCTAAGGAATTGATACGATATTGTTTATTTTTGTGCGCAAGTTCTATAAAAATAAGCACAACACCACCAAAAATGAGCATTCCAACCACAACCCAACCATTAAATAAAGCATTTAAGTATTTTGCCACAAAAAGCCCTATAACTCCAGTAGGAAAAAATCCCACTGCAAGTTTTAACCAAATATCAAGCCCTTGAAACAATTTACGCCAAAATACAAAAATTACCGCCAAAATAGAACCAAGCTGGATGATAATCAAAAAATTTTTCCAAAACTCATCTATATCAATACCTAAAATAGTCGTACCTAAAATCATATGTCCTGTTGAAGAAACAGGTAAAAACTCAGTCAGACCTTCTATAATTCCAAGTATTAAAGCATATAAATTTTCCATTTTAATCCTTGAATGATAATTGCAAAAGAAAAATTATATCAGAATGGATTAAATGGGGTTTTAACCCCAAAAATTAAGCATCTTTTTTAACAATACGCTTAATAAAATATAATACAACGCCAACAAAAAAGATAAGCGCGAAAAGCTCGCTATCATGAAAATTTGCTAAATTTAAAGCTAAAGGATTTTCACTACCACCCATACTTACTGAAAATACAGTAATTCCTGCGATAATTACCCCAAAAATACTTTCACCCACTATAAGCCCTGAAGCAAAAAGCGTGCCTCTTTGCTCACAACTCGCAAGTTTTTCTTCTTTATGAGAATTTTTTGCATATTTTTTAGTCAAGTATTGCATTACAATATATTTTAAAATTCCGCCTATAACTAAAGGTATATTTACAGCAGGCGGAAGGTAAATACCTATTCCAACGGCTAAAGGCGGCAAAGACATTTTCTGTGTTCTTCTTAAAATTTTATCTATAATAATCATTAAAATTCCTACAAATACACCAAAAGCCATATAACCCCACTCTATATTGTGATGAAAAATTCCTTGAGCGATAGTACTCATTAAATTTGCTTGCGGTGCTGCTAAAGCCGATGAAGCATCCATACCTTCTCTTGGCATTGCCCCAACAAAACCATAGGCTTGATAAAGCAAATTTAAAACAGGAACTATAGCCAAAGCACCAAAAACACAGCCTACAAGTAAAGCAACTTGTTGCTTCCAAGGAGTAGCTCCGACTAAATGCCCTGTCTTTAAATCTTGTAAATTGTCATTCGAAATAGCAGCTGTAGCCAAAATAACACTAGTAGTAAAAATAGCTAACGCTACTGCAAATTTAGAAAGCATAGGATCTTGAAAAAGTTCCACACCTAAAACCAAAAAAACAATAGAAGAAATAATAACACCAATAAGTCCGATTCCAGAAATAGGACTAGAAGAAGATCCTACAAGTCCTGCCATATATCCGCAAGCTGCTGCAACAAAAAAACCTATTAAAACAGAAACTAAAGTTCCAACAAATGAAAATAGCATTTGATAATAAATACTTAAGTTAGCATCTTCAACAAAACTATAAAAAGTAATAAATAAACCCACAACCATTAAAACAAAAAGTATAAAAATACTTTTTAAAGAAAGGTCTATATTTGTTCTTTCATTTTTTTCTTGATTAGTAATTTTAACATTTTTAACAATTTCTTTAATACCTTCAATAACGGGTTTTAAAAGTTCTATTAAAGTCCAAAGCGCTGCTATAGCAATAGCTCCTGTTCCTATAAGCCTTACTTTAGAACTCCATACACTAGAAGCTAAATCTACGGCATTTTTTGCACTATCGAATTCAAAATTTGAAAGATAGGGAGTAAAAATACCCCAAGCTAAAAACATACCTACAAAAAGAGCTATAGCACCTGCTAAACCGACTAAATAACCTGCTCCTAAAAGTGCCAAAGAATATCCCATAGAAAAACCAAAAGCCATTTTATTCCAAATGAAAGCAAAATTACTCTCACTTGCAGCGAGTTTAAAACCATTGCTTAATAAACTAAAAATAGCAGCTATAAAAGAGCCTAATGCTATTTCTTTAATACCTTGTTTTCCTTTTTTATTACTCTGATCTTTATTGGCTACTTTTAAAATTTCAGCTGCGGCCCTACCTTCAGGATAAGCAAGTTTGCTTTCAACTACCATAGCCCTTCTTAATGGTATAGTAAAAAGCACTCCAAGTCCACCACCACAAAGACATATCATAAAAGTTTGCCAAAGTGGAAATTCACTCCAATACCCACACATAAAAAGTCCTGGGATAACAAAAATAACTGATGATAAAGTTCCTGCTGCTGAAGCTTGAGTTTGAACCATATTATTTTCTAAAATATTTGAAGTCTTAAAAAGACTCAAAACCGCCATGGAGATGACCACAGCTGGAATTGATGATGAAAAAGTAAGTCCCACTTTTAACCCCAAATATACATTTGAAGCTGTAAAAATAATAGTTAAAATACTTCCCAAAATCAAACCCCTTAAGGTAAGTTCTGGTAAATTTTGTTTTTTGTACATCATTTCTCCGTTTTAAAATTTACTTTCAACGTTAAAAAATATTCTTATAAGTTTAAATTTATAATTTTTCTCTAAAGCAAAATAAAATAATACAAAAAAACGCTTATATTTTTATAAATTTTTGACTCAAAAATATCATAAAACAATGAACCAATCATTGAAAAATCAAAAGTTTTTTTATTTTAATTATATTATCCCAGCTACCTCAGCAAAAATCAAGCAAATAATACTTATACCCCATATATAAAAAAAGCTTCTTTTGATATGATCTTTAATATTAACCTCTGCTAAACCGCAACCTAGCAAAGTTGCAGGCACAACAGGAGAAATAAATGTCGCACAATTTCTTGCTATCACCATGATAATAGCTATAGTCAAAGGTTCAGCGCCAAAAGCCTTAGTTACACTCAAAACTATAGGCATCACTCCATAAAAATAAGAATCTGTACAAAAAATAATTGCCATTGGAACAGCTAATATCCCTACCATCAAAGGAATATAAGCGCCTAAATAATCTGGAACAAAATTTAAAATCAAAACACCCATTTTCTCCATAATACCACTTTTATCAAATACGCCTATTAATATCCCAGCACCAATTAAAGTAATATACATAAGCATTGCACCAGCACTTGCACGATCTAAAACTTTTTTAGCTATTTTTAAATTAGGATAATTAAGCGGTAAAATTATTGCAAGTCCTATCATAAAGCAAATATAACTAGGAAAAATACCACTAATTAAAAGCCCAATAACCCCAATAGCTACAAGTAAATTTAACCAAAACCATTTTTCATTATGGTGTTCGCTTTTTTCTATATTTAAATTTATTCCCGACAAGTTACCTGCGCCTGCACCTCTTTTTATTTCTATCTTAGCAATCCAAATTGCCAAAAGAAGGGATAATACCAAACCTACAATCTGAATAGGTATAATATGGTGCCAAAGCAAATTTGCATCCATTCCTATATTAGTAGCCGCTCTTAAAGTAGGACCACCCCAAGGAATAACATTCATAACCCCCATAGCCGAAGTAATAATCAATAACATTGAAGTCTTTCTTATACCTAGACGCTCATAAATAGGTAATAATGCAGGTATTACAATAAGAAAAGTAGAAGCACCTGAACCATCTAAATGCACAGCAGCAGTAATAAAAACAGTAAGAATGCAAACTTGATATACATTAGCTTTCATTTTTGATAAAAACGCATTTAAAATTTTAGTAAAAAAACCACTTGCATTTAAAACACTAAAAAAGAGTATAGAAAAAACAAACAAAGCTGCCGTATCCGTTACGCTTTTGACTCCATCTTTAATAAAAGCAACCAATGTTTTAATATCAAAAACACCTCCTTTAACCCCTAAAGCTGCACCCACGCCAAAACCAAGCTGTTCAAGAATAAGTAAAATACAAGCTACGCTAATACTTACACTTATAAAAGCTAATGCCGGAGTAGTATAATCTTTTAGCAAAAGCCAAACTATCAATCCTAATGAGAAAAAACCCAATAAAGCTAAAAAAAATTCCATATCCTATCCTTTTGTATCATTTTTATTCAATAATAAAATGGATATTTTAAGTCCAACTTATATGTGTTTAAATTTATAGCTTTTTGGAAAAAATATATTTTCTAATGTAACTATTTTAAACAAGAATAAAAAATAATTTTTAATTATTTTTGATAAAGTATTCACTCTTTTAAATTTACAACTAGAAGTAACGATAGTCAAAATATAATAAGTTGCATAATATTATCAAAACTAAAAAGTCAAAATTTTAACTTCACATTCACTTCACTTAAAAAGTTTATAATGTTATCACTTTACATTACAAGGAGAAATAATTATGAAAAAAAGTATTTTATTTACATCAGCACTTTTAGCTAGCTCAATGCTTTTTGCAGATAGTCTAAAACTTGAAGGTACTATTGCACAAATTTATGATAACAATAAAACCTTGCTTATTGACTCTATTTATGGCGGACAAATGGCTATAAAAGTTCTACCAAATACCGAAATAGAAATGGATGATTGTGGTATTTTTGGAACAGATAAAGATGGAACTTTTAAAGATTTACAGGTTGGAAATTTTTTAGAAAGTAAAATTTCTTATGGAACACCTGCTACACCAAATACTCAGGCTATTCCAGTAGCTAGAAAAATTGAAATTCAATGTTATAAAAAAGCTTATTAATATAAATCCCTTAACAAGGGATTTATAAAAATCATTCTTTACTAAACTACTTCATCACTCTTAAATAAAAATTTAAACTCTTTTTTAACAAGCAATTTATAAAATAACACTTATATTTTCATCTAAGGCAAATAATGAAAAAATGGATTTTTATTGTTTTTTGTTTTATATTAGGTTTTATTATTCATATATTTTATATAGAATACACCAACGAACTTTTATTTAATAAATTTATTAAAAACAGCAATCCTGATTATACAATTACAGATATTTACTTCAAAAAAGGTTTTTTAACTTCTAAAGGAAGTTTTACTTTAAATCACTCTCATACACAGCTTTCAACCAAAATCAACCTTAAATTTAATAATTATTTTTTCTTAAATAAAATTATAAAAGGAAATTTTACAAATCCTTTTGATTTTTTAGATGAAGTGTTAAAAAACAATAAATTAGGAACTTTTACTCTCAAATTACACGATAACAACTCTAAAATATTTCTAAATATTAAAGATATAAATTTAAGCAATGAAGGCGGAGATACCATCATAAACGGCGGATATATTGAAGCTTTAATGAATAAAAATTTAGAAATTAAAAACATTAAAATACATTTTGATATGATTGATTTTTCTCAATTTTATACTAAATTTGTATTGCAAAATTTAAATTACGAACAATTTTTTAACAATCCTGTACAATTTTATGAGTTAAATTTATTTAGCGATAGCCAACAACAAATCAACTTTGATTATCTTGTGCTAGATAACAATAAAATCAATTCTTTTTATAGCAAAAACCAAGTAAATTTTAATGAAGAAAATTCAACAATAAACTTAAACATACAAGGAAAATCTAATGAAATTGATATTGATCTTAAATCTTTATTGGGTCAGAATTTGAATTTTGACAAAACAAAATTTAACATAACCATAAATAAATTTCTTAACTCAAATTTCAATATCTCTCATTTTATTCAAAAAAATCTTGATCTAAAAATACAAAATTTAATTCTTGAAAAAAATAAACAAAATATCAGTCTACAAGGCAATTTAAATATTAACAACTCTTATCAAGCAAAATTACAAGTTATCAGTTTAGATGAGCCAGATGAAATTTTTCCTTGGACAAAGGATTATGGAGGTTTAAATCAATATTTTTTAAAAGAAAATAATAACTTTTTTCTAAATTTATCTTATGATAGCTTAGCCAATCCTCAGCTAAAAATTAATGGTAGTGAATTTTCAAATATGGATTTAAATTAATGAGCCTAGCTTTAACCTTTCGCCCTGAAAATTTTGATGATATTTTAGGACAATATGAGCTTATAGAAATTTTCAAAAAATTTACTGCTTTACAAAAACTTCCTCATAGTATTTTTTTTGGAACAGCAGGTTCTGGAAAAACAACTTTTGCTAGAGTTGTAGCCAAAGAATTTGGCTTAGATTTTTATGAATTTGATGGAGGAAATTTTAAACTCGAAGAACTAAGAAAAATTTTAGATAATTATAAAAATAGTCTTTATAAGCCTTTAATTTTTATTGATGAAATTCACCGCCTTAGCAAAACCCAACAAGAAATGCTTTTAATTCCTATGGAAAATTACCGTTTAATTTTAATCGGCGCAAGCACTGAAAATCCCTATTTTGTTTTAAGTTCTGGCATAAGAAGTCGTTCCATGCTTTTCGAATTTAAATCTTTAGGGGTAAAGGAACTTGAAACTTTACTTTTGCGTGTACAAGAAAAAATGAAATTTAGTATTGATAAAGAAGCTAAAGATTTTCTACTTAAAAGTGCTGATGCAAGAGCTATGCTAAATTTGCTTGAATTTGTCTTGGTTTTAGATGAAAAACATATCAGTCTTGAAAATCTTAAAAAACTTCGCAACACCATAAATAGTGAAGGTGTTAGCTCAAAAGATACACATTATATTTTAGCAAGTGCAATGATAAAAAGTTTACGCGGAAGTGACGTTGATGCAGCTATTTATTATCTTGCAAGACTTATTGATGCAGGAGAAAGTGCGGATTTTATCGCTAGGCGTTTGGTGATTTTTTCAAGTGAAGATGTCGGAAATGCCGATCCAAATGCTTTAAATTTAGCGGTTTCGACTCTAGAGGCTGTTAAAAATATAGGTTATCCTGAAGCAAGAATTATCCTAGCCCAATGCGTAGTTTATTTAGCAAGCACAATCAAATCTAATGCAAGCTACAAAGCTATCAATGAAGCTTTAAACTATGTAAAAAATAATGAAGCTTTAGAAATACCTAATTATCTTAACAACAATCATCAAGAAAAACAAAACTATCTTTATCCACATGATTTTGGTGGCTGGGTAGAGCAAAAATATCTTAGTAAAAATTTAAAATTTTATCATAGCAAGGGCTTAGGAGAAGAAGCAAAATTGTTAGATAATTTATATAAATTAAAAAATTATAAAGCTTAATTTTATTATTTAAAATTTACAAAATAAATGCTAAAATCAATATTTTATTTTCAAGGAAAAAGATGATTAAAATAGGAATTTATGGCGCTAAAGGACGCATGGGAAAACAGATTGAAGAATGTTTAAAAAGCGAAACGCAAGCACAAATTTCGATACTTTATAATAAGGGTGGAAATTTAGAAGAGCTTTTTGAAAAAAGCGATGTGATTATTGATTTTTCTTCCCCAAGTGGAACTCATGAGCTTTTAAATTATGCAAGAACTATGCCTAAACCTTTGGTAATAGGTACAACAGGACTTGATGAGAAAATTTTACATTTGATGCAAAGTGCTAGTGAAGTGATGCCGATTTTTTATGCGACCAATATGTCTTTAGGTGTTGCAGTTTTAAACTATCTTGCTAGTAAAGCCAGTCAAATGCTAAGAAATTTTGATATAGAAATTTTAGAAATGCATCATCGCCATAAAAAAGATGCACCAAGTGGTACGGCTATGACTTTAGCCCAAAGTGTAGCAAAAGCTAGAAATTTAGAACTTGAAAAAGTAAGAGTAAGTGGAAGAGATGGCATTATAGGTGAAAGAAGCAAAGATGAGATTGCCGTGATGAGTTTAAGGGGTGGCGATATAGTAGGACGTCATACAGTAGGTTTTTATGAAGATGGGGAATTTTTAGAACTTAATCATACCGCTACTTCAAGGGCGACTTTTGCTAAAGGTGCGATTAAAATCGCTATTTGGCTTAGTAAGCAAGAAGCAAAAATGTATTCAATCAATGATTTTTTAGGAATTTAAAATGTGTGCAGTTGTAGGAGTTATCAATTCAAAAAATGCTAGCACTTATGCGTATTATGCACTTTTTGCTATGCAACACCGTGGGCAAGAGGCAAGTGGTATTAGTGTGAGTAATGGTAAAAATATTAAGACTATTAAAGCTAAAGGTGAAGTGAGTCAAATTTTTAATCCTGATAATCTAAAAACTTTAGAAGGTGAAATCGCTATAGGGCATAATCGCTATTCTACAGCAGGAAATTCAAGTTTAAATGACGCTCAGCCCATAGCAGCTACTTCGGTTTTAGGTGATATTGCTTTAGCGCATAATGGAAATTTAGTTAATAAAGAAGAAGTAAGATCAAGACTTATTCAAGATGGGGCTATTTTTCAAACCAATATGGATACAGAAAATGTTGTCCATCTTATCGCAAGAAGTAAGCAAGAAAGCTTAAAAGATAGATTTATTGAGAGTTTAAAAGAATGTATAGGGGCTTATTGTTTTGTTTTAGCAAGCAAAGATAAACTTTATGTTGTAAGAGATCCTCATGGAGTACGTCCTTTATCTTTAGGACGTTTAAAAGATGGAGGCTATATAGTTGCTAGTGAAACTTGTGCTTTTGATCTTATAGAGGCTGAATTTATTCGTGATGTTAAACCAGGGGAAATGCTTATTTTTACTCAAGGAAATGATAAATTTGAAAGTATAGAACTTTTTTCTCAAACTCCTAGAATTTGTGCTTTTGAATACATTTATTTTGCTAGACCTGATAGCATAGTAGAAGGCAAAAGTGTGTATGAAGTGCGTAAAAAAATGGGCGAAGCTTTAGCTAAAAAATTTGTTTATAAAGCAGACTTTGTCGTGCCTGTGCCAGATAGTGGAGTAAGTGCAGCTATAGGTTTTGCGCAATATTTACAAATCCCTCTTGAAATGGCAATAGTAAGAAATCATTATGTAGGAAGAACCTTTATAGAGCCAACTCAAGAGCTTAGAAATTTAAAAGTAAAACTAAAGCTTAACCCTATGCGTAAAGTTTTAGAAGGCAAAGAAATTGTAGTCATTGATGATAGCTTGGTGCGTGGCACTACTTCTAAAAAAATAATTTCTTTACTTCGTGCTGCAGGAGCGAGCAAAATCCATCTTGCCATAGCTTGTCCTGAGATCAAATTTCCTGATACTTACGGTATAGATACTCCAACTTTTGAAGAACTTATCAGCGCAAATAAAAATACTGAAGAAGTGCGTGAATATGTAGAAGCTGATACGCTAAGTTTTTTAAGCATAGAAGAATTAACCCAAAGCATAGGCAATGAAAGGAAATATTCTTTAATCAGTTTTGATGGGGATTATTTTATTAAATAATTTTATTTTAAATTAGGATTAGGCAAGGTTGCACTTGCACTTCCTACATTTATATTTTGAGTTGGTGGCAAAGGAGTATTTGGTGTATCAATTTGACTTAAAAGCTCTAAAGTTTGATTAAATTCGAAGCTTTCTTCAGGATTTTGCCCTAAGAATTTTTGCATAAATTCTTTTTTAGAAATAGCTTCAT
Organism: Campylobacter sp. BCW_4341; assembly: GCF_001764255.1. Taxonomy (NCBI): domain Bacteria; kingdom Pseudomonadati; phylum Campylobacterota; class Epsilonproteobacteria; order Campylobacterales; family Campylobacteraceae; genus Campylobacter; species Campylobacter sp. BCW_4341. Next base: position 37,480 of record NZ_MKAH01000019.1, on the reverse strand, counting down.
CAAGTTCTTTATCACTTCCTTTTTGATAGGCACCGATGCGAAGCAATACTTCATTTTCTTTTAAAAGCGAGTTTAAACGCTTAAATTTTCTTGCCCAAAGTTTATGTTCAGGACTTATAATGTCACTCATCACCCTTGAAGCAGAGTTTTGTATATTAATAGGAGGATAAATTCCAAAGTCTGTTAATTCACGACTTAAAACAATGTGTCCATCTAAGATAGAACGACTTTGATCAGCAATTGGATCGCTCATATCATCTCCATCTACCAAAACGGTAAAAAAGGCTGTTATAGTGCCTTTACCTTCTTCTTTACCCGTTCTTTCCATGAGTTGAGGCAAAAGACTTAAAACACTTGGTGGATAACCTTTGGTTGTAGGAGGTTCTCCAAGAGCTAGTCCTATTTCTCTTTGCGCCATAGCAAAACGCGTTACACTATCCATGATAAAAAGTACATCTTTACCTTGTTCTTTAAAGTATTCTGCCACACTCATTGCACAAAAAGCACCGTATTTACGCATCAAAGCACTATCATCACTTGTAGCAACAATAATCACTGTATCATCGAGCTTTCCGCCTAAATTTTTTTGTATAAATTCAGGAATTTCACGCCCCCTTTCTCCTATGAGTGCCACTACCTTTATAGGAGCTTTGGAATTTTTAACTATCATTCCCATAAGAGTGGATTTTCCTACCCCGCTTCCTGCAAAAATACCAAGTTTTTGCCCTACACCACAAGTTAAAAGTGCGTCTATGGTTTTAACACCCACGGGAAAAACTTCTTCTATAAGCCCTCTTTTCATCGCATCAATAGGTGCACGCATTATAGGCATATATTTACTTACTTCTATAGCTCCTTTACCATCTTTTGGACGCATAAAAGGATCTACTACTCTGCCTAAAAGTTCATCGCTAACGCCTATTTGCATACCTGCATCACTTATGAAAGCACGATCGCCTATCTTAAAACCTTCTATAAAAGAAAATGGGCTTAAATAGCTAAATTGTTCTTTGATTTCTACGACCATAGCTAGAGTGTTTAAATTTTCATTTTCATTGGAAACTAACTTCACTATATCTCCAACCCCTGTTTTAAGCCCACGAATTTCTATACTTGTAGCAGAAATTTTTGTAATCTCTCCAAAAATAGCACTTAAATTTTCTTTACCAAGTTTGGAACGTAGTTTTTCAAGATTCATTAAAATCTTACCTGTTTAGCAGAGTTTATGAGAGAAAAAAATTCCTCTCTAGTTTTTTCATTTTTCAAGAAAATTCCACGCAAAGCTGAAGTTGTAGTGGTGGAATTAGCTTTTTGTACTCCACGCATTTCAACACACATATGTCTTGCTTCTATGACTACACCCACACCTTTTGCATCGACATTTTCCATTAAAGCTTGTGCGATTTGTTCGGTAAGTTGTTCTTGAATTTGAAGTCTTCTTGCAAACACTTCTACAAGGCGTGGAATTTTGCTTAAACCTACTACTTTTTTATTAGGGATATAGGCTACATGAGCACGCCCAAAAAAAGGTAAAAGATGATGTTCGCAAAGACTGTAAAATTCTATATCACGCACCAAAACCATTTCATTATTAGAGCTTTCAAATAAAGCATTATTTAAAATATCTTTGACATTTTGCGTATAACCACTAGTAAGAAATTCATAAGCTTTAAAAACACGATTTGGTGTTTTAATCAGTCCTTCACGATTTGGATTTTCTCCTATAATTTCAAGCATAGTTTTAACACAATCTTCAAATTTTTTTTGCAAATTTTTCTCCAAAAATATTTTTATTATTTTAATAATAATGTAATATTGCAATTTTATCATAAATTACTTTAAAATTTTATGCAAGTAATAAGGAAAAATTTGCTATGATTGAAAGCAAATTTTATTTTATAAGGAAAAAAACTATGGAAGTAAAGGCAAAGCAACTAGATTCTGTTAATGCGACTGCTAGTGTAAAAATTCCTTCAGGAATGATCAAAAGTGAAGTAGAAAATTTAGCAAAAAAAGCTTCTAAAAGTGTAAAAATGGATGGGTTTAGACCAGGAAAAGTTCCTGTAAGTGCTGTACTTAAAAGATATGAAAGAGAACTCACTCAAGACGCGGAACAAAATCTTTTTAAATCTGCTGTAAATAGTGCTTTACAAGAACTTAAAAAAGAAAGTAAAGAGCTTGTAGGTGAGCCATATTTTGAAAAATTTGATCGTAAAGATGGAGAAATTATTGCTGAGTTAATACTTTCTTTTAAACCTGAAATCAAACTTGAGGGTTATGAAAAACTCATTCCTGAATACCAAACTCCAAAAGTAGGTAAAAAAGAAATTGATGAGAAAAAAGATGAACTTTTAAAGCGTTTTGCTACTCCTGAAGCTATAAAAACAAAAAGAGCTTTAAAAGAAGGTGATTTTGCAAAATTTGATTTTGAAGGTTTTGTAGATGATAAAGCTTTTGAAGGTGGTAAAGCTGAAAATTATGTTTTAGAAATTGGTTCTAAGCAATTTATTCCAGGTTTTGAAGATGGTATGGTAGGAATGAAAATAGGTGAAGAAAAAGATATCAAAGTAACTTTCCCTAAAGAATACGGTGCAGCGCATTTAGCGGGTAAAGATGCCGTATTTAAAGTAAAACTACATGAAATTCAAGAGCTTAAAATTCCAGAACTTGATGAAGAAATGCTTAAAAAACTTTTACCAGGAGAAGAAAAAACTAGTGTTGAAGTTTTAGATGAAAAATTAAAAGAGCAAATCAAAAACGAAAAGCTTTTTAAACTTGTAAATGATGAATTAAAAGGTAAATTTGCAGATGCTTTGATTGAAAAATATAATTTTGATTTACCTAAAGGCATAGTAGAACAAGAAACTGATATGCAAATGCGTGCAGCTTTTAATACTTTTAGCGAAAAAGAAATTGAAGAGCTTAAAGCAAGTAAAGAAAAATATCAAGAAAAACGTGATTCTTTTAAAGAAGAAGCGCAAAAAAGTGTAAAACTTACTTTTATTATTGATGAGCTTGCAAAATTGCGTAAGATTGAAGTAAATGATCAAGAATTGATTCAAGCGATTTATTTTGAAGCATATCGCTATGGTATGAATCCAAAAGAGCATTTAGAAAACTATAAAAAACAAGGAGCTTTACCTGCTGTGAAAATGGCTTTAATTGAAGAAAAACTTTTTAATGATATTTTTATGCCAAAAACAGAAAAATCGGAAAAATCGGAAAAAGCGAGCAAAAAAGAGAAAGAAGATAAATAATGTTTATTCCTTATGTTATTGAAAAATCCAGTCGTGGTGAAAGAAGTTATGACATTTATTCACGCCTTTTAAAAGATAGAATTATTATGCTAAGTGGCGAAATTCATGATGAACTTGCTGCTTCTATCGTAGCACAACTTCTTTTTTTAGAAGCTGAAGATCCTACAAAAGATATTTATCTTTATATCAATTCTCCAGGCGGTGTCATTACAAGTGGTTTTAGTATTTATGATACTATGAACTATATCAAACCTGATGTTTGTACGATTTGCATAGGACAAGCTGCTTCTATGGGAGCATTTTTGCTTAGTTGTGGCGCAGAAGGAAAACGTTTTGCTTTGCCTAATTCACGCATTATGATTCATCAACCTTTAGGTGGAGCTAGAGGTCAAGCCACAGATATTGAAATTCAAGCTAAAGAAATTTTAAGACTTAAAACTATACTTAATGATATTTTGGCAAAAAATACTAAGCAAAAAGTTACAAAAATAGCAAAAGATACAGAAAGAGATTTTTTCATGTCAGCACAAGAAGCTAAAGAATATGGACTGATTGATAAGGTTTTGGAAAAAAGTTTTAAATGATTTCTTTGGAGATCATTTAAAACAAAGGTTTTTTAATGGTTAGAAAAATTATCACTTATCCTAATCCTAGACTTTTTTTAAACTCTGAAATTGTAAATAAATTTGATACAGAACTTCACACCTTGCTTGATGATATGTATGAAACTATGATAGCAAGTAATGGGGTAGGTTTAGCAGCTATTCAAGTGGATATTCCTTTGCGTGTTTTACTTGTAAATATTTTTGATGAAAATGATGAACAAAAAAAAGAAGATTTGCTAGAGATTATTAATCCTGAAATTATTCCTTTAGATGAAGAAATGATCACTTGTACCGAAGGGTGTTTGAGTGTGCCAGATTTTTTCGAAGAAGTAAAACGCTATAATCATATCTTACTTAAATATCAAGATCGCTTTGGAGAATTTAAAGAACTTGAAGCAAAAGGTTTTTTAGCTGTGGCTATTCAACACGAAAATGATCATTTGAATGGACATTTATTTATAGAAAAAATTTCTTTTGCTAAGCGTCAAAAATTCGATAAAGAATTTAAGAAAAAGAAGAAAAATCATAAAAAAGAGAAATGAAAAAACTAAAGTGCATAAGCTTTCATGAAGGCTTAGACATTATAGAGGTAGAATCCACTTTTACAAGAGGTTTGCCAAATTTAAGCATAGTAGGACTTGCAAGTGTAGCGATTAAGGAAAGTATCGAACGCATCAAAGCCACGCTTTTAAGTTGTGATTTTGCTTTTCCTGCTAAAAAAATTACTATCAATCTTAGTCCTTCAGGCATCCCAAAAAAGGGATCGCATTTTGATTTGGCTATTGCTTTATTAATCCTTTTGCAAAATGAAGAATTAGATGACTTTTTTGTAGTAGGAGAATTAGGACTTGATGGAAGTATTAAAAGCACAAATGAGCTTTTTTCTTTACTTTTGTTTCTCTCTGCTAAAATTAAAAAAGCTAAAATCGTTGTTCCAAAAAGCATAGCGCAAAAAGCTTCCATGATACCAAATTTGGAGGTTTATGGACTTGAAAATTTAAATGAAGCAATAGAGTTTTTTAAAGAAAAAAATTATGAAAATTTTCACTTCTCGCACAATCATCCTTTATTTACAAACCCTTTGCAAATAGAAAATGAAATTTTTTTACAAAATATGGATTTTAAACTTGATTTTAAAGACATCAAAGGGCAGGAAAAGGCTAAAAGAGCTTGTATGATAGCTGCTTTAGGTATGCATAATATCTTATTTGAAGGAAGTCCAGGAAGTGGTAAAAGTATGTGTGCTAAACGCCTTGTTTATATCATGCCTCCTCAAAGTTTAAGTGAAATTTTAATGCAAAATGCTTATATGTCTTTAGATTCAAAAGATTGTGAATTTACTAAAATTCGTGCTTTTCGTCATCCTCATCATACTTCTACAAGAGCAAGTATTTTTGGCGGAGGAACAAAAAATGCTAGAATTGGAGAAGTCGCACTTGCAAATGGTGGAGTATTGTTTTTTGACGAATTTCCACATTTTAACAAGCAAATCATAGAGAGTTTAAGAGAGCCTTTAGAGGATCATAAAATTCATATTTCAAGAGTAAATTCCAAAATCACTTATGAAACAAAATTTAGCTTTATAGCTGCTCAAAATCCTTGTCCTTGCGGAAATTTATTTTCTAAAAATCTTTCTTGTGTTTGTAGTGAAAATGAGATTAAAAAATACAAAAATCACATTTCAGCTCCTATTATGGATAGGATTGATCTTTATGTAGCTATGGATGAGATTAGTAAGGATGATAAAACAAGTATAAGTTCTAAAGAAATGAGTGAAAAAATTTTGCAAGCTTTTATTTTTGGTAAAAAACGAGGGCAAAAAGAATTTAATGGGAAATTAAAAGATGAAGATTTAAGTCGTTTTTGTGTATTGGAAAAAGATGCTAAAGATACGCTAGATTTAGCAATTTCACGTTATAATCTTTCTTTGCGATCGCTCAATAAAATTTTAAAAGTTTCAAGAAGTATAGCGGATTTAGAACAAAGTTTTAATATTAACAAAACCCATATTTTAGAAGCTTTAAGCTTTAGAGCAAGGAGTTAAAATGGAAAATAAAAGTATAGCTATCTTTATAGATGCAGAAAATATCCCTGCAAAATATGCTAAAAGTATTTTTGATATTGCTTCAGATTACGGAGAGGTTATCATTAAACGCATTTATGGAGACTGGACTCAAAAAAATATACAAGGTTGGAGAGAGCAAATTGCTGAATATTCTTTAATCGCTATGCAACAATTTAATTTTGCAGCCAATAAAAACTCAAGCGATATGTATTTAATCACTGAAATCATGTCTATATTTTATGAAAAAAACATAGATATTTTTGTTATTGTTTCAAGCGATAGTGATTATACTTCACTTATTCAAAAATTAAGAGAAAATAAAAAACAAGTTATAGGAATGGGGCTTGAAAAGTCTATAAAATCCTATGTAAATGCTTTTAGTGAATTTTTTTATTTAGATAAAGATAAAGAAGATATTTTAAGCAAGGATTATTTAAGAGCTTTAATCAATATCACCGAACAGCTCATCGATGAAAAGGGGCGTGCCGAATACGCACTAATACGCACTAATATGAACCGCAAATACTCGGATTTTCATCCGCAAAATTATGGTTTTAAGAATTTTCGTGCTTTGATCCAGAAATTTTTACCTAAAATGAAAAAATTTGAAGAAGAAAGAGAAAAAAATATATATTTTTTGGTGAAAAAAGATTATGAAAGCTATTATTGATAATATAAACATTTTAGAACAAAATACTATAAATAAAGGCTTAGATGAGCTTATTTTAATGGAAAATGCGGGATTAAATTTAGCCAAGCTGATTAAAAAAGAAGCTAAAAAAATCTGCATTCAACGCAAGATTAAAAAAGTAAAAATACTTTTTTTATTAGGCGGGGGTAACAACGCTTCAGATGGCTTGGTGGCTTTAAGAAATTTAAAACACGCTAAAGCTTATAAAATAGGATTTAAAGAAAATACGCTTTTTAAAAAACAAGAGCAAATTTTACAAAATTATGCTTTTAAATTTTGTAAAAAAGAACCCAATTTTAAAAAATTTCATATTATTATTGATTGTATTTTAGGTACAGGCTCAAATCGTTGTTTAGATGAAAAAACAAGTTTAATAATTCAAAAAGTTAATCAAAGCAAGGCTTTAAAAATAGCTTGTGATATGCCTACAAATTTGGGATTTTATCCTTGTTTTAAAGCTGATATTACACTTTGCATGGGAGCTTTAAAGGAAATTTTACTTGAAGATTTTGCTAAGGAATTTGTAGGAAGGATTAAAATAGCCAATTTAGGCATTAGCTCTAAGAAATTTTACCCTAATTCTCAAGCTTTTTTGCTTGAAAAAAAAGATTTAAAAACTATAGATAGAAAAATCAACACTAATAAAGGAAATTTTGGCCATATTTATATAGTTGCCAATGCAAGCGCTGGAACTTTAGCAGGACTTGGAGCCTTAAATTTTGGAGCAGGTCTTGTTTCTTTAGTAGCACAAAAAAGTTTCTCACCTCTTTTGATGTTAAAAGAAAAAATTGAAAATAATGCAAGTGCTATTGCTTTAGGTATGGGGCTTGAAAATTTGGATTTTCTAAAAGATGAAATTTTGCAAAACACTCCTTTGATCTTGGATGCAAACTGCTTTTTAAGTGAAGCTTTGCTTTGGTATTTAAACAGAAAAGATGTTGTTATAACCCCTCATCCAAAAGAATTTATAAAACTTTATAAAATGTGCTTTGATGAGGATTTAGATATAGAAGCATTGCAAAAAAATCGCTTTTTCTATGCTAGAAAATTTTCGCAAAATTATGATTGTGTTCTTGTTTTAAAAGGAGCAAATCCTATTATTGCGCAAAAAGAAAAATTATTTGTTGTAAATTTGGGAAATCAAGCCTTAGCTAAAGGTGGGAGTGGAGATGTTTTAAGTGGAATGATTGCTGCACATTTAGGTTTTGGTTTTAGTGCTTTAGAAGCAGCAAAAAATGCTACTTTAGCTCATGGGCTTGTTGCAAAAAAATATAAATTTAATAAAAATAGCTTTGACGCTTTAAAACTTATCAAAGGATTAAAATGCTTGTAAAATTAGCTGTACTTTTTAGCGGAAATGGAAGTAATTTAGAAAATATTTTAGAAAAACTTCATAAAAAAACCATAGGGGAAAATACCTATGAAGTAGTACTTTGCCTTTGCAATAAAAAAGATGCTTTTGGTATACAAAGGGCAAAAAAATTTGGTCTTGATACTGTCATTGTTGATCATAAGGCTTATAATACTCGTGAAGAATTTGATACGATTTTGGTACAAAAAATCAAAGAAAGTGGAGCAAATCTTACTGTATTAGCAGGTTTTATGAGAATTTTAAGTCCTGTTTTTACAAAAAATATTAAGGCAATTAACCTTCATCCTTCTTTATTACCCCTTTTTAAAGGAGCACATGCGATTAAAGAAAGTTATGAAAGTGATATGAAAGTGGCTGGTGTGAGTGTGCATTGGGTCAGTGAAGAACTTGATGGTGGAATGATTATAGCTCAAAAAGCTTTTGAAAAAAGAAATTTGAGTTTTGAAGAATTTGAAGAAAAAATTCATAGCCTAGAACATGAAATTTTACCCTTAAGTGTGATTGAAATTTTTTCTTAAAGAATTAAAGGTATTTGCTTTAAAACTATAAAATATCGCTTTAAAAAATTTTAAAATTTTCAAGGAAATTTATGTTTGAATGGATATTTAGTATTGATGCTTGGATTACTTTAGCTACTTTAAGTGCTCTTGAAATTGTACTAGGGATAGATAATATCATTTTTTTAGCTATTTTAGTAAGCAAACTACCCCCTGAACATCGTGATAAAGGACGTATCTTAGGTTTAGCTTTTGCAATGATTACAAGAATTTTACTTCTTTTATCTCTTTTTTGGGTGATGAAACTTGTAACACCTTTGTTTAGTGTATTGGGCAATGAAATTTCAGGAAGAGATCTAGTTCTTTTACTAGGTGGGCTTTTCTTGATTGTAAAGTCTATTAAAGAAATTAAAGAGCAAATTTCTCATCAAGAAGAAAGTCAAAGTCATTTTAAAGCAAGCAATAAACTTTGGATAGTTGTAGCTGAAATTGCTGTGATTGATATAGTATTTTCACTTGATAGTGTTATTACCGCAGTAGGAATTGCTCAAGATGTAACCATCATGATTATCGCTGTTATTATCGCAGTAGCTGTGATGCTTTTTGCTTCTAAACCTATAGCAGATTTTGTTGAAAAATATCCAAGCATTAAAATTTTAGCCTTAGCTTTTTTGGTGTTAATAGGCGTAGTTTTAGTTGCTGAAAGTTTTGATATTCATATTGATAAGGCATATATTTATACTGCTATGGCTTTTGCTTTAGTGGTGCAAATTTTAAATATTTTAGATCAAAGAAAGGAAAAAAATGGCTAAAGACGCTAATGGAACAGAACTTAACGCAGGTGATAGCGTGAGTGTAATAAAAGATCTTAAGGTTAAAGGTGCAAGTACAACTTTAAAACGTGGAACTACTATAAAAAATATTAAGCTCACTTCTAAAGAAGGTGAAATTGAGGCTAGAGTAGATAAATTTGGCGTTATTGTTTTAAAGACTGAATTTTTAAAGAAAATCTAGGCAAAGAATGTGCGAATCTTACTTGTTTTAAGAGGGAATTATTACGCAGGACAAGAAGAATTTATCAAAAATAATAAACTTCAAAATTATACACTTGATTTAAATGCTTTGCGTCTTTTATCAGGAAGCGTTAAAAATATAGTCAGTGAATATAAAATTTTAAATGTTAAAAATGATGAAGATTTGAGTAAAATTTTACTCAAACTTCTAGAAATGCGTATGCAAAAAGGTGAGTTTTGCATCATAAACGCTTACAATGAAACATTAAAAATTTACAAAGACTTAGCTAAACAATATCGCTATAAAATGTATGTTATTGTTTTTGATAGCTCTTTAAAACAATGTCAAGAAAAAAATCTTTTAGAAGCTAAAAAAAATGGATATATCATCCCTTATGCTCTTTTGGAAAAAACTCAAGATTTACTCAAAAAAAATCCAAAAAAATATCCAATTTTAGACTCAAATGACTGGAAAAAATGTCTTTACCAAATGCCAAATTTAAGTAAATATAAAAAAATTCATCATATAGGAGATTTACAAGGTTGTTATAGTGTTTTAAAAGAATACATTAAAACAATCAAAGAAGATGAATTTTATATATTTTTGGGAGATTATATCAACAGAGGTATAGAAAATGGCAAAGTAATAAAATTTCTTTTAAAAATTTGCGAAAAAGAAAATGTATGCTTATTAGAAGGAAATCACGAAAGACATCTTATAAAATGGGCTAATGGAGAATTGTCAAATTCCAAAGAATTTAATGAAAATACTTTAAAGGATTTTAGAAAAGAAAAACTTACTCCAAGAGATGCTAGAAAACTCTATCCTCATCTAAAAGAATGTTTATACTACAAATTCCAAAATAAATTCATATTTTGTTCACATGGAGGAGTAAATTTTATACCCTCCAAACCTGAAAAAATAAGCTTTATACCAAGCCATGATTTTATTTATGGTGTAGGTGGATATGAAGACAGTCAAAAAGTGGCAAATCAATTTTGTAATTTCACCTCGGACAATCTTTATCAAATCTTTGGACACAGAAATAAAGAAAAACTTCCTATGAAAATAGCCAAAAGGGTATTTTTATGCGAGGGTAAAATAGATGATGGTGGATATTTACGCGTAGTTACACTAGATAAAAAAGGTTTTGAGTGTATAGAAATTAAAAACCAAATTTACAAAAAGAAATAAGCCTAAAGAGACTTATTCTTCATCTTTATTGGTTTTTTTAACCACCTTAACACGCTCTATAGAATTCCCATTCATTTTTTTAACTTCATAGTAACAAAGTTCATCTTCAATGCGATCTCCTACCATAGGTAAGCGTCCTAAAAGATTAAATACATATCCACCTATAGTAACTTGTTCTAAATCCTCATCATAGTTTATTACAAGCATTTCTTCAACAGTTTCTATATCGCATCGTCCTTGAAATTCATAGATATTTTCAGCAAGTTTTTTATAGCTGTCTTCTTCATGCTCGCTTTTAATTTCACCAATAATTTCTTCCATGATATCTTCCATGGTTAAAATTCCAGCAGTTCCACCATACTCATCAACTACTAATGCAGTATGAGAGCGTTCTTTATTCATCATTACAAGTACTTTTGAAATGCTGATATTTTCAGGAACCAAAATCAAAGGTTTAACAAAAGTATCTAAATTTTGACTTTTATGGTTTAATTCATTTTGTATTATATCTCGTATGTGTATCATCCCTAAAATAGTATCTTTAGAACCGTCAATATAAGGAAAGCGAGTATGTTTATATTCACAAATGATTTGCATATTTTCTTCGTAACTTTTTTGTTTATTTAGACAAATCATATCTTTTCTAGGAGTCATAATCTCTTTAGCAACAGTATCTGAAAAATCAACAGCATTGCGTATGATCTCTGTTTCAAATTCATCTAAAACTCCACCTTTTTGACTCTCACTTGCTATGATTTTAATTTCTTCTTCGCTATGAGTTAGCTCGCTTTCTTTAGCAGGTTTTATTCCAAAAAGTTTCAAACTTATAGCTGCTAAAAAATCGAAAATTTTAATACAAGGCAAAAAGAGTATCCAAAACCAATGAAGAGGTCTAGCTATAAATAAAACCGCTTTATCTGCAACTGCAATAGCTATACTTTTTGGCACAAGTTCTCCTAAAACCACATGTAAAAGAGTAATAATACTAAAAGCAATAATAAAAGCTATAGTATGGATAATAACAGTGCTAAAACCAAGATTAATAAGCGGAATTTCTAGCATTTTTGCAATAGCAGGTTCACCTATCCAACCAAGAGCTAGAGAACTTAAAGTGATTCCTAATTGACAAGCACTAAGATAAGTATCGAGTCTTGAAGTAACCTCCAAAGCTTTCTTGGCACCAGCTTTTTTTTCTTTTACCATTTCTTCAAGCTTGGAACGACGTACTTTAACAATACTAAATTCAGACAAAACAAAAAAACCATTTAAAAACACTAGAGCAAGTGCAACAATAACCATAAGTATAGAATATCCTGCATCAAAAGATGCTGTAGAAGTTTGGTTTAAATCCAAAACCTGACTGGGGTCCAATGAAGCTCCTTAAGAAATAAAATATTATTAAACCTTATTATACACAATTAAAAGTAAATTTAATATTTGAATTTTTTCTTGTATTTTATAAGAAAAAACTAAGACTTATAAGAAATATTTTTCTCAAATTCTTTTAAACGCTTATATATGCTCCTAAGTTGAGTGATAGTTGTCCAGTTTGTGATAAAAACACTAAAAGAGCTTCGTACTTGATCAAAAGCATTGTTAATCTGCATTACAATACCAAGTCCTATAGCTCCAGCAAAAAGCCCTGGTGCCATGATTAAAAATGGCACTATAACTATCATTTGCTCAAATAAAATGAGCCAAATATTAAAATATCCATAATGTAAAAAAAGTCTTTTATAGTTAAATTTAAGCCCTGTAAAAAGCTCTATCATAGTCTCATTTTTAGCGTATTCTTTGCGATTATCCTCAGCATAAACAAGCTCTTTTCTAAAAGCTGCTTCAGCTTTTTGATTGTTATATTCAAGTCCAGGAAGCTTAATACCTACAAACCATGACACAACCAAGCCTCCTAAAGAAATCAAAAGTGCAATATAAACAAGCAAACCATCAATGTTTTTTAAAAAATAAAAAGAAGAATTTTCGCTTAAATTTGCAAATAAAGCTTTACTCACAACATCACTTAAACTCCATAAAATCGGAATAAATGCTACAAGGGTCATCAAAGCTTTTATAAAACTAAGTCCTAAACTCTCTACGATTTTGGAAAAATTATAAGTATCTTCTTGAATTCTTTGCGAACTTCCTTCTATATTGTCATCTTTATTTTTCCAAAATTTCAAATAAGAAAAAGTCATAGCCTCACGCCACTTAAAAGCATAGACGCTAGCAAAATAGATATTAATCGTAGCGATTAAAACATAAGGAATAGCAATAGCCAAAAAAACTAAAATCAAAGCATAAAAATCATTTGCTGAATAATTTGGCTTTTCAATCATAGCCCTAGAGTTGAAAAAATATTCTAATAAATTTTGATAATAATACAATGCGCCTTTATTGATAAAATTAGCTTTTTGGAAATTTTGCTCAGCTCTTTGATTAGCCTCTTGGATTAAAGTGGCATTATTTTCGAAACTAGTGTCTATTTTTTGTGTTAAATTTGAATCTAAAATTTCTATTTTAGGTTTTTGCAAGACATTATAAAAATCACTATACCATGAATTTATAGCAACATTAAGACTTGTTTGAATAAAAAGAAAAAATAAGAGTAAAAAAAGTCCTAAATAAGCCCATAAAGCCCATTTTTTACTTGCAAAAAATGAAGAAAACATGCTACCACCTTTTAAAAGAAAAATTTTAATCAACTTTATTTAATCAAGAGTTTATTAAAAATCATAAATTTATCAATATATGTGTCAAAAATAAACCTCTTTATTCTTTAAAGAAATATAAAAATATAAATATTACGTCATATTTACTTTTTAATATTAATATTTCTTATCAAAATATCTAAAAAAGGAATTAATGTCTATGAAAAAAATAATTTTATTTTTATTATGCGTTGGCTTTGCTTTTGCTTGCTCTGAACATTCTCATACCGATTTTAAAGATCTTAATAAAACCGAGTATAATTCTCAATAAGGGATAAAATATGAAAAAAATCTTCTTTATGTTTTTAACAGCTGTTTCATTTTTAGGTGCTAGTGAGCTTAATATTTACTCAGCAAGACATTATGATGCTGATTTTGAAATCATCAAAAAATTCGAAGAAAAAACAGGTATTAAGGTCAATCATACTCAAGCTAAAGCTTCAGAACTTATTAAAAGGCTTTCTCTTGAAGGAAGTAATTCCCCTGCTGATATTTTCATCACAGCTGATATTTCAAATCTTACAGAAGCTAAAAATTTAGGACTTTTATCTCCTGTTTCATCAAAATATTTAGAAGAATTTATACCTGCTCATTTAAGAGATAAGGATAAAGAATGGTTTGCGATCACAAAAAGAGCAAGAATTATTGCTTACAACAAAAACGCAAATATCGATATTAGCAAAATGAAAAATTATGAAGATTTAGCAAGAGCTGAATTTAAAGGAGAAATTGTTATGAGAAGTGCTACAGCTCCTTATAGCAAAACTCTTTTAGCATCTATTATAGCTAATGATGGAAATAAAGAGGCTAAAGCATGGGCTAAAGGTGTGCTTGATAATCTTGCGACAAATCCAAAGGGTGGAGATAGAGATCAAGCCAGACAAGTATTTGCAGGTGAAGCTAAATTTGCAGTTATGAATACTTATTATATAGGGCTTTTAAAGAATTCTAAAAATCCAAAAGATGTAGAAGTGGGGAATTCTTTGGGTATTATTTTTCCTAATCAAGACAATAGAGGAACGCATATTAACATTAGCGGTATTGCTATGACAAAATCAAGTAAAAATCAAGATGCGGCTAAAAAATTTATGGAATTTATGTTAAGTCCTGAAATTCAAAAAATTCTTACTGATAGTAATTATGAATTTCCTATAAGAAATGATGTAGAATTAAGCCAAACGGTAAAAGATTTTGGAACTTTCAAAGAAGATCAAATCCCTGTGAGTAAGATAGCAGAAAATATTAAAGAAGCGGTTAAAATTTACGATGAAGTCGGTTTTAGATAATGTATAAAACCCTAAAATACTATAAACTCGGGGCAATTTTACTTGCCCTTTTTCTTGCTTTACCTATTTTTGGTATTTTTGCTGAACTTTTTTATATTTTATTTCAAAATTTTAATACAAGTAATTTAACCCAATTTTCATCTATTAAAGAAAATTTGAGTCATTTTTTTGATTATTTATTTTTAAAATTCATCAAAGATACTTTTATAATTAGCGTGGGAGTATTGTGTGTAAGCTTGATTTTGGGTGTGAGTTCTGCTTATTTGATCGCAAATTATGATTTTTATTTCTGTAAAATTTTACAAAAATTACTCATTTTACCCTTAGCCATACCTGCTTATATTTTAGCCTTTGTTTATGTGGGAATTATGGATTTTCAAGGATTTTTTCACGAAAATTTTGGCTTTAGGATAGATTTTTTCAATCATTATGGTGTTATTTTTGTTTTGGCTATTTCTTTATATCCTTATATTTATTTATTTGCTAAAACAGCTTTTAAAAGTGAAGCTAAAGAGGCTTATGAAGTAGCTAAAATCATGAAATATTCTGAATTTAGATTTTTTACACGCGTGGCACTTTTGAGTGCAAGACCTGCCATTTTTTCTGGAGCTTTATTGGTTTTAATGGAAACTTTGAGTGATTATGGTGCAAGTGCTTATTTGGGAGTGGATACTTTTTCGGCTGGAATTTTTAAACTCTGGTATGATTTGAATGATTCTTATTCTTCTAGTGTTTTATCGGGTATTTTAATGCTTTTTGTATTTTTGATTATGTATGTGGATTATTATTATAAAAATAAACATCATTATAGTTTTAATCAAAATTTAACTCTTTTTATCAAAAAAAGAAAATTAAATCCTATTAAACAAATTCTATCCTGTATTTATTGTTTTATGATTGCTTTTGTAGGTTTTATTTTACCTTTTATTTGGCTAGTTTATTGGGGACTAAAAGATCATAAGCTTTTTGAATCGCAATTTTATATTATCAGTTTTCAAACTATAATCTTAGCTTTAATCACTGCTTTAATTACCACTTTTTTAGCTTATTTTTTGATGTTTAGTTCTAGGATAGTTAAGAATCATTTTTTTAATTTATTTATTTTAAAAATAAGTTCTTTGGGTTATTCTATACCTGCTGCTGCTTTAGGGATTAGCATTATAGTGCTTTTTGTATTTTTGGATAAATTTTTTCACATGAGTTTATTGGGAAATTCTTTACTTGTTCTTGTTTTTGCTTATATAATTCGTTTTTTAGCGAGTGCAATTTATTCTTTAGAGGGAGGATATAATAAAATTCATCTAAATATTGATGAGGCAAGTTTAAATTTAAGAGCGAGTTATTTTATTTTATTTTTTAAAATTCACACACCTTTAATGAAACATTTTTTATTTTTAGCTTTTATTATTGTTTTTATTGATACGATTAAAGAACTTCCTTTAAGTAGAATTTTAGCACCTTTTGGTTTTGAAACTTTAAGTGTTAAAGCTTTCTGGTTCGCAAGTGATGAAAGAATTTATGATGCAGCTTTGCCTTCCTTGTTTATCGTTTTTCTTTCTTTAATGGTTGTTGTTTGGATGGATAAAATCACAAGGAAAGATGATGTTAGAAATTAAAAATTTATCTAAAAATTTTGGAAAAATACAAGCTTTAGAAAATATCAATCTTCATGTCAAAGAAGGAGAATTTTTGAGTATTTTAGGAGGTAGTGGAAGTGGAAAAAGCACACTTTTAAGGATTGTTGCTAAGCTTGAACAAGCTAGTTCTTATGATTTGTTTTCTTGCAAAGGTGAAGTGGCTTTGATGTTTCAAAATTATGCTTTATTTCCTCATTTAAATGTTGAGAAAAACATACTTTTTGCACTTTATGATAAAAAAGATAAAAATCAAATTTTAAATCATTTGCTTAAAACTTTTGAAATTGAAGATTTACGATATAAAAAAATCGATGAAATTTCAGGAGGGCAAGCGCAAAGAGTGGCTTTTGCTAGAGCTATAGCAAGAGGATGTAAGCTTTTGCTCTTAGATGAACCTTTTTCTAATTTGGATCAAAATTTAAAACAGGATTTAAGAAGAGAATTAAAAAAAATGATAGAAAATCAAGGCATTACGGCTATTATGGTAACTCATGATATTGAAGATGCTTATTGTATATCTGATCAAATCGCTTTTTTAGAAAAAGGAAAAATTTTAGCTCATGCAAATCCTAAAGAGCTTTATTTTAAGCCTGATTTTAAAAGTGCGCAAATTTTACCTGATTTAAATATCATAGAAGAAAAACTTGATTTAGAAGATGAATTTTTTGCTTGGATAGCTTCAAAAAATTATATTTTTGGTTATGCAGAGCTTAAAATAGGAAATCGCTTTGAGGCTAAAATTTTACAAAAAGAATTTTTAGGGGCTTTTTATAGAATTAAGTTAAGATATAAAAATATAGAATTTTTTATGTTATTAAGCTCAAATTATAACTTAGAAGAAAAAATAAATTTTGATATTATCAATTTTTAGTTAAAATTCCTAAAAATCTTTTAAGGACAAATTTCATGAAAAATCTTTTAATCATAGGCGCAGGTGGAGTAAGTCGTGTGGCTACTGTAAAATGCGCAATGAATTCTGATACTTTTAGCAAAATCACTTTAGCTAGTAGAACAAAAAGCAAATGTGATGAAATCGCTGCTTTTATCAAAGAGCGTTTAGGGGTTCAAATCGAAACAGCGCAAATTGATGCTGATGATAGCAATGCGGTTGTAGAACTTATCAAGAAAACAGGAGCACAAATTTTACTCAATGTTGCTTTGCCTTATCAAGATTTGAGTTTAATGGATGCTTGTATAAAAGCAAGGATTGATTATGTAGATACGGCAAATTATGAACATCCTGATTTAGCTAAATTTGAATACAAAGAGCAATGGGCAAGAAATGATGAGTTTAAACAAGCAGAAATTTTAGGACTTTTAGGAAGTGGATTTGATCCTGGTGTAACTAATGTTTTTTGTGCTTATGCACAGCAAAATTTATTTGATGAAATTTCTTATATAGATATTTTAGATTGCAATGCAGGTGATCATGGCTATGCTTTTGCGACGAATTTTAACCCTGAAATCAATCTGCGTGAGGTTTCTGCTAAAGGGCGTTATTGGGAAAATGGCAAGTGGATAGAAACAGAGCCGATGGAAATAAAAATACAGTGGGATTATCCAGAAGTAGGTGTGAAAGATAGCTATTTGCTTTATCATGAAGAACTTGAAAGCTTGGTAAAAAATATCAAAGGTTTAAAAAGAATACGCTTTTTTATGACCTTTGGACAAAGTTATTTAACTCACATGAAATGTCTCGAAAATGTTGGAATGCTAGGGATTAAACCTGTGATGCACCAAGGAAAAGAAATCATTCCTATAGAATTTTTAAAAACCTTGCTTCCCGATCCTGCGAGTTTGGGGCCACGTACTAAAGGTTATACCAATATAGGTTGCGTAATTCGTGGTAAAAAAGATGGAAAAGATAAGCAAGTTTATATTTATAATGTTTGTAATCATGAAGAATGCTACAAAGAAACTGGCGCACAAGCTGTAAGCTATACTACAGGTGTTCCTGCTATGATAGGCACGAAATTAGTCGCTAAAGGAATTTGGCAAGGAAAAGGCGTATTTAATATGGAAGAATTTGACTCTAAGCCTTTTATGGAAGAGCTGAATTCTCAAGGACTTCCTTGGAAGATTATCGAAATGACTCCAAGTTTAGGAGAGTAAGTGCTTTAGCACTTACTTTTGTCCTATATAAATAAAGTGCTCCACACTGCCTTCAAAATTATACAGATTAATTAATTCATAATCTCCCCAAAATAAAGGTTTAAAAGGCTTAAAATCTTCTTTTAATTCTTCTATGTCTTTAGTAAAGCGTATATATGAAGAACCGCTCAATCTACCACTTGGACATCCTTTTACTTCACGTAATCCATTATCCATAAGTTCTCCTCTTTCATACATACTATAGCCTTTATCACTCATCATAGTTGCAAATATAATAGCTCCTTCATTGCATAATTCATAAAATTCTTGCACAGCTTCTTTAAAAGCTTGCTTTGTAAGATAATATAAGCTTTGATTTGCAAATATAAAATCCATTTTTGTATTGAAGAGTTTTTTAAAGCTAGAATTAGGAGATATGATGTGAAAATTTTTAGAATCTAAGCAAGGATCTTTTTCCCAAAACTTTTTTAAACTAGGAACTATATCAATACCATAAGGCTCTATACCCCCCCCGTTATATTTTTAAAATACTTAGAATGCACTCCATTTCCACAACCAAAATCAAGTAATTTTCCACTTGTTTTACTTAGTTTGTATTTTAAGATTCTCTCGTAAAATCTTATAACATGACCATCAGGATATTGAAGTCCATAACCTTCTTTGTCATATTTTTGAGTATATGCAGATAAGGAATTATCCATTTTTTGCTCCTTTTCGTATAGAATTTTGACATTAAGCCAAAATTCATTCTAACACAAAAAGGATTAAAATTATTTTAAAGGGTGAAGTTCATTTGCATAAAAACTAACTGATCCCATACCTTCTTTTAAAGCCCATTCATAAGCTTTTGCAACAAATTCCCAATTGATATGAGCATAGAATTTCTCTAAATAAGCAGGGCGTGCATTACGATGATCTACATAATAAGCATGTTCCCAAACATCTACAACAAGTAAAGGAACTTTATCTTCAGTAATCGGTGTAGCTGCGTTTGAAGTGCCTACAAATTCTAGTTTTTGATTTTTAGTATTATAAACTAACCAAAACCATCCTGAACCAAAAACTCCTGTAGCACCTTTGATGAATTCAGCTTTGAAATTTTCTAAAGATCCAAATTCTTTTTCTAGTGCCGCTTGTAAATTAGCATCTATACTTTGACATGAACCGCCACAACCACAGCCTGTACTTGGCTTAATGCAATCAAAATAAAAATCATGATTATAAACTTGAGCTGCGTTATTAAATACGCCCCCATTTGAAGTTTTGATAATACTTACAAGATCTTTACCTGCAAATTCAGTATCTTTAATAAGATTATTTAGATTTGTAACATAAGTATTGTGATGTTTTCCATGATGATAGCTAAAAGTTTCAGCACTCAAAAAATCACCAAAAGCATTGGTATCATAAGGTAATTTTCTTAATTCAAACATAATTTCTCCTTTATTTTTAGTTTGATATTGAAAATATTACCATAATAATATTAAAAAGAGTAAAAATATCTTAAAAGCTTAGTGGGTAAAATTTCTATTTATTTAATCTAAATAAAATAAGATATATTTATAATATATTTTAATAATAATTTAAATGTATATAAAAAATTATATTTTTTTGAAATATTTTTACAAAAAATATCTATTTGTTGGTTTTTAATAATTACAATTAATTTGCAACTAAAAATTATTCATAAGGAGGAAAATATGAAAAAAGTTGTACTAATCTCAGCATTACTAGGTGCTCTCGTAGCTAATGTTTTTGCAGCTAATACTCCAAGCGATGTGAATCAAACACATACAAAAGCTCATCATTCAAAAGCTAAAGCTGATAAAAAACATGAAGCTAAAACTCACAAAAAAACAAAAGAGCAAACACCAGCTCAATAATGCCCAGCCTTGATATAAGTCTATAATAGACTTATATCAAAAGCTATCCGTATTCTACAAAATAAATTATTAATATTTATTAAATTTTAATAGAAAAATGAAAAAATAGTTATTTTAAAAGAAAAATTAAAAAGTGGTGACCCATACGAGACTCGAACTCGTGTTACCGCCGTGAAAGGGCGATGTCCTAACCGCTAGACGAATGGGCCACTTTTAAGGAGTAAAAAATAAAAATGAAATTGAATTATATATATTTATTTCTTAAAATTTAATTAAATATATCAAAATTATGTGATTTTTATCTTTGTTTGATTATAATTTCATCTTCAATTTTTTATAAAATTTTAGGATTTATTATGGATTTTTATAGTCTTATTTTTTTATCCTGTGCTTTAGGAATGGATGCTTTTGCTGTATCACTATGCAAAGGTTTTAGTGTTAAAAAACTACATTTAAAACATTATCTTATTGTTGGAATTTATTTTGGTGGATTTCAAGCCTTGATGCCAACTATTGGTTATTTTATAGGTATAACTTTTGCATCTTTTATTGCGAGTATTGATCATTGGATAGCTTTTATTTTACTTTCTTTAATAGGATTAAAAATGATCAAAGAGTCATTGGAAAATGAAAATTGCGATAGTAATGCCAACCAATTTGGCTTTAAAACCATGCTAGCTTTAGCAATTGCTACGAGTATCGATGCACTAGCAGTTGGTGTGAGTTTTGCATTTTTAAATGTAAATTTATTATTAGCCATATTTTTAATAGGTATTATTACCTTCATTTTATGTATCATTGCTCTAAAAATAGGAAATAAATTTGGAATTTATCTTAAAAATAAAGCTGAACTTTTAGGCGGATTGGTTTTAATTATATTAGGAGTAAAAATTCTAGTAGAACATTTATTTTTCGATTGAAAATTTCATTCTTAAAGTAGCTAAAGCTTTATCAAATTCCAAGGCTTTACTTTGAAATTTTTTATTAAAAGTTCTTTGTCTTTTGGCAAGTTGCGTAGTATGTATCGAGATTAAATTTTCAAGCTCTTTAAAGGAAATTTCTCCATCTAAATATTCTTTACACTCTTTCAAACCTATAGAATTTAATGCTTTAAGCTTATGATCAAATTTAGAAAAAAGAATTTTTGCTTCATCTAAAAGTCCATTATCAAGCATTTCTTTTGTTCTAGTTTGAATACGTTTTTTTAAAATTTCTTTATCCCACTCAAGCTCATAAATTTCTATATCTTTAAGCACCCCAGTTTTTTGTGTTCTTTTTAAAAATTCACTAGGAATTTCTCTTGTTTGCTCATAAATACCCAGCCATTTTTTTAATCTATAAGTATCATTTTTTTCTATTTTATAGTTTGGATCAATATTTAATAAAAGAGCATAAATTTCATCATTATTTAAAGAACTCTTTGACTCTAAGGTTTTTTCACTCAAACCATCTATCATAGTTTTTAAATAAAATCCAGTTCCACCTACTATAATTAGAGGTAAATTTCTAGCTAAAGCAAATTCTTTTGCTTTTTGATATTCTCTTATGAATAGCTCAACATTAAAATGTTCATTCACACTCAATAAATTTACCCCAAAGTATTTTATACTCGCAAGATCATCTTGCGAAGGCTTGGCACTTGCTATATTAATTTCTTTATAAACACAAAGACTATCAAGACTTAAAACAACAGCATCAAATTCTCTTGCTAAAGTATTAGCTATGTATGTTTTTCCACTCGCGGTTGTTCCTATTAATGCTATTTCAAAAAACATTTTAATATTTATCCTAAAATTTATAAAAATTTTAGTAAAATCATAGCAAAAAATATTTTAAAGTAGAAAAATGAACACATTCTGGATAAAATTTAAAGATATTTTAGAACTTGTAGTATTTAAACATTCTATTTTTGCTTTGCCTTTTTTATTTTCCTCTATGATTGTAGCATCAAAACTTGCAAATGACACTGCTTGGTTTGGTTTTAAGGCATTGATTTTAGGTATTATTTGTGTGGTAAGTGCAAGAAATTTTGCCATGGCTACAAATCGTTTAATGGATGAAGATATAGATAAGGATAATCCTCGTTGTGCAAATCGCCCTAATGTCAGTGGAAAAATAGGTAGAAAAAGTGTATGGATTTTTATTATTATTAATGCACTTATTTTTATATCATGTTCTTATTTTATTAATACCTTGGCCTTTTATTTGTCTTTTCCTGTGCTTTTTGTATTGGCTATTTATTCAGCTTTTAAGCGCTTTAGTTCTTTAGCGCATTTAGTTTTAGGATTTTGTTTAGGACTTGCGCCTATTGCAGGAAGTGTTATAATTATGGGTGAAATTCACATTTATAGCGTTATTTTATGTTTAGGTGTAACTTTTTGGACAGCTGGGTTTGATCTGCTTTATTCTTTGCAAGATATGGAGTATGATAAAAAAGTAGGACTTCACTCTATTCCTGCTAAATTTGGCTCAAAGGCTACTTTATTTATATCAGCTTTTTGTCATATTTTAGCGGTATTATTTTGGCTTCTTTTTGTATGGGAAGTTTGGGGTATAGCACTTGGAAAAATAGCACTTATTGGGGTAATTATAAGCGGTATTATTTTAGCCTTGGAACATAAAATTGTTCACAAGAATTTTGCTCATATTGATAGAGCATTTTTTACTCTAAATGGTTATTTAAGTATTATCTTTTTTATTTTTATTTGGATTGATTTATTATGGAATTAACACTTTTTAAAGCAGGATTTGAAGCTCATTTAGAATGTTGTGAAATAGAAAATAACCGTTTTCTTGGAGAATACCTAAAACTTGGAGCAATTTCTCAAATTTTAAAATGGAAAAAACTTGCTTTACGCATTGATTTTGATGAGGGTGAAAAAATTATTTTTGATCTTCTTTTAAGTCTAAAAGAAGATATTTTAAGGCTTGAAAATTCTTTAGATAAAAATAAAGAACTTATACCACTTAAGCAAAAAGGGGTAATAGAATCTTTAAATTTTGAATATCTAAATTTTTTGGATACTATTTTAGAAGAAGATAAAGAATATTATTTAAGATTTGATTTAAATAATCAAAAAATAGCTATTTTTATCAAAGCTCAAAGTCAAACATTGGCAAAAATTATCAAAATTAAGCCTGAAGACAAAATGGCTTTTGATGCTTTTGTTGTTGAAATTCAAAGAAATATGATAAGAAATAAGAAAGGCCAAGAATGAGTGATGATGTACTTTATTTAGTTTTTATAATTGTGCTTTTAATTGCAATGCTAGCCTATATGAATATCAAAGAAAGAGAAAATAATGCAAAAATAGCAAAACTTCAAAATGTGATAGAAGATATTACCAAAGAACTTCATTATTTTCGTAAAGAATTAGGAGTTAAAGATGATAGCGAAGAGGATGAAGACTATAAAACCTCTCTTTTAAAAGAAGAAATTATGATTGAACTTGATAAACAAATCAGTTCAAAAATCACTCCTGTTTTAAGAACACTAAAAACTATGGAACATATCATAGAAGATTTTCAAAATGAACAACAAAATCGTCTTTTAAATTTGGAACAAAAAGCACAAAGCATGGCTAAACTTACTCCAAATTACGATACAGAAGAACAAAAAATAGAAAATCTTTTCAAAGAAGGAAAAAGCATAGAACAAATCGCTAAAGATTTACGCATTGGCATTGGAAATGTAGAACTTGTCTTAAAATTTAAGAAATTAATAAAATAGAATGGAAAATAAATGCTTATAGATCAATTCGGTAGAAAGATAAATTATCTTAGAATTTCAGTTACACAAAGATGTAACTTTCGCTGCCTTTATTGTATGCCAAAAATTCCTTTCGATTATCAGCCAAAAGAAAATTTATTAAGCTTCGAAGAACTTTTTTTATTTGTTAAAGCAGCTATAGACGAAGGAATTGAAAAAATCCGTATAACAGGTGGAGAACCTTTATTAAGAAAAGATTTAAGTATTTTTATAAAAATGATTAGCGATTATAAAAGCGATATTGACCTTGCTATAACTACAAATGGATTTTTACTAAAAGACTTTGCTAAAGACCTAAAAAATGCTGGACTTAAACGACTTAATATTTCACTTGATACCCTAGATCACAAAAAAGCAAAAACTCTTGCGCAAAAAGATGTATTAGATAGTGTTTTATCTGGAATTGATGAAGCTTTAAATCTAGATTTGAAAGTAAAACTTAATACTGTAGCTCTTAAAAATTTAAACGATGATGAACTGATATCTCTTTTGGAATTTGCAAAATCAAAAAAAGCTCAAATTCGCTTTATAGAATTTATGGAAAATACTCATGCTTATGGTAAATTACAAGGATTAAAAAGAGATGAAATTATACAAATTTTGAGTCAAAAATATCAAATTCAACTTATAAAAAAAGATGAAAAAGCACCTGTGAGTATTTACAAGGCAGATGATTATGAATTTGGAATTATAGATCCTCATAGCCATGAATTTTGCGATTCTTGCAATCGCATACGCTTAAGTGCTGAAGGCTTGTTAATACCTTGCCTTTATTTTGATGAAGCATTAAGCATAAAAGAAGCGGTTCGAAAAGGTGATATTAAAGCCGCTGTAGAAATATTACAAGAAGTATTAAGAAATAAACCAGAAAAAAATAAATGGAGTGTTGTTGATAATGAAACCTCATCTCGTGCTTTTTATCAAACTGGAGGTTAATTTTGCAACTTGTTGAAAGTTTCTTAAGCATTCAAGGAGAAGGCAAATATAATGGAAAATTAGCTATTTTTATGCGTTTTGCTGGTTGTAATTTCAACTGTTTAGGTTTTAATGTAAAAATATCAAAAAACAATAAAACTCTCATCGGATGTGACACGATAAGAGCTGTTTTCACAAAAGATTTTAAAGAAAGTTATGAAACTTTAAATGCTAATGAACTTTTAAAAAGAGTGATAAAATTAAAACAAGGTTTTAATCCTATAGTTGTTATCACAGGTGGAGAGCCATTAATCCATTATGAAAATCCTGAATTTATAGAATTTATCCAAATGTTATTAAAAAATAAATTCGAAATACACTTTGAAAGCAATGGAAGCATAGAAATTGATTTTGATAGATATCCTTTTTACAAAGAATGTATTTTTGCTTTAAGCGTTAAACTCCAAAATAGCGGGATAAAAAAAGATAAACGATTAAATTTTAAAGCTTTAAAAGCATTTAAAAATTACGCAAAAGATAGTTTTTATAAATTTGTTTTAAATGCCAATACCCTTGATAATTCATTTTTAGAAATCAATGAAATTCTAAAAGAAGCTCCAAATCAAATTTTTTGTATGCCTATGGGTGAAAATGAGCAAAATCTTAAAAAAAATGCTCAAAAAATTGCTGAATTTTGTATTAAGAATGGTTATAATTATTCTGATAGAATTCATATTCGTCTTTGGAACGATAAAGAGGGTGTATGATTATAAGAAAATTATTTGAATTTGAAAACGCACACATTGTTAGATTTTGTTCTTCTAAGCGTTGCAAAAGTAGCATTCATGGACATTCTTACAAAGTTGAAGTTTTACTTGAAAGCAAATATTTAGATAATGCTGGAATGGTCTATGATTTTGGACTTTTAAAAACCTATATACGCCAAATTATTGATAGTTTTGATCATGCTATCACTCTTTTTAAATATGATGACGCAAAATATTTAGAAGAAATGAAAAAATATTCAAGTCGTTGGATTTGCCTGCCTGTTAATGTAAGTGCTGAAAATTTTTGTCGTGTATTTTTCATACTTATAGATGCTTTATTAAAACAAACAAAAATGGTAAATGGAGAACAAGGAGTGACTTTACAAAGCATCATTGTTCATGAAACAAGAACAGGCTATGCACAAGGTTTTAGAGAAGATGCCTATAGTGAGCTAATGCCAAAAATTTCACTTCAAGACATAGAATTTTCCAATGGCATTAAAGTAGAATGGAATGATATAGATTTTTATAACAAATTAAAAAATGAAGAAATTTTTATAAATCCAAAGGAGATTTAATGCAAAAAGCTAAAATTTTAATTGCCTTAAGTTTTTTTTTATTAGTTTTATCTGCCTGTTCTAATGATGAAAAAAATATTTCCAAGACTCAAAATACAGATCAAGAAGTAGTCCAAATAGAACAAAACGATGAAAAAACAGAATTAAGTGACTCCAACCTGCCTTTACCTGTAGATGATGAAGCACAAAGTTCAAATGATGAACATGAAGTCAATCCTAGTATTATCAACTCTTTATATAAACAAAAATGCGCCACTTGTCATGGAGAAAAAGGGGAATTAAAACCTAAAAACAGCACGGCCATTAAAACCTTGAGCAATAAAATTTTTATACAAAAAATAAAAACGATAAAAGATAAAAACCATAGTTTTTTAAGTGATGAACAAATTCAAAATTTAGCTGATTTTATAAACAAAGGAAAATAATGGATCAAAGTTACGAATTCTTTTTAGCTTTACATCTTTATAGTCTTTATGCGAGCGGTTTTTTAATGCTTTTTTATCTTATACTAACACAAGGAAATTTTAAAACCGAATTCATTTTTATTCGCAGAATACGATTATTTTTACCAATTTATTATTTATTTTTAGCTTTGATTATTTTTACAGGTTGTTTGTTATCAGCAATGAAACAATTTCAAATGAATGTCAATATCTGGGTAATGATTTTTTCTTGGATCTTAATTTTTGCCTTAGCAATTTTTCACTTTGTTTGTTTTAAAAAAGCAAGAAGATTTAGAAAATATGCCACTTTTAGATGGATTAGTTGTTTGATTTTACCTTTTGAAATTTTTTTATTGTTTTTGCCTTTTTTAATAGAAAGATATCTATAAAATGCAATTTTTGTATAACAAGCAAGCTGGAGAAGAGTTTATACAACTTCAAGGTGAAAACTTTAACCATTTAAAAGTAAGAAGAGTAAAGGAAAATTCGGAGCTAAATCTTAGAAATTTACAAGATAATTTTCTTTACAACTATACAATCACAAATTTAACAAGAAATTCTTGCACTTTAAAATTTTTAAACAAAAAATCACAAAATATAAAACAAAGTGAATTAAACTTAGCCTTAGCCATTATAGATATTAAAATTTTAGAAAAAACTCTACCTTTCTTAAATGAACTTGGAGTAAAAAAGTTACATTTGGTTTTTACAAATTTTTCACAAAGAAATTTTAAAATCGATTTAGAAAGATTTGAAAAAATCATTATTTCTTCTTGTGAACAATGCGGTAGAAATACTAAAATGGATTTAATTATCCACCAAAGCACTCAAGAATTTGTTCAAAAATTTCCAAATGCAATTATGGTTGATTTTCAAGGAGAACAACAAAGTCATTTCGATGAAAAAGAATTATATTTTATAGGTCCTGAAGGTGGATTTAACAATGATGAGAGATTATTGTTTAACCGGAAAATCTCTCTTAAAAGCTCTAATATTCTAAAAAGTCAAACAGCTATTATAGCTATAGCTTCAAAAATTTTGCTTTAACTTTTCTTAAATTAATCTCTTTTTTATGTTAAATAATTTATAATCACGGCTTATTGTTTTAATTTTTAAGGAAAACTAATGAAAAAAGAAATTCACCCAGAATATATAGAATGCAAAGTAAGTTGTGCTTGTGGAAATACTTTTACAACAAAGTCAAACAAAGCAGAATTAAGAGTAGATATTTGTTCAAATTGCCATCCTTTTTTTACAGGTAGTGAAAAAATTGTAGATGCTGCAGGTCGTGTAGAGAAATTTAAGAAAAAATACGCAATGCAATAATTATGCTTTATTTTATTCCTACTCCCATAGGAAATTTAAGCGATATTTCTTTTAGAGCCTTAGAACTTTTAAAGACTTGCGATCTTGTGTTTTGCGAAGATACAAGAGTAAGTAAGTCTTTGATTTCGTTATTAAATACCAAATTTCACACTGATATACATATTTCTAAATTTATAGCCTTACACTCCCATAATGAAAAAGAAGTTTTAGCAAGTATTGATTTAAAGATATTTGAAAAAAATGTAGCTTATTTAAGCGATGCAGGAATGCCAGGGATTAGCGACCCTGGAAAGGCTTTGGTAGAATTTGCACAAGAAAATAATATCACCTATGAAATTTTACCAGGTGCAAATGCAGCCTTAGTTGCTCTTGCAAGCTCAGCATTTTGTCAAAAAGAATTTATCTTTATTGGTTTTTTAGCAAATAAAGGCAAAGAAAGACAAAAAGATATAGAAAAAATTTTAAACTTTCCTTATCCAAGTATTATTTACGAATCCCCCAAGCGTATTTTATCTTTGATAGAACAAATTATGATTCTAGACAGCCAAAGAGAAATTTTTTTGATTAAAGAAATCAGTAAAAAATTTGAAAATAAATTTAAAGGCAATGCCAAAGAGCTTTTTGAAATTTTAAAAAAGTCTAATTTAAACGGCGAATGGGTTGTAGTACTGCAATCAAAAGAACAAAATTTTTTGCAAAATACTCTTTGTGAAAAAGATATTATGGATTTAGAGCTGCCTTTAAAAGCAAAAGCAAAATTATTATCAAAGTTCAATGGAAAAAATGCAAAAGAAATTTATCAAAAACTGCTTTTAAGTCAAGATTAGGTAAAATTTTAATATGATAGTTTATGGGAAGCAAATATTTTTTTATATTTTAGAATATCATAAAGACTATATCAATGAGCTTTATTTAGCAAAAGAATGTGATAAAACTACTTTTTCCAAAATCGCAAAATCAGGTTTTAAAATCAAAAAACTTGATTTTAAAACTGCTCAAGCTTATGCGAAAGGTGGAAATCATCAAGGTTTTTTGCTAGATATTAAAGAAAGTTCTTTTGCGAATTTAAATGAGATTAAAAAAAATGATTTTATTGTTATGCTTTATGGAATTAGCGATGTAGGAAATATAGGGGCTATCACGCGTACAGCTTATGCTTTAGGGGTTGGGGCTTTAATTTTTATTGGTGAAAAATTAGCCATGGAAGGAGTAATTCGCACAAGCAGCGGAGCGGCTCTTGATTTACCTATTGTGATAAGCAACGATGCTTTAAGTGTAATAAATGAACTAAAACAAGTGGGTTTTTATTTTTATGCGAGCGATGGCTCGGGAAAAGAAATTCACAGTGTAAAAATAAGCAATGGTAAAAAAGTTTTAGTTTTGGGTAGTGAGGGTTTTGGTTTAAGCTCTAAAATTGTAAAAAAATGCGATGAATGTGTGGGCATTGCGATGAAAAATAATTTTGATAGTCTTAATGTCAGCGCTGCTTTTGCAATACTTTGTGATAGGATGTTAAATGCTTAATTGGAAAAAAATACAAGAATTAAATTTAAAAGAAGTTGCAGCAAAAACGCAAATTGAACTTGATTTTCTTGAAGCTTTAGCAGAAAAGAATTTTGCTGTTTTAAGTCGTTTTAATGTTAAAGGTTTTGTTAAAATTTTAAGCAGAGAATACGAACTCGACTTTAGTGATTTTAATGAAGAGTATGAAGCTTATCTTAACGAAAACAATCCTACTCCACAAACAAAATCAAAAATGATAACCCCAAAACTAGATGCTTATAGTCAAAAATCCTCTAATGCTTGGCCTTTTTTGATTGTTCTTATTGTTTTAGTGATTATAGGAAGTGGAATTTATTATTTTGATACACTTAAAACTTTTTTCAAAGATGAACAAAATAATACTAGCACAACAGTTATAGATATCATAGGACAAGCACAAGAAAATTTAAAATCTTTAGGTGGAAATAATGTTGTTGTTATAGACAACAATAAAGCACAAGAAACAAATCAAACAGAGAGCGTTTTACCAAGCCAAAACATCTCGTTACAAGAAAATGATAAAAACATAAGCATAGAAAATAATATCAGTGAAAATAACACAACCTTACTCGATGAAGAAAAAAATACCCAAATCCAAGAAGACATAAATACACCAAAAACTGATTCTTTAAAAGAAGCACATTTTAAAACCTCTACCAAGATTTGGATAGGTTTGATAGATTTAAAAAGCCTTAAAAAAACAAGCTTTGTTAAAGAAAAAGATTTTAATATTTCTTTAGATAAAGATCAGTTAATTTTAACAGGAGCTGCAGCTTTAACAATGTTTGATCAAGAAAATAAAGAACAAAAATTTCCTGCAGGAATTTCAAAACGTTTCTTGATTAAAGATGGAAAAATTACAAGTATTTCAGCTGCTGAATTTGCAAAATTAAATAAAGGTAAAGAATGGTAAAAAAAATTATTATTCTTACTCTTTATGTTAATATATCTTTTGCAATCTCAAGTCTTGATTTGGCAAAAAATTTAGTAAACAATCCTAGTAAAAATTCTCAACTAGAATTATTATTTTCAAATAATTCTTACATAGATAATAATGGAAATTGTGATATTGCAAAAATATCTCAAATATTAAAAACCAATTCTTTAATTGCCTTAACACTATCAAATCCTCAAAGTCTAAGACTAAATTTTAAAGCAAAAGCTGATGAAGTTATGTTTTTTAAAATTTTATCCGATGTTTTAACAGATGCTGGATATATATATTTTATCCCTACAGATTTGATTTTAAGAGAAGGAAATATTGACTATACCATACAAGTAGAATCCCAATATGTTTTAGATCCTGGAACGCTTTACAATCTCTTAAAAGAAAATTCTGTCTATATAAATAATATTAAACGTATTGGGGCATATGACTATGAATATGATTTAAATTTTTCCAATGCTGTATTAAAAACCAATACAAATGTTAATTTAAATACTCCAAAATCATTAGAAAAACCCCTTAAAGACTATGTGCTTGATTTAAAAAATGCTACAAATTTGATTATTGATGCAAATGATTTAGACAATTGGTTTCCTAAAATCTTCTTTTTAGATAAAAATCTAAATCTAATTAAAGCAGTAAAAAGCGAAAATAAAAATAATCATTTTTCAGAACTTATTCCAAATGGTGCTATATATGCTATTGTAAGCGATATGTATAGTTTAGATAATATACGCAGGGGTTTAAAAATCACACTTAAAAAATAAAGGATTAAGAAATGTTTGATGAAATCCGTTTTAATACCATAGAAAGACTTCCAAATTATGTTTTCGCAGAAGTAAATGCGATAAAAATGGCAGCAAGACGTGCTGGAGAGGATATCATCGACTTTTCAATGGGAAATCCCGATGGTAAAACTCCACAACACATTATAGATAAACTTTGTGAAAGCGCTAACAAAGATAAAACCTCGGGATATTCTACATCCATGGGGATTTATAAACTTCGCTTAGCAATTTGTAATTGGTATAAAAGAAAATATAATGTCAATTTAGATCCTGAAAATGAAGTTGTAGCTACCATGGGTTCAAAAGAGGGTTTTGTAAATCTTGCAAGAGCGATTATAAATCCTGGAGATGTTGCTATTGTGCCAACTCCTGCTTATCCTATACATACTCAAGCTTTTATTATAGCAGGAGGCAATGTAGCAAAAATGCCTTTAGCTTATAATGAAAAATTTGAGCTTGATGAAAATCAATTTTTTGAAAATTTACATAAAACTTTAAATGAAAGCATCCCGCGTCCAAAATATGTCGTTGTTAATTTCCCGCATAATCCAACAACAGTAACTTGTGAGAAAAGTTTTTATGAAAGATTAATAACAATGGCAAAAAAAGAAAGATTTTATATTATTTCAGATATTGCTTATGCAGATTTAACTTATGATGACTATAAAACTCCTTCTATTTTGCAAATTGAAGGTGCAAAAGATGTAGCGGTAGAAACTTACACTCTTTCAAAATCTTATAATATGGCAGGCTGGCGTGTGGGTTTTGTAGCGGGAAATAAACGCTTAGTCAGCGCGCTTAAAAAAATAAAATCTTGGTTTGATTATGGTATGTATACACCTATTCAAGTAGCAGCTACCATAGCTTTAGATGGAGATCAAACTTGCGTGGATGAAATCCGTGCAACTTATGATAAAAGAATGCACATTTTACTTGAAGCTTTTGAAAATGCAGGCTGGAAACTTCAAAAACCAAGAGCAAGTATGTTTGTTTGGGCAAAACTCCCTGAAAGCAAAAGACATTTAAAAAGTTTAGAATTTTCAAAGCAACTTTTACAGCGTGCTAGTGTTGCAGTAAGTCCTGGGGTAGGTTTTAGCGAAGCAGGTGATGAGTATGTAAGAATTGCTTTAATTGAAAATGAAAATCGCATACGCCAAGCTGCACGCAATATCAAAAAATATTTAAAAGAGTAAGTTATGAAAGTAGCAATTCTTGGTTATGGCACTGTTGGAAGTGCAGTGGTTAAATTTCTTTTAGAAAACAATAAACTTATTCGTGCGAGATGTGGGCAAAGCATAACTCCTGTGATCGCTCTTGCTAGAAGTCCTAAAAAAAACGCTTTAATTCCAATTACTCATAGCGTTGAAGAAATTTTAAATGCTGATGTAGATGTTTTTGTGGAGTTAATGGGTGGAGTGGATGAAGCTTTTAAAATAGTGAGTGAAATTTTAAAAAAGAAAAAAGCCGTTGTTACTGCAAATAAAGCTATGCTTGCTTATCATCGTTATGAACTTGAAAATTTGGCTAAAAATTTAGCCTTTGGTTATGAAGCAAGTGTGGCTGGAGGAATTCCTATTATAAAGGTTTTAAAAGAAGGTTTAAGTGCAAATAATATTTTGGCTATAAAAGGGATTTTAAATGGTACAAGTAATTATATTTTAAGTTCTATGAGTCAAAAAAATATGAGTTTTAAACAAGCCTTACAAATAGCTCAAAATTTAGGCTATGCAGAAGCTGATCCAACTTTTGACATAGAAGGACAAGATGCAGCTCATAAACTGCTTGTTTTATCAAGTATCGCTTATAATCTTAAAGCTAAACCTGAAGATATTTTGATCGAGGGTATTAGCGAAATTGCGCCTGAAGACATGTATTTTGCTAATGAGTTTGAATTTACCATAAAACTTTTAGGTATAGCCAAGGTGCGTGAAGATAAAGTAGAATTAAGAGTGCATCCTACTATGATAGATAAAGAAAAAATGCTTGCAAAAGTCGATGGAGTGATGAATGCTATAAGTATTAATGGAGATTTATTGGGTGAAAGTTTGTATTATGGGGCAGGAGCAGGAGGAGAGGCTACTGCAAGTGCTGTGATTTCAGATCTTATGGATATAGCAAGAGATCAGGTAAAAGCACCAATGCTTGGTTTTGTGAATACTTTAGAATACGAGCTTTTAAGCAAAGATGAAATTTATACAAAATATTATTTAAGGGTGAAAGTTGAAGATAAAATAGGGATTTTATCTAAAATCACACAATTGATGAGTGAAAATAATATTTCTATCGATAGTTTTTTACAAAAACCTAAAAAAAATGATGAAAATTACAGTACTTTATTTTTTACTACGCATTTAACTTATGAAAAAAGCATACAAAATTTGCTTGAAATTTTACGCAAACAAGATTTTATAAAAACCAAGCCTTTTATGATGCGTATAGAATAATGGGTGTAAAAGCTTATTTAGATGGAATTTTAGGTGAAGATAAGGCTTGTAAATTTTTAAAAAAACAAGGCTTTGAAATTTTAAAAAGAAATTTCCATTCTAAATTTGGGGAAATTGATATAATAGCCCAAAAAGATGAAATTTTACATTTTATAGAGGTTAAATTTACTCAAAATAATTATGAAGTTTCCGAGCGTTTGGATAGAAAAAAACTTGAAAAAATTTTAAAAACTATAGAATTTTATCATCTTAAAAATGGAATTTCATCGGATTTTCAGATTGATCTGATTTGCATTAAAAATGATATGATACAATTTTGCGAAAATATAAGTTTTTAAGCTGATATTTAAAAAAATAAAATACAATTAGACAAAAATTAAAGAAAGGAAAAATTATGGGAAAATATATTGAATTAACAAGTGATAATTTTGCTCAAGCAAAAGAAGGTGTAGCTTTAGTTGATTTTTGGGCTCCATGGTGCGGACCTTGTAGAATGCTTGCTCCAGTTATTGATGAACTTGCAAATGACTTTGATGGTAAAGCTAAAATTTGCAAAGTAAACACAGATGAACAAGGTGATTTAGCAGCTGAATTTGGTGTTCGCTCTATTCCTACGCTTATTTTCTTTAAAAATGGTGAAGTTGTAGATCAACTCGTTGGTGCACAATCTAAACAAGCAATTAGTGATAAACTAAACTCTTTACTATAAACTAAAGGCTAGTATAACTAGCCTTCTTCTTAAAAATTTCAAATTTATACTAAATAATAATTTTTATTAACTACTATTAAGAATAATTTTTATATCATTATTAATAATAAAATTCAATATAAAGGAAATGTAAATGTTAGATGTAGCAATCATAGGTGGAGGTCCTGCTGGACTTAGTGCCGGACTTTATGCAACTAGAGGTGGTCTTAAGAATGTAGTAATGTTTGAAAAAGGTATGCCTGGCGGACAAATTACCTCAAGTTCTGAAATAGAAAATTATCCAGGTGTAGCCCAAGTTATGGATGGAATTTCTTTTATGGCTCCTTGGAATGAACAATGTATGCGCTTTGGTTTAAAACATGAAATGGTTGGAGTAGAACAAATTTTAAAAAATAGTGATGGAAGTTTTACCATCAAATTAGAAGGTGGTAAAACAGAACTTACTAAAGCTGTGATAGTTTGTACAGGTTCAGCTCCAAAAAGAGCAGGTTTTAAAGGCGAAGATGAATTTTTTGGAAAAGGTGTAAGCACTTGTGCAACTTGTGATGGATTTTTTTATAAAAATAAAGAAGTTGCAGTTTTAGGTGGTGGAGATACGGCTTTAGAAGAAGCTTTGTATCTAGCAAATATTTGTTCTAAGGTTTATCTTATCCACCGCAGAGATGAGTTTAGAGCAGCTCCATCTACAGTAGAAAAAGTTAAGAAAAATGAAAAAATAGAACTCATTACTAGTGCAAGTGTAGATGAAGTATATGGTGATAAAATGGGTGTTACTGGTATAAAAGTAAAATTAAAAGATGGTAGTATTAGAGATTTAAATGTTCCAGGAATTTTTACTTTTGTTGGTCTTAATGTAAGAAATGAAATTTTAAAACAAGACGATGGTAAGTTTTTATGCAATATGGAAGAAGGTGGGCAAGTAAGTGTTGATCTTAAAATGCAAACTAGTGTTGCTGGACTTTTTGCCGCAGGAGATCTTAGAAAAGATGCACCTAAGCAAGTGATTTGTGCTGCAGGTGATGGAGCTGTAGCTGCATTAAGTGCTATGGCTTATATAGAAAGCTTGCATTAAGATTTTATAAAGTTGCTAAAAGCAACTTTATTTTTATTTAGCTTCCTATCACTCCACCATCAAGTTTTCTTATCATCATTACACTCGATCTTGGCGTTTTTCCATAAGGAAAAGTACTACCTTTTAAACCTTCTCCTGGATGTTGTATGCCTACAAACATTGTAGTATAATCCTCACTAAAAGCAATCCCTGTTAATTCACAAGCAATAGGTCCTGTTAAAAAGCGTCTGATTTCCCATGCCTTCGTATTCATCTTTATTAGAATAAGATCCATCTATTTGTATCCAAAGTCTTCCATCTCTATCAAATTTAAGTCCATCAGGAGAATTAAATTTATTTTCACTTGTAATATTATTTGAGCCTTTATATAAGCCTTGTTGGTTATCAGGATTTCCAGCAAGAGCAAAAATTTCCCAAGTAAAATCATCGTCTTTATGAGAATTTCTTGGCATCCATTTTAAAATTTGTCCATAAACATTTTTAGTTCTTGGATTTGCTGCATTAGGTTTTTGGCGATTTTTGTTGTTCGTTAGTGTTGCAAATACCTCTTTAGAACCACTTTGTCTATGGCTTGCTATCCATTCACATCTATCCATGGGAGTTGCACCTACAATGCTTGCGGCAAGACGCGTATTGATGAGTACTTGAGCTTGAGACTTAAAACCATTTTTTTCATCTAGGTCGTTTTTGCCATATTCTAAGGCTATCCATTTTCTCTGTCCTTTAAAATCTCCCACATTGCCGTTAAACTGTCCTACATACAAAGTGCCTTCATCTAAAATTTTACTTGTATCAGCACCTTTTTTGTATTTATGTTTGCTAACAAATTTATAAATAAATTCATTCATCTCATCATCACCCATATAAACTATAACAGAACCATCTTTTTCTACGATAATTTCTGCATTTTCATGTTTAAAACGCCCTAAAGAAGTTCTTTTAACAGGTGTGCTTTTTGCATCAAAAGGATTGATTTCCACTATCCAACCAAAACGATTGGCTTCATCGATATTTTTAGCTCAATCGAATCTTTCATCAAATTTTTCCCATCCATAAAGACTAGTTTTGTTAAATCCATAGCGCTTAAAGGCATCATTAAATTCTAGATTTTCATCTGAACTTCCAAAAAATCGTCAAAATTTTCTTCACAGGTGATATAAGCTCCCTAAGGTATTTGTCCATTTGCATAATTTGCAAAAGTTCCATGAATAAATTTTTCATTTTTTAAAACTTCTTTTTTAGCTGCTCACTTACTTGCATTTTAGTGTTTACATCGATTCTGTGGTTATACTTAGAGTCTAAAAACAGTCCAATCATCATCTTTTTTTCGATTTCTAAGATACTCACACCCACACTAGCTTGCTCATATAAAAAAATATCTTCTTTGCTTAATTTTTACCATGATGATTAAATATGATTTCAGGATTTATATATTCATTATTAACGGCTAAAATTCCTCTGTTTTTTGAAAGTGGAAAAAATTCATACCATCATCATTATCTCCAAAAAACCAAATGAGCATTTTTAACCGCATTCATATCGATGATTTTATTTTTATCATAAGGTTTTGCTTTGCTAAAAAGTGGATCATCTCAAGAAATTAAAACCCTTGCTTCATAACCTTGTGGTGCTATAACTTTATCTTGTGTGCTTGCATCAACAACTTTAAAACCTAGAAAATCCTTATCCTTAAGCATAGCAGCACTTAAATTTGAACTTAAAAAAAGCCACCACAGAACCTAAAGCTGAACCTTTTAAAAACAATATTCTTTCCATTTATTTTTACTCCATTTAAAATTTAAAACAATGTCTTGAAATCAAAAGTGTTTCAAATTGGCAGAATTTATGTAAGAGTAAAAA
>NZ_MKAH01000018.1:0-1795 GCF_001764255.1 Campylobacter sp. BCW_4341 | reverse complement strand
GCTTTTAGCTAAACTCTCAAAAACAGGTAAAAAATCCTTATCAAATCCGCTAATTTCAATTTTTATAGCCATTTATATCCTTTCTTATATAATTTTTATTTTTATTATACCATAAAGGGTTTTGTTGTAAATTTTTTATATATAAAATTACATAAATAAGACAATCAAAATACAATATAAAAGATTAAAGAATAGTAAAAACGGTTTTTTAAAAAAACTAATATAAATATATGGCTAATTATATAATTAATCCTCCTCTAAGCCATCATTAATTCCTGCTTCTGCAAGTTCAAGCTGTTCTTTTTGATACACTTTATCATCTTTAAAGGCTTCAAAACTTTTTTCCCATAAAACCTTTCTTTGCTCTATATATTCTTGATCTTTACACATATTAATCCTTTTTATTTATCAGGTTTAAAACCACTATCTAAAATTATTTTTGTCATTGCACCTTTAAGTTTATCAAAACGATTTAAAGCTTGCATATTACTAACTCTATTATCATCTTTTTTATAAAACACTTTAAAAACTTCATCACTTTGTTTGTGTTTTACCATATCATCTAAAGTAGGACTATCTATGAATTCATATTCTTTGGTAAAATCTTCATTTAAAACATCGAATAAATCTTGAGAAATAACCATTAGGATTAACTGGATCATAAGTATAAGAACTTACTACACATTCTCTCATAGCTTTTTGTATTTCTTCTTGGGATAATTTTTTCATAGTGTTTTTCTTTTTTCTTTCTATTATGATATAAATGACTTAATATGTAGTTATGGATTTTTATAAACTTGATTAATTTAACTTCAATTATTAAAACAACTCGCTATGAGAACCTATATTAATACATGTTAAAATAAGTTTATCATCTTGTTTTTGATAAATTAAGAGCAAATCAGGTTTTACATGACACTCTCTAAGCTCTTTAAATTCACCTTTTAGTTTATGATCTTTGTATTTTCTTTCAAGAGTTTCATTGTTAGATAAGCGATAGACTATTTCATCTACTAAGTCTTTTTCTTTTAGCGTTAGCTTCTTATAGTTTTTCTTGTATTCTTTTAAAACTCTAATTTCATATTTCACGCATAGCCTTTTTATACTCATCAAAGTTTTTAAAAGTTTCATGCTCTCCATTTTTCATTTCTTCTAAAGCCTTTTTCATAGAACTTTGTTTTTTCTCTTCTGGAGTATCACATTCTAACAAACAATAAGTAGCTTTTAGGCTTTTAGCTAAACTCTCAAAAACAGGTAAAAAATCCTTATCAAATCCGCTAATTTCAATTTTTATAGCCATTTATATCCTTTCTTATATAATTTTTATTTTTATTATACCATAAAGGGTTTTGTTGTAAATTTTTTATATATAAAATTACATAAATAAGACAATCAAAATACAATATAAAAGATTAAAGAATAGTAAAAACGGTTTTTTAAAAAAACTAATATAAATATATGGCTAATTATATAATTAATCCTCCTCTAAGCCATCATTAATTCCTGCTTCTGCAAGTTCAAGCTGTTCTTTTTGATACACTTTATCATCTTTAAAGGCTTCAAAACTTTTTTCCCATAAAACCTTTCTTTGCTCTATATATTCTTGATCTTTACACATATTAATCCTTTTTATTTATCAGGTTTAAAACCACTATCTAAAATTATTTTTGTCATTGCACCTTTAAGTTTATCAAAACGATTTAAAGCTTGCATATTACTAACTCTATTATCATCTTTTTTATAAAACACTTTAAAAACTTCATCACTTTGTTTGTGTTTTACCATATCATCTAAA
>NZ_MKAH01000017.1:0-195573 GCF_001764255.1 Campylobacter sp. BCW_4341 | reverse complement strand
CAAGATGGCGCAGCGGACGGGGCTCGAACCCGCGACCTCCGCCGTGACAGGGCGGCATTCTAACCAGCTGAACTACCGCTGCATCCAAAGTAAAGAAGTAGAGATTATAAAACCTATTTATGATTTTATAAAATGGTGGTCACTATAAGACTCGAACTTATGACATCCACCTTGTAAGGGTGGCGCTCTACCAACTGAGCTAAGCGACCTTTATAATGGTGTCCCGTGTTGGATTCGAACCAACGGCCCCCTCCTTAAAAGGGAGATGCTCTACCGGCTGAGCTAACGAGACATTTTCTGAAATAAAAATGTGATTATGCCAAAATTAGCTCTATTTGTCAAGCTTTTTTAAATCATTTTTGGCATTTTCTCTCCAAATAACGAGAAAATATATTTATAGGTAAAGTCAAAACAAGATATGTAATAGCCAAAATTACATAAGCTTCAAGAGTAGCAAAAGTATAAGAATTTATCTCTTGTGCACTTTGGGTTAATTCATTTACAGCAATAACGCTTAATAATGAACTATCTTTAATTAAATTTGCAAATTGTCCACTCAGAGGTGCTAAAATATTTTTTAAAGCTTGGGGAAAAATTACATACGCAAAAACCTGCATCTCTTTTAACCCTAAAGCCCTAGCGCTCTCAAGCTGAGATATAGAAATACTTAAAATTCCAGCTCTAAATATTTCAGCTAAGTAAGCAGCAGAAAAACATGATAAAATAATAACTCCAGCCACATATCGATTATCAAGTCCTAAATTATTTGCAACGATATAATATATCAATAATACCTGCACTAGTAAAGGGGTTCCTCTGATAAGCTCTATGTAAAATATAGATAAAAATCTTAAAAAAACAATTGAACTTAAAGAAAAAGCACAAAAAACTCCACCCAAAATTATACTCAGTAATAAAGAAAAAAAACTGATTATTAAAGTATTTAAAAAACCTTGAAGAAATTTTTCTTTATAGGTCGCAATTGCACTAAAATCAAAATGATAAGCACTTATACTAAAACTACAATAACAAAACAATATTAAAAATAAAATCAAAAGAATTAAATTAGTGATTATTTTTGACTTTGATAGAGGTTTTAAAGGTTTAAAATTCTTATTTTTTTGGATAAACAAAGACAATAAAAATCTCCAAAATTACAATTTATTCATTTCTTAAAGTATCTAAAATATTAATTTGAGTTGCTTTTTTTGCAGGATAAAAAGATGATAAAGCTATGATTATTAAAGCACCCGCAATGGTTAAAGAAAAATCCATTAAAGACAAATCAAGTGGTAATTTACTAGTTCCATAAACATCAGCAGGTAAAGTTACAATATCAAAATTTCCTAAAAGCCATAAAGCAAAAAATGCAAGCACCACACCCACTATCATACCGCCACCACCAATAAGCATGCCTAAGGCAAAAAAACTCTTTTTTACCTCATTTTTGCTTGCACCTAGAGCAAGTAAAAGTGCTATTTCACTGCGACGATTCATTACTATCATCAATAAAGAACTTACTATATTTAAACTTGCAACCAAAATAATAAGCATCAACACTATAAAAAGCGCTCTTTTTTCAAGTTCTAAGGCTGAAAAGAAATTTTTATTTTGTTCCCACCAACCTACCACAGCATAATCATCTTTTAAATAAGATTTAATTTTTTCAACATCTTTAAAAGCATTATCACTATATACATGAACTCCATCATAATTTGGATTTTTAGGCATTCCAAGTACTTTCTTCAATGCATCAACATCTGTGTACATATAAGCTTTATCATAAAATGCAAGCCCTGAAGTAAAACGCGCTTTAACATCAAAACGTTTAGTTTGCGGTACTAAAGAAAATCCACTAGGATTAAGATTTGAAAAAATAAGTGCAAGTTTGTCATTTTTATGCAAACCAAATTCATCAATAAGTGCTGATCCTACAAGTATATCAAAACCACTTAAATTCTCATCCTTTAAAGCTTTAGCAACCACTTCGTTTATTTTTTTTTCATCATTAAAATTAACGCCAAAAAGCACACCACCTTCAAAACGATTATCTCCCTTTACAACAACTTGAGTGCTTATATAAGGGCTAAATAACAAATTTGGAAATGTTTTTCTTAACTCATCTATAAATTCATCATTTACAGGAGCGTAAAATTTAGGCAAAATAGTAATAGGATAATTCATCACAAAAAAGCGTTTTTCAAATTCTTTATCAAAACCATTCATAATTGCCATAGCTACAAGCAAAACACAAAGTCCTACACAAACTCCTAAAAAGGCCAAAAGCATAGAAAGATTGATAAAGGGTTGTTCTTTATCAAATCTTAAATATTTAAAAAGTAAATATTTTAAAACGCTTTTATTCAAGCTAAAATTCCTTGCTTAGGACCACTTTTTCCATGGCATTCTTTAAATTTTTTTCCACTTCCGCAAGGACAAGGAGCATTGCGTGGAACTTTTTTAAACTCAACTTCGCCAAGATTATCTTCGCTTGCGCCCATTTCTACTGAGCTTTGAAGTAGCTTTTCATTTTCTTCATTGGCTTTATTTTCTAAATTTTGTACCTCTTCTTGATTAAATTGCACACTAAAAAGTAGTTTAATACTATCAAATTTAATACGATTAACTAGCTCCAAGAAAAGATTATAACTTTCTTTCTTATATTCCACAAGAGGATCTTTTTGATTGTATCCGCGAAGTCCTATTCCTGTTTTTAAAATATCCATTTGATACAAATGCTCTCTCCAAGCATTATCCAAAACTTGCAAATATAAAATACGCTCTATATTACGCAATTCTTTAATCTCAAGTCTTGACATCTTTTCGTTATAAGAATTTTCAAGAATTTGACTTAGCTTATCTTGCATTTCAATGACGCTTAAATTTTCAAAATCTTTTTCACTAATCTGAGTTGAACACTCATATAAAATTTTTGCTTTCAAATTTTCAAAATTTACATTAGAACCGCTTTCATCAAGCATATAATCATTCATTACATTTGCGCTATATTCAGCGATATTTTGAGAAATTTTAGCTCTAATATCATAGTTTTCATCTAAAAGCTCATTACGATAACGATAAATAGTTTTTCTTTGTTCATTTGCTACATCATCGTATTCCAACAAATGCTTTCTGCTTTCAAAATGTAAGCTTTCTACTTTTTTTTGCGCATTTTCAACCGCTCTTGTAACGATTCTTGACTCTATGCTTTCGCCCTCTTCTATACCTAAGCGATCCATAATGCTTTTAATACGATCCCCGCCAAA
This sequence comes from Campylobacter sp. BCW_4341, assembly GCF_001764255.1. Taxonomy (NCBI): domain Bacteria; kingdom Pseudomonadati; phylum Campylobacterota; class Epsilonproteobacteria; order Campylobacterales; family Campylobacteraceae; genus Campylobacter; species Campylobacter sp. BCW_4341. Next base: position 192,307 of record NZ_MKAH01000017.1, on the reverse strand, counting down.
AATTCTTAAAAGATTATCTTCTAAACTTAGATAAAAACGACTTATTCCAGGATCGCCCTGCCTTCCTGCACGACCACGAAGTTGATTATCAATACGGCGGCTTTCATGTCTTTCTGTACCTATGATATAAAGCCCACCCAAAGCCCTAATCTCATCATCGATTTTTATATCCACACCACGACCTGCCATATTTGTAGCGATAGTTACGGCACCTTTTTTACCTGCATCTTGGATAATCAAAGCTTCTTGCTCGTGATTTTTAGCATTTAAAACATGATGAGGGATTTTCTCTTTTACAAGCATATTGTGAAAAACTTCACTGCGCTCTATACTTGCGGTTCCTACGAGCACAGGCTGACCTTTAGCATTGGCTTTTTTAATCTCTTCAATTACGGCTTTAAATTTTTCATTTTGAGTTTTATAGATAAGATCATCTTTATCTTGTCTTTTAATAGGAATATTTGTCGGTATAGAAATAACATCTAAACTATAAATTTGAGAAAATTCAGTCGCTTCTGTTTGTGCAGTTCCTGTCATACCTGCAAGTTTATTGTACATTCTAAAATAATTTTGAAAAGTAATATCTGCTAGTGTTTGGCTTTCTTCTTGAATTTTTACATTTTCTTTGGCTTCTAAAGCTTGATGCAATCCTTCGCTAAAACGACGTCCTTCACTTAAACGCCCTGTAAATTCATCAACGATGATAACTTCATTATTTCTTAAAACATAATGCACATCTTTTTCAAAAAGATTATGTGCCTTTAAAGCTTGATCAAGCTGATGTGCTAAGATAGCATTATCAAGACTGTATAAATTTTCTACACCAAAAAGTTTTTCAGCCTTAGCAATACCTGCTTCGGTAATCAAAACACTACGATTTTTCTCATCTACCACAAAATCACCCTCAGGTTTTGCAGGAGGTAAAACTGCTTCGCCTTTTTGCATTTGCTTAGCTACTTCATTGGCTTTAATATAACCATCTAAAGTGCGATTTGTAGGGCCGCTGATGATAAGCGGAGTTCTTGCCTCATCAATTAAAATACTATCTACTTCATCTACAATAACAAAATTATGCTCTCTTTGAACTTTTTCAACTTTTGAAAATTTCATATTATCACGCAAATAATCAAAACCAAACTCATTATTGGTTCCATAAGTAATATCACAATCATAAGCTTTTTTATGCTCTAAATCACTATTTTGAGAAGAAAGAATCACGCCTACGCTAAAACCTAAAAAATTATAAATCGCACTCATTTGCTCAGCATCTCTTTTAGCTAGATAATCATTCACTGTAACGACATGTACGCCTTTGCCACTCATGGCATTTAAAACTACAGGCAAGGTCGCTACAAGGGTTTTACCTTCTCCTGTTTTCATTTCTGCGATTTTTCCATCGTGCAAAACCATACCACCGATTAACTGCACATCAAAATGACGCATATTTAAAGTTCTCTTACCTGTCTCTCTGACTATAGCAAAAACATCATTTAAGATATCATTTTCGTTTTTTTCTCCACTTAAAATTTGCTCTTTAAATTTTGCAAATTCGGCTTTTAATTCATCATCGCTTAAATTTTGATATTTGCCTTCTAAAGCATTGATTTGTGCTACACGCTTGAAGTATTTTTTAACTTCACGATCATTTTTTGTTCCAAAAACGGCTTTTAAGGTATTTAAAAACATTTTTAAACCTTTATAAATTTTTCAAACTATCATTATAACGATTATTTAATTAAAATTAGCTAGAATGATATAAAAAATATAATTTTTTTAAGGAAAATAAATGAAAAAAACATTCTTGATATTTTTTATTTTTATAGGACAACTTTTTGCCCTTGATCTTAATTTTAATACCTTTTCAAGCGATTTTATCCAAATAGTAAAATCCAAAAACTCTACACTTTCTTATTCTGGACATTTTATACTGAGTAAAGATCAAGCATATTGGAGTTATGATACTCCTAGTAAAAAAGAGATTTATATTAACAAAAATCAAGTAACCATAATAGAGCACGATCTAGAGCAAGTCATTTTCTCTCATCTTGATAACATTCCAAATCTTAATGAAATTTTCAAAAAAGCAAGTCTTATAGATAAAGATAAACTTGTAGCAAAATATGATAATATAAATTATACAATTAAACTCAATCAAGAGCAAATTCAAAGCATATCCTATAAAGATGAATTTGAAAATGATGTTATAATCAATCTAAACAATCAAATTAAAAATCCAAAAATTAATTCCGATGTTTTTAAGGCAAAAATTCCGCAAAATTATGATATAGTTCGCTAATTTTGCGTTGTATTTTCATCAAGCTTTATATCATAACCTGTTTGTGGTAAATGATAAGGCTTGCTTGCGTTATTTTCTTTGAATATTTGTGGAGGATTGGCGATTAAATCTCTTTTAATTTTTTCTTCTATATCTGGAGTCATTTTAGGTGTATTTAAATTATCTATATTGATTTCTCCATTGTCATTTTTATTTTCTTCATCTGAATCTTTGAAAAGCTGTTCAACTTGTTTGACTTCTAAATTTGGAACACTAGGAGTTGAGATCTTTTCAACACTAGGAACTTGAGTTTTAGGAGCTTCTAAGTTTTCAAGTGCTTTTTTTACCTCGCTGCCCATACCCTTCTCTTTAGCCTCAGTGCTTTCTAAAAAGCGTTTAAACTCCTCTAAATCAAATTTTTCCACTCCGCTTAAAGATATGATATATATATCATCTAATTTAATCTTATATTTCTTATCTAAAAATTTTTCTAAAGTCTTTTTAAAATTATTTTTTCCAATTTCTGTAAAAATATCTTCGTAAAAAAATCCTGAAATTACTGTATTTACAGCATCAATTAACTTATTTTCATTTTCTTTTAAATTATTCCCATCAAATTCCAAAGAAATTTCAACTTTTTTAAGAACATTTGTCCCACTTTTAGAATACAAATCTGTTCTTATGTTATCTATTTCAAGATTTTGAGCATTTAAACTCAAAACCAAAAAAACACTTAAAAATATTTTTTTCATTTAATGCCTTTAAATGATTTGTTCTTGTATTTCAAGATCTAAAAAATTATGTTTTTTATAAAATTCGATCACATTAGAATCTATTTTTAAAATATTAGCAAAATAAAATCCAAAATTTATCTTTTTTGTAGAATAAATTTTTAAAGTATTTGGGTTTGTAGCGCGAGAAAGAGCGACATAAAGCTGTCCATTTTCAAAAATATGATCAATATCACACACTAATTTTTCAATGCTCATACCTTGTGATTTGTGTATAGTAATAGCATAAGCTAATTTAATAGGAAACTGTGTAACACTTGCGAGAATATTAACAACAAAATCTTTACCTGATTGCTCAAGTTCTTCCATGAAAAAAGTATAAGGTTCAAGTAAAATTTTCATCCCATTATTTTTAATAATGCTAATATAAATTTTCTCCTCTTCATAAAGAATATCTTCTATAATGCCTTGCTCTCCATTATAATAATTCTTATCCCAATTATTTACACAAAAAATAATACGAGCGCCTATTTTAATATTTAATTCTTCCAATATATTTAAGCTTCTAATCCAAGAATCAAGCTCTTCATCTTTTATTCTCTTATCTTCTTTTTTAACCTGAGCTTTAAAGCATACAAGCGGGGTCTCAAGTTTGCTTAATTTTTCTTGATTAATATTGTTTACTTTTTTATTGATACCACAAAGTAAAGTATAATCATCTTCTAAATTTTCTAATTCTTTATAATCAATTCGCAAAGATTCAAAAAAGCTTAAAATTTTTTCATCTAAAAAACCTTGTCTAATCAAAGATAAATGGTTATAAAATTCCATATTTTGCGTTCTTTTAGGTTGAGAAAGTTTAACATTCTTAAAATTTAAATCTTGCCAAAAAAATGAAGAAAAAGCATAATAAGAATGGTTAAATAAAGTTTCCTTTTTTTCTTTAACTACGGGAGGCAATTGAAAAAAATCTCCTACAACTAAAATTTTTCCATTAAATTGAGAATTTTTAAGTCTAAAACCTATCATTTCAAAAACACTTGCACTAACCATGGAAATTTCATCGATAATAATAAGCTCAATCGTTTTTAAAAGTTCTTTAAGTTTTGTTAATTTTTCTTTTTGTTTTTGATTGCGATCCAATGCACTTAATTTCATCATATCATCACAATACCCTAAACAAAAAAAGCTGTGTAAAGTAACACCGCCTATATTAAACGCCGATAGAGCACTAGAACCAAGAGCTATGGCTAATTTTTTTTGTTTTCTATAAGATTTGATAAGCTCATTTGTCAAAAAGCTTTTACCAACTCCAGCACCACCACTTAAAAAAACATTATCATAAGCTAAAATTTTTTCTAGTTTATCAAGCATTATATTTCCTTGGCTTTAATTATAACTATTTTTTCTAAAAGGTTGATTATGAAATCTTGTTTATATTTTACTTTTATAGTGCTATTTTTAACAGCTTGTTCAACAAAAAATTTAACTTCACTTCATCATGAAAATTTAGAACAAAAAAATGAAAATCAACATTATGCAAAACTTGAATACGAACAAAATGTAAGCATTTTGCCACAATTTGCTTACGATATTAATTTTGATGCAAAACGATATAAAAAATATTTCTTTAACCCTTGGCATGATTCGTTTAAAAATTACAAAGGACAAAATATTTTTTGGTCCTTTCCTTTATATTTAAATTCAAAAAATACTTATTATTTTTTCAATAAACAAATTATTCCACTTTCATGGTTTAAAAACGCTATAAATAATGCAAATATCCAAGAATTCGGTAAACTTAATCAAAAAGCTTTAATTATCCAAAATACAATCATTAAAAATCTTCCAACCCAAAGAGCTATCTTAAAAAATCCTTTTTTTGAAAATGAAGGAATTCCTTTTGACTATGCAAGCGATGGCATTTTAAATGCTGGAACCCCTGTCTTAATTTCACATTTTAGTAAAGATAAGCGTTATGCTTTTGTTTTAGGTGAAGCTGGATTTGGATTTGTTGAAAGTAAAAATTTGGAATTTTTCTCAAACGATAGAGCGAAAATCTATGAAAATCTCAACTTTATCACACCACTAAAAGAAAAATTTCCTATCTATAGCGAGGATGGTAAATTTTTCTTTGAAAGTAGAATTGGCGCTATTTATCCTTGCTACAAAGAAGATAAAAACTATTTTTATGGAAAAATAGGTTCTAAAAAATATAAAATTTCTAAAAAAGATGTATCTAAATTTCCTTTACAATTCAATGATAAAAATTTAAAAAATCAACTTTCACAAGTTTTAAATTTGCCTTATGGCTGGGGCGGTTATAATTTTGAAAGAGATTGTTCTTTACTAACTCGTGATATCTTTTCAGCTTTTGGACTTTATCTACCAAGAAATTCAGCTGCACAAAAAAATTCTTTTAATCATTTTGATATAAGCACTCTTAGCAATTCTCAAAAAAAAGATTTTTTAAACCGCTTTGGGAAGGCTTATCTTAGCTTACTTTATTTACCTGGACATATTATGCTTTATGCAGGACAAATTACAGATAATAATATTGCTATACATAATATATGGGGCTTAAGAAAAGATACAACCCAAAGACTTCTCATAAGTTCTAGTGTCATCACTTCTTTAGAAATAGGAAAAAATGAAATTTTAGAAGATAATTTGCTTTTATCAAGACTTAAAGAAATAAGTTTTATAAATTTAAACAAACAAGAAAAAGAGCAAATAAAAAGCTATCTTGAAAATATACAAAACAAATAAGATTTATCGATTTAATCAACAAATCTTTTAGTTAAATCTGCAAAATATTCTATGCGTCTATCTCGCAAAAAAGGCCACCAACGACGCACATTTTCACTTCTTTTTTTATCTATTTCTATGATTTTTACACATTCGTTTTGAGAATCTAAAAGACAAAGCTCTTCACCTTGAGGGCCAAAAACAAAAGAATTTCCCCAAAATCTAATACCCTCTTCTACCCCGCTTACATCTTTTTCAAAACCTACTCTATTGATAGCTACTACATATAAACCATTAGCTATAGCATGTCCTTTTTGTACGCCAAGCCAAGCATTGAGCTGTCTTTGTTTTTCTTCATCTTTATCCTTATCAAACCAACCAATTGCCGTAGGATAAATAAGAATCTCAGCTCCTTTTAAAGCCATAATTCTTGCTGCTTCAGGATACCACTGATCCCAACAAATAAGCACTCCAAGCTTACCTAAACTTGTATTTATAGGTTCAAAACCCAAATCTCCAGGAGTAAAATAAAATTTTTCATAAAAACAAGGATCATCAGGTATGTGCATTTTGCGATATTTGCCTGCTATAGAACCATCTTTTTCAAAAACCACTGCAGTATTATGATAAAGTCCAGCACTTCGTTTTTCAAACAATGAAGTAATAAGCACTATTTGATTTTTTTTAGCTATATTTGCCCAAAATTTCACATCTTTTTCATAATCATTAGCATAGTCAAAAAAATCCACATTTTCACTTTGACAAAAATACTCACTTTGATGAAGTTCTCCTAAACAAATAAGCTCAGCTCCTTGTTTAGAGGCTTCTTCTATAAATTCGCAAGTTTTTTTTATAGTTTGTTCTTTGTTTGAGTGAAATTTTTGTTGTATTAAAGCGATTTTCATTGTCTTTGCCTTTCTTGTTCTGCATCATCATAAGGATCTAAATGAATTTGTATATCCCATTTTTCATTTTCAAACATCTTACGCACACCTTCTTCTATTTCATCTGAAATTCTATGCGCATTTAAAAGCGAAATTATAGGGCAAAAAACCAAATGCACGCTTAAATAATTACAACTTGGAGTTTTACGCGTCTTTAATTCATGATAGGAAATTATTTCAGGATTATTAGAAATCAAAGTACAAATTTTATCCACTTGTTTCTTAGGTAAAGCCTCATCCATTAAAAAAGCTAAAGCTTTTTTAATGATTTTAAAAGCAGAAAATGCCGTATAAAGACTGATCACTATCCCAAAAATAGCATCAATAATATGTAAATTTGTAAAATAAATCAAAACCAAAGCTCCTAAAGTACAAGCATTGGTTAAGCAATCTGTTTTGTAATGCAAAGCATCACTTTCTATAATCAAACTTTTGGTTTTTTTAGCTACATAATTTAAAAAAAGTACAAGAAAAAAAGTCATAATTAAAGCAAAAATCATCACATAGATGCTTGAATTTAAATCTTTAATTTCTTCTTTATAATAAATCTTTAAAATACTCTCATAAAAAATAAAAATCCCCACGCCAACTATAAAAACACCTTCTAACAAACCCATTAAAGCTTCAATTTTAGAAAAACCAAAATTATAATTTTCATTCGCCTTTTGTGAGCTTTTTTTAAGAGCTAAAAAATTAAAAGCAGAAATAGCAAAATCCATTAAAGAATCAATCGCACTTGAAAGCACTGCAACAGAACCACTTGTTAAGCCTACTATAAATTTAACCAAGGCTAAAACAATAGCACATAAACTTGCTACAAGAGTTGCTTTTTTTTGCAAACTCATCTTAAACCTTTGAAACGATTTTGACAAGAACAATGCAAAGAACCGTTTTGTCGTAAAAACACTCTTGCATCTACTCCTATAATTTTATAATTGGGTAAAGCTTTAGAAAGTCTTTTAGCTATGATTTCATCATTTTTATCCTTGTAAAAAGGCACAATTAAAGCATTATTTACAAAAACAAAATTCGCATAAGTCGCCCCCAATCTTCTTCCTTTATAGTATAAAGGCTTAGGTATAGGAAGTTCTACTAAATCAAAGCCTGTTTTTTTAAGCTCTTCTTTCATTTTTTGCAAAGGCAAATAATGCTCATCCTCTTCATCTTCACAAACACAATGTGCTATGGTATTTTTATCTATAAATCTTGCTAAGGTATCGATATGATGATCTGTATCATCACCTTTTATGAAACCATTTTCTAACCAAATAATTTGCTTTAAACCAAAAATTTCTTTTAATTTTGTATCAATTTGAGTTTTGTTTAGATGAGAATTTCTATTTTCATTTAAAAGACAATGAGAGCTTGTAAGCATCACACCCTCTCCATTAAAGTCAATGCTTCCTCCTTCTAGAACAAAATCCACCTTTTTAAGCCCCTCTTTAAATTTTTCTTTAAAAAGCTTAGAATTTACAGCATTATCAAGCTCACTTTGAAATTTATTTCCCCAAGCATTAAAAGTAAAATCAAGAGCCTTTAAACGACCATTTTCTACTATATCTATAGCTCCAAAATCGCGTATCCAAGTATCATTGGTATCACATTTAAAAAACTCTACATTTTTTATATCTTTAAAATTTTCAAAATCACTCTGTTTAGGAGCTATAAGTAAAACTTTTTGAAATTCACTTACCACTTTTACAAATTCTTTATAACTTTGCAAAATTTTCTCTAAATATGGACTCCAATCGCTTTTTTCATGAGGTAAAGAAAGCATGAGGTATTCTTGCTCGCTCCATTCAGGAATTGATTTTATCATTTAACTACCTTTTTTGATAATAAAATTATAATTGTATCATTTTTTGGAATTTTGTCAAATTTAAGAAGATTGCCTCGATATTTCGAGGCTTTAGTGTATTATTTAAAAAAGATTTTCATTTCATCATTACTTAAAACAAGTTTTCCATTTTCATTTGAAATTTTAAAAGTTCCTTTGAAATTTGAAAGGAAAGAATTTTCAAAATCCATTACATCCATTGGGTGACAAAGCATTTGAGTTGAAGCTACGCGATCACCTTCGATTTGCAAAGTATCTGCCTTAGTTTGGTAAGAACCAAAAAAACGATTACATCCTGAATAACCATAAAATTTATTATTTTCAAAACTAATATTTGGACTTTCCTCTGCGTTTTTTGGATCAAAAGTTTTACCATTAACTATAATTTTTTCTATTTTGAAAAGCTGGTTCTGCACAAGTTCATTATTACCTTTAGAAGCAGATGAAGTAACAAAAGTACTAGCACAACCCGCAAAAAAAGTTGCAGCTAAAGCAATTTGAAGCGTTTTTTTCATTTTATTCCTTTAAATTTGAAATTGGTTAAGTTCGCTTTCGAGATTATGACACACTATTTTTAACTCATCTGCAACTTGAAGCAGAATTTTAGAAATTTCTTCATTCTTTTCACTTACTTCGACATTTTTTTGCATACGAGAAAGTAAATTTTGTATATTCTCTTGGGAAATTTTTATTTTTTCAGTACATTGAGTTACCAAAGCCCTAGCATCTTCGTTGCATAATTTAACCTCATTAGCATCATCAACCAATAAAGTGGTGTCATCATTTAAAGCTTGTATACTTTGAGCATTTTTCTTTAATTCTGCGCTAACCTCATTAATACTTTGCAAAAGCTCTTTTGTAATTTGAGCTACATTTCCCAAAAATTCTTCACTGTTCTGAGCCAACTGCCTAACATCCTCAGCAATTACAGAAAAACCTCGTCCAAATGCACCAGCCCTAGCTGCTTCTATGCCAGCATTTAGGGATAGTAAATTGGTTTTATCTGCAATCTCATCCATCATTTGAGTTGCTTTTTGTATATTACCTGCTTGATTAACCATGTTTTCAACTTTTTTAGCCAATTCATTTTCATTTTGAGATACTGTTGATACTTTATTAGCAACATTAAACAAAGATTTAAGCATTTGCTCTAATAATAAAAAGGATTTTTCATTGGCACTATTTGCCTTATTTGACAAACTAGCAAGTTCTCCAAGTTCATTGCCAACATTTGCACCAAGTTTAAAACTTTGATCTATTTGTTTATGACTTTGTGAACTGATATCACTTAAAGAAATAGCATTTGAATTTAAAAGATTGCTTTGTTTTTCTACATTTTTTGAATTATGACTTGCACCGCTAACTGCCTTGTGAGTTTTTTCGATAAATTGATTGATATATCCACAAGCTAAAGCAATTTCATCTTGACCTTTAACTGAAATACGAGCTTTTAAATTGCCACTTCCTTGAGCTAATTCTTTAGCATGATTTAAAAGCTCTAAAACAGGCTTTCCAACAACAACTTTAAGCATTAAAAGAACCACACAAAGGGTAAAAATCAAAGCAATAGTAAATATTATAATATAAGATTGACTGGTTTTACTTATATCTTTTTGAACACCTTCTAAAGAATGCGATATATCCATAACCCCTATCACGCTCCCTACATTAGCATTTGCATGACAAGCAACACAACTTTCATCTGCAATCAAAGGGCGTATCAATCTTAAATGCACAACACCATTTACATTTTCTTCTAAAGCTTGAATTTTAGGATTTGAAAATTGTTCTATAATACGCTTATCATTTGAAATTTGAGGGGCTTTCATCTCAAAAAGATCTATAGTATCTTTTGAAGGATAAATTTTAATATCACTAATACCCTCTATACTTTTTGCATCTTCAATGGCTTCTTTAATTTTTTCAGGATCTCCTAAATTCATAGCCATTCTCATTGTTTGAAAAACAGAAGTACTTACGGTATCTAAATTTGCCCTGCTCATTTTATTGGCAGTATTTTTAAAGTCCAAATTTAAAATCACTTGCATTACAATAAAACTTATAAGCAACACCACAAAAATTGCAGCAGAAACCTTAAATCCTATAGTTTTAAACATCATAGTTTCCTAAAAATAAAATTTTTCGGAAATATTTTACACATAATTTATTTAATTTTTATTGAATTATGTGTAAAAAACATAACATTCCATTAAACTTAATGTAAAAAATGTCTTACGCCTGTGAAATAAAGCGCCATACCATACTCATCAGCCGCCTTTACCACTTCATCATCTCTTATGCTTCCGCCTGGTTCTACTATAGCTTTAACCCCTACTTTACTTGCTTCATCTATGCTATCTCTAAAAGGAAAAAAGGCTTCACTTGCTAAAACGCAACCTTGCAAATCAAGTCCCATTTCTTTAGCTTTAGCGATTGCTGCCTTTGCTGCATCGATTCTACTTGTCATACCCATACCTATAGCCACCATAGCGCCATTTTTTACATAAACAACATTGTTTGATTTGGTAAATGCTGCTATTTTCATAGCGATTTCAAGATCTTTTAATTCTTCCTTACTTGCCTCTCTTTGACTCATAAGCTTTGCATTTTTAAGCTCATCTTCGCCTACTTCATCGCTGTTTTGATATACAAAACCCCCATCAATATGTTTAAAATCATATTTATCAAAACTGCGGATTAAAAACGGACTTTCTTGAGTGAAAATTTTAATGCGTTTTTTACCTTCAAACACAGTTAAAGCTTTTTCATCTACATTGGCTGCAATGATTACTTCTACATAAATTTCATTGATTTTATTTGCTAAAGCCTCATCAAGAGTTCCATTGATTGCAACCACTCCTCCATAAGCACTGACGCTATCGCATTTTAAAGCATATATATAGCTTTGTACTAAATTTTCTTTTATAGCAAAACCGCAAGGATTTCCATGTTTTACTATAGCAATAGCTGGAGCTTTATCGAAACTACTAGCCAAATTTAAAGCTGCGTTAATATCGGTTAGATTGTTAAAACTTGCTTCGCCTTTAAGGGCTTTGAAATTTGCGCTAAAAAAGACATCAAACTCGTATAAAGCCCCTTTTTGATGTGGATTTTCTCCATATTTTGTATCAAATACTTTTTGTCCTACTATAAATTTGCTCGCTCCAAAACCTCCGTTAAAGCGTTCATTCATATAATTTGCAATATAAGCATCGTAATTTGCTGTATGCTCATAAGCTTTTATCATCAAATTTAAACGAAAATTCTCATCATTTTGACCTTTTTTTAAAGTCTCAATCACTTTTTCATAATCAAGTGGATCGCAAAGCACTATCACATCTTTATAGTTCTTTGCTGCACTTCTTATCATCGCAGGTCCGCCTATGTCGATATTTTCTATAATTTCATCAAAATCATCGCTCATAATGGTAGTTTTTTTAAAAGGATATAAATTTACACAAACTAGATCAATGCCTAAAATTTCATTTTCTTTTGCTTGTTTGATATGATTTTCATCGCTTCTTTTATGCAAAATCCCACCGTGAATCTTAGGATGCAAAGTCTTCACACGCCCTTCAAAAAGCTCAGGACTTTTTGTAAAATCACTCACTTCTATAACTTTTATTCCATTTTCTTTTAAAAGCTTAAAAGTCCCGCCTGTTGAAAGAATCTCAAAGCCTAAATTTCCAAGCTCTTTGCCAAATTCTACTATGCCTTCTTTATCACTCACACTAAGTAATGCTCTCATTTTTACCTTTCTAAATGTTTTTTAACTTTTTCGTAAGCTTCATTGATTTTTTGAAATTTCTCTACACCGATTTTAAGTTCTTCTTCGCTGACATTGTTTGCGTTTAAAATGTCAGGATGATATTTTTTTGCTAAATTGCGGTATTGTTTTTTTACTGCATTTAAATCTACATTATTTGGAAGTTCTAAAATAGCAAAAGCTTCATCAAGACTTAATTCTTTTTTAGCACTTTTTAAATTTGAAAGACTTGCTATAAAAGCGTCTAGTTCGCTTTTTGCTATATCAAAGGCTTTAGCGATTTGCTCTAAAATTTCACGCTTTTTAGCATTAAAATCTGCATCGATTAAAGCCATAAAAACAAGCACACGCAAGACATTAAAACGCTCATTTTTAGGTAAAGGTACTTCTTTTAAAAAATCTTTTGCCACATAAAAAGCATCGCTTAAATTTTCTTTATGTTCATTAAAACTTGCTTTTAAAAAAGCTCTTTCTTTTTCATCTTTAGCATTTGCATCTAAAAGATCTTTGATCATTTCAGCTTCATTTTCACTTACTCTGCCATCGCTTTTTGCAATTTTTGCCAAAAGTGCGATAACATAGTAATTCATACGCCTTTTAAACTCATCCATTCTTTCTTCCATAACTCCACGAGCAAAACCCTTAGCAAAGCCTTTAGCTCCTCTTGTGGCTGAGTTTAAAAAATCCTGTTTTCCCCAAGTTTTATAATACCAGTAAAACACCAAAACAACGAGTATAATTAAAACTAAAGTCATTGGATTTGCTCTTTAAAACTTTCAAAATAAAGCTTATCAAGTTCAGCCTTGCTTAACTCAATGCTATCAAGTTTAAAATGTTTTTGGCTTGTACTCACACCTAATTTATAAGCTTTTACTCCAAATTCTTTAGCTAAATTTAAAAAAGCTTCTTCATTTTCTTTACTAAGCCCTACTATAGCACGACTTGCACTCTCATCAAAAATCATTTTTTCATCATCAAAATCACTTGTTAAATTTGCACCCACACTAGAAATAGCAAACATTTTTGCCAAAGTCATAGCAATACCCCCTATTCCTACGCTATTGGCACACTCAAGTAAAGAATTTTGATTGGCTTTATAAAGCAAATCCCAAAGTGCAAGTTCAGCTTTATAATCAAGCTCTTTAAGACTTCCTGATACTTTTTTATCTTGGATTTTCATTACCATAGATCCGCCAAATTCTCCTAAACTTTCACCCAAAAGATAAACGCTTAAATTTTCTTTTTCAAAACTAGCTTTTAAGGTTTTATTTGCATCTTCTAAAACCCCTACGCTTACTATAGTAGGACTTGGATAAATACTTACGCCTTCAGTTTCATTATAAAGTGAAACATTGCCGCTTACTACTGGGGTATTTAACTCTTTACAAGCTTCTTTAATACCTTTGCAACCTTGTGCGAATTGCCACATCACTTCAGGATTTTGCGGATTTCCATAATTTAAACAATCACTTATTGCCAAAGGCTTAGCTCCTGTGCAAGCAACCTTTCTTCCTGCAGAAGCTACTGCTAAAGCTGCTCCTATTTTAGGATTTACATAATTTAAGCGTGAATTACATTCTATAGCCATAGCCACACTTGCACCATTTTCTTTGATACGAATAACACTAGCACCTAATTTTCCATCAGCTTTTATGGTATTGGTTTGCACGCTTGAATCAAATTGATCATAAATAAAAGCTTTATTATTAATATTTTCATTTTGAAGCATTTGTATAAAAAGCTCTTGAACGCTTGATTTTAACTCAAATTTATAGTCTTTAATTTCACTTAAATATTTTGGCTCGCTTGTAGGGCGACTTAAAATCGGCGCTTTCTCACTTAAAGGCTCGATAGGAATAAGCCCTACAAGCTCATCATGCCAAAAAAGCTCCATTTTTCCTGTATTGGTAACTTCACCCATAACCACAGCATCTAAATCCCATTTTTTGAAAATTTCTATAACCTTATCTTCATAGCCTTTTTTCGCACAAATAAGCATTCTTTCTTGAGATTCGCTAAGCATTAACTCATAAGGAGTCATACCGCTTTCACGCATAGGAGTTTTATCTAAGTAAAGTTTCATGCCACTGCCACTTCTTCCTGCCATTTCAAAAGAACTTGAAGTAAGCCCTGCAGCACCCATATCTTGAATACCCACAATATAATCGGTTTTAAAAAGCTCTAAACAAGCCTCCATAAGAAGTTTTTCACTGAAAGGATCGCCAATTTGCACTGTAGGACGCAAAGATTTGCTTTCTTCATTGAAGCTATCACTTGCCATAACCGCTCCACCAAGTCCATCACGCCCTGTTTTTGAACCCACATAAATCACAGGATTTCCTACACCTTCAGCCTTAGCATAAAAGATATCTTCACTTTTACAAACCCCTAAAGCAAAGGCATTAACTAAGATATTTCCATTAAAACACTCATCAAAAGCACATTCTCCGCCTATAGTTGGCACACCCATGCAATTTCCATAATGAGAAATTCCATTTACCACGCCTTTAACAAGGTATTTTTGATGTTTGCCGCATTTTTCATCATGAATATCGCCAAATTTTAAAGAATTTAGCCCCGCAACCACTCTTGCACCCATAGTAAAAACATCACGCAAAATTCCCCCTACTCCTGTAGCCGCACCTGCAAAAGGTTCGATAAAACTAGGGTGATTGTGACTTTCCACTTTAAAAACCGCTGCCATACCTTGCCCGATATCAATAACCCCTGCGTTTTCACCTGGACCTTGAATCACCCAAGGTGCTTTAGTTGGAAAACCATTAAGATATTTTTTACTGGATTTATAAGAGCAATGCTCACTCCACATCGCAGAAATAACCCCAAGTTCTAATAAATTTGGCTCACGTCCTAAAATTTCTAAAATTTGTGCATATTCTTCATCGCTGATTTTATGTGCTTTTATGGTTTCTTTATCCATTTCTATCCTTTCATTTTCCTAAACAAAAATTACCAAACATTTCGTCTAAAATTTCATCTCTTTGAAAATCTTTAGTAAATCTTGCAAGTTCATTAATAGCTAAATTAAGTTCAAAAGCAAAAAGTTCTAAAGAACTTTCCTCTAAAAGTCCTTTAGCTCTAAAAATCGCTTCGCTTGAAATTTTACAAGCATTAATAAGATCTAAAGAACTTACCATAATACCTTCGCTATCAAAAGAATTAAGATAATTTTGCAATTCTTCTTTTAACAAAGCGATGTCTTTTTGAGCACTAAGCTTGATAAAATTTTTATTTTGAGTATTTTTGAAAACATTTTCTAAATCACTTTTATTTAAAATCCAAAAGATTTTTTTATCAGTATTTGCTAATAAGTCAAAAATTTTCTCATCTTCTTTATCTTGCACTCTTGAAGCATCAAAGACTGCCAAAATAATATCTGCATCTTCTAAACTTTTTTTACTTAAAGCTACGCCGATTTGTTCTATAGCATCTTTACTTTCTCTAATACCCGCTGTATCTATAATGCGCAATAAATGCGTTCCTAGTTTAAAGCTCTCTTCTATAGTATCACGAGTAGTTCCCGCTATATCTGAAACAATAGCTCTTTCATAAGAAAGCAAGGCATTTAAAAGCGAGGATTTGCCTACATTTGGCTTACCTACAATAGCGATTTTAAAACCTTCTATAAGTCCTTTTCTGCTTTGAGAAAGTGTATAAACTTCTTTTAAAATTTTAGAATTTTCTTCACACATAGTAGAAATTTGTTGTAATAAATCAGAAGGTAAATCATCATCAGCATAATCAATACTAGTTTCTACAAAAGCTAAAGTTTTAACCAAATCTGTGCGAATTTTTTCTAAAAGTTCTCCTAGATTTCCCTGCATGTTGCGTGCTATAATTTTAGCTGCAAGCGCAGATTTTGAAAGTATGAGATCTTGTATATTTAAGGCTTTTAAAGGAGTCATTTTGCCATTTAAACACGCTCTTTTGCTAAATTCTCCCGCTAAAGCAAGTCTTGCCCCTAAACTCACAAGTTCTTCGAGTAAAACTTCACTCACACTAAATCCTCCATGAGTTTGAAACTCTACTATATCTTCACCTGTAAAACTATAAGGAGCTTTAAAATATATCATTATAGCTTCATCGATGATTTCATTGTTTTGATTAAAAAGTTTTGTAAAAGTAGCATGGCGGGGGGTGAGTTTGGTTTTGTGGCTAAGCTTTAAGGCAAATTCTAAAGCTCTTTCACCGCTTAATCTTACAATAGAAATCGAACCCACGCCATGAGCTGTGGCAATAGCCGCTATAGTATCACTCATCTTTTTTGAAAAAGTCGTTTATTACAACAAATCTTTGATCATTATTTTGCTTAATTCCTACATACTTATCTGGAAATTCAGCTCTTAACTGCTCTAAAGCGATTTTTATCAAAACCCCATCTAAAGGTTTGGTTTGTCCGCGTCCATGAATTTTAATTTTTTCAATCACGCTTTGTAAATAAAGCTGCATACCTTGAATTTGATTTTCTAAAAATTGAGCGATCTCAAGGCGCACTAAAAGATTATATTTTAAATTGATCCAATTGTGCAAAAGATAAGAAATAGCCTTATAACGATGTGCTTCTTTGCCTATCATCAAAGCAGCATCTTCCCCATCCAATCGAATCAAAACACAATCTTCATCATACATTCTAAGTTCACTAAGCTCTATTTTAAACTGGGAGCTTTCTAAAAGTTTTACAAGCTGAATACGAATCTCATCTAAAATATCCTGAGTATTACGCACTCCTTTGCTTTCTCGATGAAAACTATCAAAAATTTCATCACTTTTTACTGTGTATTTTTCTTTTTGACTTTTATTTTTTTCATTTTTTATTTCAATCTTGTTTTCTTGTTTTGGCTCATGTGTTTCTGGTTTGTGATTTTTTAAACTTGTAAATTCTTTTTTAGGATTTTTTTTCAAAATCCTTTTTTTTGCTTTAGCCTCTATAATTGCCTTTTTTCTTCCAAATCCAAAAAAACCTTTTCTTGGATGCTGAATAATCTCATATTCTAAGTCCATCACAGAACATTCTAAACTTCTTGAAGCTTCTGTTAAGGCACTTTGAAGATCAATGGCTTCGATTTTCATTTTTCATGCTCCACTTGTTTTTTTGTGATGTTCTTTAGCAAATATTTTATTGATAACCCATTGTTGAACCAAAGAACAAAGGTTATTTGCAAACCAATAAAGCGTAAGTCCTGCTGGGAAAGTGATAAAGAAAAAAGTAAAAATCACTGGTAAAAATTTCATAATCTTAGCTTGCATAGGATCTTGTATAGTCATAGGTGTGATAAGTTGTTGTAAAAACATCGTTGCACCCATTAAAATAGGCAAAATAAAATAAGGATCCATTACCGATAAATCATGTATCCAAAACGCCCAAGGAGCTGCTTTTAGCTCAATAGCATTAAGCAAAACGCGATAAATAGCAAAGAAAATAGGAATTTGTAAAAGTATAGGCAAACAACCACTCATAGGATTTGCACCATGTTTTTTATAAAGCTCCATCATGTGCATATTCATTTTTTGTGGATCGCCTTTATAACGCTCTCTAATATCTTTCATTTTAGGAGCAAGATCTTTAAGTTTATTCATAGAAATCATAGATTTATAAGTTAGTGGGAATAAAATAATACGCACAATTAAAGTCATCACAACGATAGCCCAACCCCAATTTCCTATATACTGGTGTAAGAAATTCAAAAACTCAAACATAGGCTTAGCAATAAAAGTAAACCAACCATATTCAACAACTGCTTCAAGGCGTGGATCTATACTTCTTAAAATCACATGTTCTTTAGAACCTATATAACCCCCTGCTTTAAATTCATTATCACTATAAGCAAAAACTATAGGGTTTTTATTAGCATCCTTGCTGATTGCCACATTTAAAGGTTTATCAAAATTATAAAAGAAAGTTGCATAGTATCTATCAAAAGCCGAAGTCATTACGACATTATTAGCACTTTCATCCTTCTCTACATCTCCATCTTTATAAGTTTCGATGGTTTCTTTATTATCCATTACCAAAGCACCATGAACTGTATAACTATCTACGGCAATATTTGGACGATATCCTGGACTTATAAAATAATTTGCATTTTTGCTGAGTTTAACTTCTATCTCATAATTTCCTTTTGGATAAAAAGTAATATCTTTTTCGATTTTCAATCCGGAAAGATTTTGAGTGAGTTTTAAAACTTGACTTCCATTTTCATCAACAAAAAGATTGCTAGAGTTAGCAATATAAGGAAATTTAAAAGCCTCTGAGTTAATACTTGGATCACTAAAACGCATTTCTAAAGGATAAGGACTATTTTCCTTGCTGACAAGATTTATAAATTCCCCTTTCTCATTTTGGTATTTTTTATCTTTTAAATAAAAAGCAGAAATTCTACCAAAAGAGTCAATTTGTGCTTCAAAATGTTTGCTTTGAACCTTAGATATCACACTATCTTGCGAAACTAAAGCCGCACTTGGAGTATTTGTGGTGGTATTTTGTATATTAGGAGTGTTATTTATGCTTGTGTTTTGTTGATTTTGTTGTGTAATGTTTTGTTCTATTTTTAAAGGTTGCTTTGGAATGAAAAAATAATCATAAACAACAAAAAATAAAAAAGAAATCACAACAGCCAAAAGTATACGCTTTTGCTGAAAAATATTATTTGAATTATTCACTGATTTGTCCTTTTAAAGATGATTTTTATAAGATAAAAACTTTTATTTTTATAAGGTATGTATAAAAAACAAAGTTGTTTTTTTGCTAAAAATATAGGCTTAAAACATAAATTCATAGGATAAAAATTTTTAGAAACTCTAGGATAATCAAATCCCCCTTTAAAAAAAGGGTTACATCTTAAAATTCTAAAAAAAGTAGAAAAAAAAGCTAGAAAAAAATTCTTTTTTTGAAACTGCCAAAGTGCATACTCAGAACAATTAGGATAATACCTACAAGCAGCGGGTTTTAAAGGGCTTAAGAATTTCTGATAAAAACGGAGTATTTTTAGGCATATCATTTGAAACATTCTAGTTTTTTCAATCCCCATTTTAGATTTTTTTCTAACCTAGAAAAAGAAAGTTCAGTGATTTCATTTTTAGCTACAAAAATATATTTGCCATCTTGAAGATATCTTTCAAACTTAGCAAACAAAGCCCTTAAAATTCGTTTTGAACGATTTCTAACCACTGCTTTTCCAACTTTTTTACTAGCAACAACTGCTATTTTTTTTTCATAACTATTCAGATAAAAAATGATCACACCTTCGCAATGCCATTTTTTACCTACTTTATATACAGATGAAAATTCCTCGTTTGTGCTAAATTTATCAAAATTTTTCACACAGCAAGTCTTTTTCTACCTTTAGCGCGTCTTGCATTGATCACCTTGCGACCATTTTTAGTTTTCATACGAACACGGAAACCATGAGTGCGTTTTCTTGGAGTGCCATGCGGCTGATAAGTTCTTTTCATTTGATTTTTCCTTAAAAAATTATAAAATAAACTTGTATTTTATCTTAATCTTACTTATAAATTGCTTTTGATTAAGAGTAATTTTTAAATTCTTTTGATAAATTTTGAAATTATTTTTAAAAGGTTAAAAATGTCAGAATTTAAAATTATTGATTTAAGACAAGAAGATTTAGATATTTTACAAGAAATGATCATAGAATTTGCAAAATACGAAGATATGTTAGATTTTCTTCAATGCACGAAAGAAAAACTAGAACATTCTTTGCTAAAAAATAAATTTGCTCGTGCTTTTTTGTTAAAAGAAAATGAAAAAACTATAGGCTATATGATTTATTTTTATACTTTTTCGTCTTTTTGGGGTAGCGGTGGAATTTATCTTGAAGATATTTATATACGAGAAGATTTTCGTAAAAAAGGTTATGGAAAAGCTGTTTTTAAATTTTTAGGAGAAATTTGCAAAAAAGAAAATTTAAAAAGACTCGACTGGGTTTGCTTAAATGATAATATTTTAGGTATTAATTTTTATGAAAGTTTAAACGCTAAACATCTTAAACAATGGAGAAATTATCGTCTAAGTGGAGAAAATTTAGAAAAATTGTGTGATTTATGATAAGAAGTCTTTATTATTTAAAAGCTATGGGATTTAACTTTGTTGATACACATACAAACCACTTTGAACAAGTACAAAATTTTCAAGAATTAAAACAACTTGTTTCATCTTGCACCTTATGCCAATTTTCCAAAACAAGAAAATTTAGTCTTATGGAGCCTAAGATAAAAAATGCCAAATTGCTAATTCTTGATGTTTTTGGGCAAAAGAGTGAAAATGAAAGCGGAATTTTACTTAATTCAAAAAAAGGTAAAAAATTAAAACACTATATTTATCAAATTTTAGGGCTTTGCGATGAAGATTTTTATTTTTCTTATTTATTTAAATGTTTTTGTAATGGAAAATTTGATGATTTTTCGCTACAATCTTGCTTACCATTTTTCTGGAACGAACTAAAACTGATTCAACCTGCTTTTTTGCTTTGTCTAGGAGAATACACATTTAAAAGCTTGGGATTTAAAGATTATCACATTTTAAAAGGTGAAGTTTTTGCTTATAAAAATTTTTTCATAATGCCAAGTTATGATTTAGATTTTATAGAAAAAAATCCAAGTTATGAAAAAAATTTCATACAAGATTTAAAAAAAATTAAAGGATTTTTATGAAAAAAATATTTTTAATATTTTTCTTATCTTGCTTTTTGCTTAATGCAAAAGAGCAAAAATTAGTCGATGTAAAACCTGTTGAAAATTTTTATCCTAAATTAAGCGTTCAAGAATGCAACACAAATTGTCTTTTTGATCTTTTAGAATCAAGATTGTATCTCAGTTTTTTAAGTGAATTTGCAGACCAAAACGATCAATTTTTATCTAATGTTTATGCAAAATTATTAAATTCCATTACTGATTTTGAAAAAAATGTTCAAAAAATTACTTCTGTTAAACTTGCGATAATTATCCCAGAAAAAACCATAAAAAGCTACTCAAATACTATAATAAATTCAAGCATAGCCTATCTTTTAAGACAAAGAGCTGAAATCAAAGTAAAAGTTTTTTTAACTGGCACAGAAGATAGTGATAAAATTCGAGCCGCGCTTGATGCAGCACAAGCTCAAGGATATCAGTATGCCATAGCTGGATTTACTCTAAAAGGTGCCAATGAGTTGAAAAATTACTCAGGAAATATGAAAATTTTTATACCGACCATCCATAAAAACAACATACAATTTTCAAATCAAAATATTATTTTTGGAAGTATTGACTATGATGCTCAAATTGCCACACTTTTAAGCAAATCAAATGCTAATATCGCAATATTTAGCGATGGCTCTGCCTTATCAAGCAATCTAAATTCAAGAATTCTTGCTCAAAATAATAATGCTAGAATATATACCATAGAAGGCGAGAAGCTTGATTTTAGCAGACTTTTAAGATCACAAGGCGGAGTTAATAATGCCTCAATATTTTTTAACACTCCATTGATCAAAACAGCTCTAGCAAGTTCTCAACTAAGAATTTATAACATTCATCCTTATGTGCTTTTATCCACTCAAATCAACTATAATCCAACATTTTTAAGTTTAACACAACAAGGAGATAGAGAAAATTTCATCATTGCTAATTCTATCAATAACCACGATGATAACTTAGTCTATCTTAATGAAATTTTTAATCAAAGTATAGATTATAACTGGATTGCTTATGCCACTAGTATAGGAGTTGATTACTTTTATACCGAATTCTTAAATAAAAAAAGTGAAAGTTTATTTGATGAGAAAATCAAAAATTCTCAAGTTGATTACAAAGTGCGTCTTATGCAAGGCAAACAAGCAAGCTTTGAAGAATTAAAATAATTCTTCAAAGAGCTTTTTTAACTGCATATCCATTCTAGCTGGTTTTTCGTTTTTAATAAAAGCTAAAGTTAATTCCATTTTAAAAAGCAAAATTTCATCTTTATAAATTTCTTGTGAAATTTCCACAGAAGCATTTTTGACTTCTAAAATTTTTGTTTTAATCTCTATTATATCTCCAAGTTTTGCAGGTTTTAAGAAATTGCAATTTGCTTTTGCAAGCAAAAAATGTCCCTTAGACGCATCAAAAATATCTACTTTTTTATTGAAAAAAATTTCACTTCTTGCTCTCTCACAAAATTTTAAATAATTACTATGATACACCACTCCACCCGCATCAGTATCTTCATAATACACACGCATTTTCATCGCTTTACCTTAAAAAATATTTTACATTTAAAAAACATTAGATTATACAACGGAAATTCTTTGATATCGCTTTTTAGCTTATATTAAAAATTCCGTCCAATATTAATTTAATAAAGCTTTTTAATAATATTAAATATATATTATAAAAAATAAAATTAAAAAATAACTTTTTTATTATTAATATTATTTAAATATTTTATTTATAATTAATATACTTAAGAATATTATAATTACGCTTTCTTTTGATAATATTTACAGATATTGTTAAATAGTTAAAATATAATAATCAATATTTAAGGATATCTATGCCAGCCATTAAGCTTTTTAACTTCACGGGGAGGGGTGTAGAGAAATTTTGTTTTAAACTTTCTATTGTTACCTTCTTAAGCATCAATGCTTTTAGTCACTCAAGCAAATACTACAGACAATCGAAATTTCAATATTCCAGAGTATTATTTTAATGATAACAAACTTTATGATAAAACCAATTCTACTTATAAAAACCCCAAGGTATAAATTATTATTCCAAGAGTTCTAAACATGATATTAACAATATTACTTTAATTTATAACAATACTAAAGTTAATATTATAAATATAAACGATTTAAATTTTAAACATTATTTACTTGCTTCTGATATGAGAGAAGATAAAGTTCTTTCTTTTAATAGTGTCAATACAGCTAATCATAGTAATAAAAACAGTTAGAGCACTTCCTTTTTTAATCATAGCAAAAACCGATTATGCTAATGCAAGTTATAATAAACTTATATTAGAACAAGGAGAACTTAGTTCAGTTTTTTATCTTAAACCTAAAGATACTCATATAAAAATCTTAGCAGTTCTAAAAGCAATCAACGCATGAATTTCTTAATGAGGTATAGAAACAAGCAAAGTAGATGGAGTAGAATTTGAAAATTTGCTAAACTTAATGTCAATCTTAACAATACTTATTTCTTTAATGATACCTTTACTCATCTTTTTAGCTTAAATTATCAACAAGTTATTAATGAATCTATTTATACTAGATAATAGTAAAACTATATCTTTAGTAGGTCCTTATGGAGTAAGGGTTTATAATAATGAAGATAGAGATAATGCTGTAGTAGCTAGCTTTGGACTTAGAATGACTACTCCTTTGAAAGATTTTTATATCACTCCTTTTTATGATATAGGTTATTCTTGGTGTGAGAATGTTTCTAAACTATATAGAGTAAGTGAAACAAACTATATGGATGCCTATGATTTGCAACTGCTTTATAATAAAACAGGAAATTTTTATGTTAAGCTTGATTTAGCTAAAGCTTTATAAAAATGATGATTATAGTTCTAAAGCTTATGTGAGTTTTGGGAAGTATTTTGAGTTTTTAAAAATTTATTTTTGATCAAATATTTAATACATATGAGATTTATATTGCCATAAAAGCTTTTAATGTTATAATTTAGCATTAAAAGCAAATGTCAAGGATAAAAATGCAAGAAAATTTACTCAAAAAACAATTTCTAAATCACCCTTTATACGCTAAAATTCAAGAACTTAAAGCTCTCAATCTTGCTTGTAATTTTTCTTTAGATGATAGTGTAAATTTATCTACAAATTCTCAAGCCAAAGATGAAATCCTAGCTATAACAAAAGAACTTAAACCATGGAGAAAAGGTCCTTTTAAAATAGACGATCTTTTCATCGATACAGAATGGCAAAGTTTTATTAAATTTAATATTTTAAAGCCTTTTATGAACGAAATTTCTCAAAAATGCGTTGCTGATATAGGCTGTAATAATGGTTATTATATGTTTAAAATGCTTGAATTTAATCCTGCAAAACTCATAGGTTTTGATCCTTCTATCAAATACCGTTTGCAATTTGAACTCATTAACGCTTTAGCTAAAACTCCTATAGAATACGAACTTTTAGGCGTAGAAGATCTTCCAAGCTATGGCTTGAAATTTGATGTGATTTTCTGTCTTGGGGTGATTTATCATAGAAGTGATCCTATAAAAATGCTAAAAGATTTAAAAGCAGGACTTAATAAAAATGGAGTTGTTTTTTTAGATACCATGTATATAGAAGATGAGAGAGAAATCGCTCTTGTGCCTAATAAAACTTATTCTAAAATTCCAAATATTTATTTTGTACCAAGCATTAGTGCATTAAAAAACTGGTGTGAAAGAGCAGGATTTAAAGAATTTGAAGTTTTGGCTACAAAAAAAACCGATGAAAACGAACAAAGAAAAACAGAATGGATAGACTCTTTTTCGCTGGAAAATTTCTTAGATCCAAAGGATAAAAATCTTACCATTGAAGGCTATGAAGCACCCAAAAGAGTTTATATACGCATTAAAATATAAATTCTTTTTATTTTTTGCCGATATTGAATTTTAGATATTTTGAAGTAGATAAGTAGAATTTAAAGGTTAGATATGGCAAAAAAAGATAATTTTGAAGAATATGCACAACTTGAAGAATACGCATCTGCAGAAGATATATCTCGTGTTAGAGCAGAATTACTCACTTGTCCTGAATTAAACACCTCGCTTGCTGGAACCATTATAGAAATTGATAAAAACTATGCCAAATCAATTTTAATAACCACAAGCGAAATGGTAGCAGATGATCAAGGATTGATTTTTGATGCCTTTATTTTCGCTGCAGCAAACTATGTAGCACAAGCCTCTATCAATAAAGAATTTTCAGTGATTATTGGATCAAAATGTTTTTTTTATGCTCCGCTTAAATTAGGCGATGTTTTAGAACTTGAAGCTCATGCACTTTTTGACGAAACCTCCAAAAAAAGAGATGTAAAAGTGGTCGGGCATGTTAAAGAAATTAAAATGTTTGAAGGAACGATACAAGTTGTTAGCACTGATGAGCATATATTTAAACTCAAGCGTCCGCCACTTAATACTGTTAAACCTACAGAAAATCAAGAACAAGGTGCCAAAATCAACAATCCAGAAGCCGTAGCAGCTGCATTAATGGCCTCTGTGGGTGGAAAATAATCAAGGAGTCATTTTAATATCCACCCAATTCTTTGGGCAATCCTTATGATAAGTTCCACTTCCATCATAATATTCTTTGCAATCATCATAAAAACGATTTGAAATTCCTCTTTCATTTACAAAACATCCAGAAATTCCTAAAACTAATAGTATCATTAAAGTATATTTTTTCATGTTTTTCCTTAGAATTTATTGTGTTTTCTCCATTTATAAGGCTCTATAGGATTACCCTCTTTCCAAAGACCTAAATGATTTTTCTTAGCATTTTCTTGTTCTTTAATATAAGCATTACTATAGTAAGTATCAGCCCAAGCATAGCCTTTGCTTACTAAAAATTGATTAATATCAACATTATTAAGCTTTACAATAGCAACAATTCTACCATAAGTATCTTTATTTTTATAAATAATTTCAACTTGTTTACCGCTTAAAATTCTACTTAAAGCTTCTTTTGATTGCTTTCCAAAACTTTGCTTAAGTTCTGGTGCATCTATACCAAAAAATCTTATTCTAGCGAGTTTGTTTTCATGATTAACTTCTATAGTATCTCCATCAATAATTCTAACTACTTTTCCTTCAAAACTAGAATTTTGGGCAATATAATTCTGGATAAAAACAACTACAAGAGTAAAAATTAATACAGAAAAAAGTTTTTTTGGATCACTTAGTAATTTTCTTAAATTAAATAATTTTTTATAATTTATTCTCATTTTTTAATCATTTTGCCTTTAAATTTTAAAAAATATGCCATAATTTTATCAAAACAAAGGAGATAAAATGCAAAATGTTATAGAAAATTTTAAACAATTATGTAAAATTCCTCATTGCAGTTATGAAACAGAACAAATGAAAGAATTTTTAAGCTCTTATGCTAAAGATAAAGGCTTTAAAGTGAGTGTAGATAAAGCAGGAAATATCCGTGCCATAAAAGGCAAACCAAAAATTTGCTTACAAAGCCATTATGATATGGTCTGTATGGGCGATGCACCAAACTTAGAAGTTTATGAAGAAAATGGCTTTTTAAGAGCCAAAAATTCAAGTCTTGGCGCGGATAATGGTATAGGTATAGCCATCATGATGAGCGCTATGGCTGAATTTGAAAATTTAGAGTGTCTTTTTACAAACGATGAAGAAGTAGGACTCATGGGAGTGAATTCACTCGAGCACACTTTAGAATCTAAAATGCTTTTAAATTTAGATCATGAAAGCGATGATGAGATCATGATAGGCTGTGCAGGTGGAGTAGATATAGAAGCTAGCTTGCCTTTTAATACCCTTAGAAAAAAGGGTAAAATTTATGAGCTTTGCGCGCAAAATTTTAAAGGTGGACACTCAGGCATAAATATCGTACGCAACGAAAAAAGCTCCATCAAAGAAATGGCTAAATTCATACAAGAAAATAAAGGAGAAATCATTTCTTTTGAAGGTGGAGAAAGAATCAATTCTATACCTAAACACGCCAAAGCTTTAGTGCATTTTAAAAATGAAGTAAAGAGCAATAACTGGATAAAATGCGATTTTAAAGAAGAAGGTGAATTTGAAATTTGCGATCAAAGTAACAAACTTTTAAGCCTTATAAATTCTTTTACTCATGGAGTTAGAGCTTATGATGAAAATCTAGGTATAATTCAAACAAGCATTAACCTAGCTACTTTAAGAATGCAAGATAAACAAATCAAATTCGCACTTTTTGCAAGATCTAATATACTTGATGGACTTAAGCAAGTAGAATTTGAAACTTTAGAATTTTTCAAGGCTTTTGATTTTAAAGTAAGAAGTTTTAATTTCTATCCACCTTGGGAAGGCAAACCAAACGCACTTAGCGACATGGTTTTTAAAGCGCTTAAAAAAGTATCGCCTAATGCCAAAGTTTCAGCTATCCATGCAGGGCTTGAGTGTGGCATTATAGAGAAAAAACAAGAGCTTTTATGCGCTTCTATAGGTCCAAATATCCATAATCCTCATTCAACTGATGAGCATTGCGAAATCGCTTCAGTTGAAAAAATATCTAAGGTTGTTTTTGAAGTTTTAAAAGACAATGCTTAATTCTTTAATCTTGCTTCTTGCAAAAACGCGTTTTAACAAAAACACACAAAGCAAGGAGCAAGATCCCACTATAGCAAGATAAATACCTAAATACTCTTTATAAAAAGCATTGACTATAAAAGGGGTTAAAAAACCTAAAATCGCATAAGAAATATTATAAGCAAAACTAAGCCCGCTAAATTTAAGTTCGCTTTTAAAAATTTGCGTCATAAAAACAGGCGCGAAAGTAATAATACCTTGTGCAAAACAAGCCAGTAAAAAATAAAATAAAAAATTCTCATCATAAAAACTAAAAAGCACACCAAAAATAATAAAAGCTATACTAAAAATAGAACAAATCCTATAGCTTCCCCATTTGCTTGCTAAAAAACCTTGAAATAAAGCTCCAAAAATCACCGCTAAAATAGCAAAATTTTGCACCCATAAAGCAGAAGTTTTACTCATAGCTAAAAGACTTTCAAAATACTTAGGCAAAATCATCAAAGTTGCCACACCGCTTGTTAAAACCATAGTCATTAAAAAACAAACAAGCATACTCATTTTATGAGTTTTTAAAGCTTCAAACAATGGAAAATTTAAAATTTTCTTTTCATTTTGAACTTTTATAAATTCTGGAGTTTCGCTGAGTTTATTTCTTAAAAACAAAGCTAAAATTCCAAAAAATCCTCCTATGATAAAAGGAATTCTCCAAGCATAGCTTTGAACTTCTTCTGGGGTAAAATAAGATCTTATGCCTAAAGTGGCAATATTTCCTAGCAATAAACCTATGGTTAAAGTCGCTGAAATAAAACCAAGAGCTAAAGGAATTTGGCACCCTTTGACAAATTCGCTCACATAAATCCAAGCTCCGCTCACCTCAGTTCCAACGGCTAAACCTTGCAAAATACGAATAGTGAATAAAATCAAAGTAGCAAATATACCTATACTTTCATAACTTGGCAAAAAAGCTAAAGCAAAACTAGGCAAAACCATCAAAAGCATAGAAATATAAAAAATATTCTTTCTTCCATATCTATCAGCAAAATGTGCCATCACAATAGAACCAAAAGGACGCGCTAAATAAGCAGCACCAAAGGCTATATAAGCATTTATCTGCATCCAAAAAGCATCATTTTGCGGAAAGAATACCTTAGCAAAAATATCCAAAAAAAAAGCAAAAAGCACAAAATCATAAAATTCTAAAATTCCACCCAAAGAAGCATAAATAATATTTTTGTATTTTTTTTGCATATTTTATCCTAAATCAACTAAAGGGCAAAAAGCCCTTTATTAAATTTTTCCACCTTCAATCACTACATCATCAGCCTTAACATCATCTCCAAAATGAACTTTTAAAGTTTCATCATAAGCCTTGTGAAAAAACTGCTCTTGGCCTAGTTTAATGATCAAATTATCGATAAATTCTTTAAGTTCTTTATTACCTTTTTTAACTGCTGGTGCGATAACATCTTTGTTACCTAACTCTTTGATACCCATTTTAAAATCAGGATGATCTTTCACCCAAGCAAAAAGCAAGGTATTATCATGACTTAAAGCATCGCCTCTTTTATCCATCAAAGCGGCAAAAGTTTCAGTATTTTGATCGTATTTTAAAGTTTTAATATTAGGATAATTTTGCGTAAAATACGCATCCGCTGTTGTGCCTTTGTTTAAAAGTAAAGTTTTATCTTTTAAATCTTCTACGCTAGTTATATTACTATCCTTTGGCACAGCTACGCCTAAAGCTACCTTCATATAAGGCAAGCAAAAATCAACCTGTTCAGATCTTTCTGGAGTTTGAGTAAAATTAGCCAAAATAATATCTACTTTATTTGATTTTAAAAACTCAACCCTATTTGCAGCTTCAACAAGAACAAATTGCACCTTATTTTCATCGCCAAAAAGTTCTTTTGCTATGCGTTTAGCTAAAGCTATATCATAGCCTTGATTGTTTCCTTTTTCATCCACATAACCAAAAGGTGGTTTATCGCCAAATACCCCAATCCTAATAACTCCATTTTGCTTGATCTTATCAAGAGAATTTAAAGTTTTAGAGTCAGAATTTCCTCCACAAGCAGCCAATACTACTGCAACAAAGGCCGTTAAAACACTTAGAAGTATTTTTTTCATACATTTCCTTTCTTTAAAAATAAGCTTAAAGCTATTGCAAAAATATATAATAATTGCAAAGTTAATTATACTTAAAATTATAAATAATGCATTTGAAACAAACTAAAAAGATTTTCCTATGTGTAAAAATGTAATTAATCTCACACTCTCTTTTAGCATTGTTTAAATTTTAAGTAAAAAAAGATATAATCTTTGTTTTAAAATTTTTAAGGAGAAAACTATGAAAAAAGGTATTTTTCTCTCTATTGGAATAGCTGTTTTGTTTTCAGCTTGCGGAAATTCCATAGATGAAAAAACAGTTAAAAAATATGAAAATCAACTAAATCAAACAGTTAAACAAGAAATTGCAAACCTTTCTCAGGATTCTGGAATAAAGATTGAATTTTCTGATTTTAAATGCAATGCAGATGGTGATTTTATAGCGTGTTTAAGTTCAAATTTCAAAACTCTTGCAAAAGATAACAACGATGAGTATCAAGAACTATTTCAAGCAAAAAATATCAAAATTCGCTCAAATGAAATTTACAAAGGCGAAGCAAATACATCAATTAACATTAAAGAATATTACAACGATCTTTTTAAAAACCAAAAAAGCATACAATCAAATTTGGTTTTTGAAGATTTTAAACTTGGAGAAAAAGTTGTTAGTGACATCAATGCAAGCTTATTTCAACAAGATCCAAAAATCAGCTCTTTTATCAATAAATTAAGCTCGGATTCTTATACTTTATCATTTGATAACTCCATAAACAAACAAGAAAACAATTATCTAGATAATCTTAATATAAAATTTTATAACGCAAAATTAAATTTCAATACAAATCTAAATATAAATCTAAAAGAAGATCTACTTAATTACCTTGATTCTAAGGGTATAAAATTTAACACTCAAACTTTAGCTATGGATGAACAAGCTATCAATGAACTTCTTAATATAGCAAACTACGAACAAGCTTCAGATTTTAGCAATACAATCCAAAAATACATCATCTTAAATAATTTTAAAATTGATTCAACTCTTAAAACCGAAGGCGTATTTAGTAGCTATATAGCAACTGCTAAGGAAAATTTACAAACCTTAAAAGCTCAAAGTCAAAATGAAGAACAAACATTAATCTTTGATAAAGCTTTAGCTATTTTAAACAATATCACTCAAAATGATGATTATAAACTCAATCTTGATTTAAAATTTAAAAACATCCCTGTTAGTGACTATAGCACACAAGGAATCGACAGCATAGAAAAACTAAGCATCAACAATCAAGACGCCACAGAAGCGTTAAAAATTATACTTCCATTTATCATGTTTTCTATGTTAATGGGCGGAGCGTCGTTTTAAATTTTAAAATGATAAAAACTTCAAAAACATTAAAAGCAAGATTAAATTCTTTGCTCTTAATGTTTCATAACATTAACAAAAAAAGGCTAAAATGAAAATTTTATTCTCCCCTAGTGAAAGCAAAAATGAAAATTGCGTAAAAAATCCTATCAATGAAAACTCATTCATATTTAAAGAATTATTTCCTTATAGAATAAAAGCTTTAAAGCATTATGAAGAATTTATCAAAAACGCAAGTTTACAGAATTTACAAGAACTTTTTGGCATTAAAAATGAAAATGAAATTGATAAATTTAAACACAATTTAAAACAAGCTCCCACTCAAGAAGCTATATTGCTTTATACTGGGGTAAGTTATGAATATCTTAATTTTAAAGCTTTAGATAAAAAAAGTCAAGCTTATATTTTAGAAAATACTCTTATATTTTCTAATCTTTTTGGCGTTGTAAGAGCTAATGATACCCTACCCTTTTATAAATTCAAGCAAGGGGCTAAAATAGGAAATTTTGCCATAGAGAAATTTTATAAAGAACATTTTAGTAAAGCCTTAGATGAATACTTGGAAAATGAAGAAATACTTGACCTTAGAGCAGGATTTTATGATAAATTCTATACCCCAAAAAAGAAATTTTATACCTATAAATTTGTAAAAAATGGTAAAGTCATCAGTCATTTTGCTAAAGCTTATAGGGGAATTTTACTCTCCATAAGTGCAAAAAACCAAGTAAAAAACAATAAAGAGCTTTTAGCAAACCTTCCTTCAAACCTAAAACTCAAAGAAATTCAAATCAAAGGTTTAAAGGAAGAAATTGTGCTTGAAATTCTAGATTAGTTTTTATTTTAAGTATTTTAAAGCTAGCTTCGCATAATAACTTGCAGCCCTAGCTAAAAGCTTATCATTAAAAACATAACTAGAATTATGTAAATAAATGTCGTTTTCATTTTCTAAAAAAGCATAGGCACATTTTTTCATTTCGCAAAAAAATCCAAAATCCTCACTTGCCATTAAAGGACGATGATTAAATTCACAATTTTTTTCGCCAAATAATTCTTTTGCAACCTCACTAGCAAAATCCACAGCTTCATCGTTGTTCATAGTCACTGGTGCAACAACATTTTTATTGATTTTAATCTCTATATCATTAGCCTGTGCAATACCTTTACAAATTTTATAAATTTTTTCTTCAGTTAGTTTTCTAGTTTCATTATCTAATGCTCTAACACTCATTTTAATCGTTGCAATATCTGGAATGATATTAAAAGCATGCCCTGCATTAAAAGCTCCTATGCTTATAACTGCTGAATTTTGAGGATCAACATTGCGAGATACTATACTTTGCAAAGCCACCACAAGTAAAGAAGCAGCATAAATAGGATCTTTTGCCTTTTCTGGAGCACTTCCATGACCACCTCTTCCAATAACTTCAATGCTATAACTATCCGAAGAAGCCATCATCGCACCTTTTTTAAGATAAAATTTCTTATCGCTACCAAAAGGCATATTGTGCCATCCAAAAACATAATCACTATCAAATTTTTCAAACAATCCATCTTCTATCATTGCCTTAGCACCACCCAAACCCTCTTCAGCAGGTTGAAAATAAAGATTTAGAGTGCCATTAAAATTCTGATTTGCTAAATACTTTGCAGCAAGCAATAAAGAAGTAGTATGTCCATCATGACCGCAAGCATGCATTACATTTTCTTTTTTGCTTTTATAAGGCAAATTTGTGCATTCTTGTAAAGGCAAAGCATCCATATCTGCACGAAGTCCTATTTTTTTATCGTTATTTCCCTTTTTTAAAACCCCCACAACACCTGTTTTTCCTATTTCTTCATAAACCTCATAACCAAATTCTTTTAATTTTTGCGCCACTAATTTTGCAGTACATAATTCATCAAAACCAAGCTCAGGATTTTCATGAATTTGATGACGAATTTTTTCAAATTCGCCTTGTAAGTCTAGTATTTCTGGAATTAAATTCATTCTATTTTTCTCCTTATATAAAATTTTCTCTTCTAGGTAAAACAAATTGTGCTAAGATCGCTGAAATAAAAATCAAAGCAAAAATATAAACAAAACCCAAAGTAAAACTATGGGTTTTATCAACACTCCAAGATACTACCCATAGGTTAAATGATAGTATAACAAAGGTAATACTCCAAAAAGCACTCATAATATAAGCAGTTTGATTTGGATTAGAATTTTTTAATTCTGAAGGTAGATTAAAGAAAAATGGAAACCACATAGAATAAAAAATGCCTGATAACACAGCAAAAATCTGTATCAATACTAAATTTTGTAAAAACAACATACAAAATCCGCATATAAAAATACACGCTCCTCCAGACAATAGCATTATTTTAAAAGAAATATTTTTTCTTTTAAAAAATAATCCAAGATAAGGACCAAAAATAATAGCAAAATTAGCCAAGGCTGGAATTTCTTTTTTAGCAAAATCAGCTAATTCTTTACTAAAACCCGCATATTGCGCATAAAAAGTTGGTAAAAAAGTAAAAAGAGAATTTAAAAATAAAATAGGCCCTATGTAAAAAATAATCATACCCCAAGTAACACGAGATTTTAGAGCATAAATAAGATCTTTTGCATTATTCTTTTTTTCTTCTTTTTTATTCTCATCTTTACCTACAAAAAGCCACAAAATCAATAAAATCAAATTAATCCAAGCATAAAATGATAAAGAATCTCTCCAATTTCCAAAATAATTTGAGATACTTTCAGCTAAAACAAGTCCTAGGGTAATGCCTACCAAATTTGAAGTCATATTAAAACTAATTACAAAATGTAAAGCTTTTTTTTCAAACCATTGTTGTGCAATAGGCACTAAACAAACTAAAGCACAAGCTGAACCAAGCCCTGTTAAAAATCTTATAATCAAAATACCACTATAACTATCTACAAAACTTAAAAAGATACCCGAACTCATTAAAATACAGCCTAAAAAATATCCCTTTTTTAATCCGAATTTATAAACCAAAAAAGCAGTAAATGAAGCACCAAAAATTTTCGCAACTACTATCATACTAGTGATTAAAGTAGCTTGCTGAGTATTTAGAGCAAGATCATTTGAAATCAAGGGCATTAAAGACCCTGTTGCTGCCCAAGAGATACTAAAAACAGCATAAACACTAAAAATAATAAATTCAACCCCAATGCGTCTAAAATGAAATAAAAGTGATTTTTCCATATTAAAATCCTTTTTGGATATTTATTAAAATATAACATAAAAAAATGAGATATTTATTATCTTTGATTATTTTTTTAATTTAATTATTTTTTTATATATTTTTTTGTTACTTTTTGAAAATTTATATATAAGTTTAAAGATAAAAAAACTAAAATACAAAATAAAAACCCATAAAAGTTTTTTGAAGTATTTAAATGATATATTTCAAAATCTAGTTTTAAAAAGGAAAAATATGGAATTTTTAGCATTTATTTTTTTGATTATTATATTTTTATTTGTAGTCTTTATCATCGTTACTCGCTATGAAAAAAAGATAAAATTACTCAACCAAAACATACAAAACATGAAAGAAGATATAGCCGATCTTAAAGAAACAACTCAAAAAAATCGCTCTTTAATTGAAAAAAATCGCTCTAATATAGAAAATATAATAAAATAAAACTAAGAAAGATTTGCGATAAGTTTATAGTGCTTTTTCTGATTTATCATTAAAGTAAAAATTTTTTCACTTGAATTTTCGCTTTTATTTTTATAAATCATGCTTTTTAAAAACGGAAAAAGCATCGTACTAGAAGTTTTACCTTGTAAAATAATATGCATAGAACCTTTTAAAATTCCATACTTATAGCTCATACCGCTTGGAAATATATCAAGATTAAAACTTAAACTATCTTCATTACTATCATAATTTAAAATTTCAATTTTAACAAAGCTAATTTCTTGATCTTCTTGAGATAAATTTTTAAAAATTTCAAGTTTTTCATGTTTTTTGATAACAACAACTTCTTGCTTGCTTTCTTTAAAATCAGAAAGAAAATTTTCATTTTTAAAAATTCTTGAAAAAAATTTTAAATTTTTAAATTGCATACTTATTTGTTTTGTGTTTTCATGTATTATTTTTTCAGATTTTAAGATGTCATGTTTTATATTATCTTCTTGGTTTTGATTATCTTTGTTTGATTTCATGTCAAAATCTTCAACGATAATCATATCTTCACTATTACAAATATTAAAATGTTTTACAATTTCTTCAAAAGTAAAACTGTCATCACTAAATTCCAAAAGCTCTATATTTGAAGTGATAAAATCAACACCATCTCGTTCTTCAATCTTATCTTTAATCACAAAAGCATCAACACAAAAGCACGATCTTTGAATTTCATATTCAGAACTTTTGCCTTTAAATACTATCTTCATCATCACAAAGCTTTTGCTATAAGCTCTAAAGAACTAGCAAAAACAACCTTACTTGAATTTTGTTCTAATGCATTTGAAATTTGCATTCTACAAGCTGAACACTCGGCACTTACCACACTAGCCTTACTTTCATCGATCATTTGTGCTTTTTTAAGCCCTACACTTAAGGCTTTATCATAATAATCCGTTTGCATACTCACCCCGCCAAAACCGCAACAAGTATTAGAATTACTCATTTCCACAAAATGATAATTTGTTTTTAAAAGTTCTCTTGGCTCTTTAAAAACCCCTTGCATTTTTCTTGCATGGCAAGGATCGTGATAAGTAATGCTATAATTAAATTTATTTTTTGTTTTTAAAATTTCTTCCAAAGAAGTAAATTTATAAAAATACTCGCTAGCCATATATATCTTAGATGACACACATTTTGCGCGTTTTGCCCAGTCTAAATCATTTTGCATTATAAAAAAATGTTCATAATCTATCTTTAACATAGCCGAACAAGTGGCCTCAGGAACTATAATAGCATCTAATTTTTCTAATTTTTTTTCAAAATACTCAATATTTTTTTTAGCCAAAACTTCAACACTTTTAAAATCACCCGTAAAAAATTGCGGCGCTCCACAACACACTTGTTCTTTCATCAAATCCACATTGATTTTTAATTCCCTAGTGATTTTAAGCACTGCATTAGCCGTATCTATGTAAAAATAATTCGCCAAACAACCTACAAAAAAACCTATTGTTTTTTCTCCATCATTATTGATAAATTTTGGATTAGAATTTAAGAAACTTTTTTTATTAAAACTTGTAAGTAATCTTCCCTTTTTAACAAAAGGCATGGAAAATCTTGCCTTCATACCTGTATTTTCATTCTCATTTTGAATTTTAAACGCACAACTTTGAAACACATAGCCAAGCTTAGCTACCAAATCTAAAATTGTGCGTCTTCTTAAAAAGAAAAAAATAAGTTTTTTATACCAAGCTATACCAAATTTTTTAGCTATGTCATAACGAACTTCTTCTATGGCATTATCTACTCTTAATTTACTTGGACACACTTCAACACAATTGGTACATAAAAAACAAGATTCAAAAACTTTCTTAGCTTCTTTATCAAGTTCTAGAATTCCCTCTTTATAAGCAGATAAAAGATCTAAAAATCCTCTTGGACTGGTAATTTCATCGCGATTTTCTTCATGTATAGTACAAACAGGTATACATTTGCCACATTTAACACAAGCATCACTTATTTGACTAAATTTCATCTTACACCGTTTTTGAGAATACTTTTTTATCTTCACTAATGTTTTTCATATAAGCATCAAAACACATAGCAATATTTCTTATAAGCAAAACACCTGTTTCATTGACTTTGATAAAATTTTCATCAAAATTAATAAAATCTTTGTATTCTTCTAAAGCTTTTAAATCCTCTTTAAAATACTCCTGAAAATCAATGCAAAATTCTTTTTCTATTGACTTGATATCAAGCTTAAAATTTGCCATTAACTCCATAATCACTGCTTTTCTAAGCTCATCATCATCGCTTAAAGCTACGCCTCTTTCAAAAGGCAAAACTCCTCTATCTAATGCAGCCTCATAACTTGACATATCTTTAAAATTTTGCGCATAATGTCTTTGTCCTTCGCCTATACTTGTAAGCCCAACACCGACTAAATCAGCACCACCTTTAGTAGTATAACCTTGGAAATTTCTATGTAAAGTTCCATTTTCTAAAGCTTTAAAAAGCTCATCATTTTCTTTTGCAAAATGATCCATACCTATCATTTTATAGCCGTTTTTACTCAAAAAATTCTCACAAAATTCTAAAATTTCAAGTTTAACATCAGGACTTGGCAAGGTATTTTCATCAAATTTTCTCATATTTTTCTTAAGCCAAGGCACATGAGCGTAATTAAAAATCGCCAAACGATCAGGATTTAAAAGCATAACTTTTTCTAAAGTTTGTGTAAAGCTTTGTAAATTTTGATAAGGCAAACCATAAATTAAATCCATATTTACAGACTTTATGCCTTTACTTCTTACAAGATTTAAAGCATTTTGTGTTAATTCAAAAGGCTGGATGCGATGAATTTCTTTTTGAACTTTTTCATCAAAATCCTGCACTCCAAAGCTGATACGATTAAAGCCATTTTGTGTTAAAACTGTGGCTTGTTCGTCATTTAAAAAACGCGGATCGATCTCACAGCTAATCTCTGCATCTTTAGAAAAATTTCTAAAAATAGATCTGATTTTTAAAATCAAATTTTGAAGTTGTTTAGCACTAAAAAAAGTTGGAGTTCCGCCCCCAAAGTGCATTTGCACCACTTCTCTTTTAGTATCTAAAATAGTACTTAAAATATCAAGCTCTTTAAAAATATAAGTTAAATATCTTTCTTTACTCTCTTCTTTGGCTGTATAAATAACATTGCAACCACAAAAATAACAGGCACTCCTACAAAATGGTAAATGAAAATAAAGCGATAAAGATCTATCTTGCTTTTTTAAAATTTCTATATATTCTTCGTATTTGAAATTTGCATTAAACTCTACTGCTGTAGGATAAGAAGTGTAGCGTGGTCCTGCTTTAGAGTATTTTACAAAAGCTTTATAATCTCTCATTTTGGTTTACCCTTTCTATCATCGCTTGCATATCTACAAATAAATTTGGATGCTTTTGTTTGATTTTAGAAATTAATTTTTCAAGATCAATACTAACTTCCATGGTGCCATTTTGCGCCTTTTGCTTGATCTCATCCATAGCAACCGTCCAAACATCGTTAAAATCTACAGGAATTTGTTGATAAATCGCCTTTTCTAAACGCAATTCAAAATTCTCTTTTTGACTTTGTTTTAAACTTTCAAGTATATTCTTAAGACTTTGTAAAGAAAGCAAAGTGTGAATTTCATCGTTTTCATCAATCACAAACCAAGGCTCAGGAGAATCAAAACTTCCATTTTCAAGAACTAAACATTTTTCGTTTTCATTCTCGCTTTGCTTCATTTTAAAAATCGTTCTATCTTTTTTCTTTATTCCTAGATTTTGACTAAATTCATCAATGCGTTTTAAGCAAATGCTATACTTTTCTAGCTCTTTCATTCTCTTCCTCTCTGATTATCCAAAAAGCAAAGCAAGGCTTTTACCACATAAAGGCGATTTCTTGCTTCTTCAAAAATCACATCTGCATGTTTTTCAAAAATTTCTTCACTCACTTCATAACCCCTATAAGCAGGCAAACAATGAAGCAATATCGCGTCTTTATTGGCAACGCTCATAGCCTTCTCATCGATTATAAATCCTTCAAATTCTTTAATCTTGCGTTCTTTTTCATTCTCTTCACCCATAGAAACCCAAGTATCGGTGATGACTACATCTTTATCCTTTAAGGCTTCAAATTTATCATGACTTAAGGAAATTTTGGCTCCTGAAATCAAAGCCTGTTTCATAGCAAATTCCCAAATTTCAGGGCTAATTTTATAGTTTTTTGGTATAGCTATACTAAATTCAAAGCCCAAAATCGCAGCCGCAATAAGCCAAGAATTGCACATATTGTTACTATCTCCGATAAAAGCAACTTTTGCTATACCATTTTGCATCTTATTCCATTCTTTGATAGTAAGCAAATCTCCTAAAACCTGAGTAGGGTGATAAAGCTCGCTTAAAGCATTGATCACAGGGGCTTTAGAATATCTTGCAAATTCGAGTAAAGTTTCATGTTTATTGACTCTCATCATCACAAAATCAACCATCGCCCCTATCACCCTAGCTGTATCCTTTACAGGCTCGCCACGACTAAGTTGTAAATCATTGCTATTTAAAAATAAAGCCTTTCCGCCAAGCTCTGTTATGGCTAATTCAAAAGCCATTCTTGTTCTTGTAGAATTTTTCTCAAAAATCATTGCTAAAGTTTTATCTTGTAAAAGTTTTTTAGGCTCTTTTTTAAGCTCGCTAGCATGATTTACAAGGCTTAAAATTTCCTCCTTAGAAAAATCTCTTAAAGTTAAAAAATGTTTCATTTTTCTCCTTTTAACATTTTAGCTAATTCTTTGGCATGATAAGTGATGATAAGCTTTGCCCCTGCTCTTTTAAAAGCTATCATAGTTTCATATAAGATTTTTTCATAATCAATCACTCCCGCATTTTTAGCTGCCTTTAGCATAGCATATTCTCCGCTTACATTATAAACACACAAAGGCAAGTTAGAATAAAGGGATATTTCTTTAATTACATCAAGATAAGCAAGAGCGGGTTTTACCATTAAAATATCAGCTCCTTGTGCTTCATCTTCTAAGCTTTCTTCTAAAGCTTCTTTACCATTAGCAAAATCCATTTGATAGCTTTTTCTATCTCCATAACTTGGAGCTGACTCTGCTACATCTCGAAATGGCCCATAATAACTTGATGCAAATTTAGTAGAATACGCCATTATAGGCAAATTTTCAAAACCTTCCTTATCTAAAGCTTTACGCAAAGTAGTGATAATACCATCCATCATTCCACTAGGTGCTATCATATCTACCCCTGCTCTTGCGTGAACTAAGGCTTGTTTGGCTGAAATTTCTAAAGTGGCATCATTATCCACGCTTTTTGTTTTTGGATCGATAATCCCACAATGCCCGTGATCTGTATACTCACAAAAACAAAGATCGCTAATTACAAAAAGATCTGGAAAATTTTTCTTAATCTCTCTTATGCTTCTTGCAACAAGCCCTTCATCATCTAAAGCATCGCTTCCGCAACTATCTTTTTTCTCATTTTCTAAAACGCCAAAAAGTATAATAGCTTTAATACCTAAGTTGACTACATTTTGACACTCTTTTAAAATTTCATCTAAACTCATTTGAAACACATCGGGCATAGAAGAAATTTCTTTTTTTATCCCCGTTCCACTAACCACAAAAAGCGGATAAATCAAATCATTCACGCTTAAAGAATTTTCCCTTACCATAGATCTTAAGTTTTCATTAAGCCTTAATCTTCTAAATCTTTTAAACATTTTTTTGTCCTTTTTTTGCTAAAATCTTAACATAAATTTGATTATAGAGAGTAGTAAATGAAAATAAAAATTTCAGAAATTGCGAATTTACCTAGCAAATGGGGAAATTTCCAAATACAAAGTTTTAAAGAAAATGATAAAGAACATTTATGTATATTTAAAAATACTCCAAAAGACACACTCAATCTAAGAATTCATTCAGAGTGCTTAACAGGAGATGCTTTAGGAAGTTTAAAATGTGATTGTGGAGAACAGCTTGAATTTTCGTTAAAATATATAGACAAAAATGGCGGAATGGTGATTTATCTTAGACAAGAAGGAAGAGGTATAGGACTTTTTAACAAGGTTAATGCTTATGCTTTACAAGATAAAGGTTTTGATACGATTAAAGCAAATCATCAGCTTGGCTTTAAAGCCGATGAGAGAACTTATGAAATTGTAGAATTTATACTCAAACACTATGAAATTTCTAAGGTTAATTTACTCACAAATAATCCCGAGAAACTAGAGTCCATTAAGGAAAAAATCATCACACGCATACCGATTTTAATAGAACCTAACCGTTTTAATGTAGAATATTTAAACATAAAACAAACTCAAATGGGACATCTTAAATAAATGATTTTTAAAGATTATGATTTTTTACAACACTACGATTTAAAAAACTTTAAAGAAAAGGTAAAAATTTATAAAGAATTATTATCTAAATTTAACCGCATTCACAATCTTACTCATTTAAAAAATATAGATGAAAATATCTTTGATAGTATTAAAATTTTAGATTTTTATGATTTTTCTAAAGCAAAAAATATTGCCGATATAGGAAGTGGTGCAGGATTTCCAGCTGTATTTTTAGCCTTTTTACTGCAAAGCAATTTTCATCTTTTCGAACCCAATCCCAAAAAAGCTGCCTTTTTGCGGACACTAAAAATAGAATGCGAACTTTCAAATTTACATATTTACAAAGAAAAAGTTCAAGAGTGTAAAAATACCTTTAAAGCCGATATCATCACTTCAAGAGCCTTAATGGATGTCAAGCCTTTGCTTGAAATTTGCAAAAATCTAAAAGATGAAAATACAATTTTTATTTTATGGAAAGGCAGTGAAATTTATCAAGAAC
Source organism: Campylobacter sp. BCW_4341 (assembly GCF_001764255.1). Classification (NCBI taxonomy): domain Bacteria; kingdom Pseudomonadati; phylum Campylobacterota; class Epsilonproteobacteria; order Campylobacterales; family Campylobacteraceae; genus Campylobacter; species Campylobacter sp. BCW_4341. The sequence goes on along the minus strand of NZ_MKAH01000017.1, from coordinate 150,749 downwards.
TTGAAAATATAAAAAATTATGAAATTTTTGAAAATAATTTAAGAAAATACTGTATTTTAAAGTAGCCCTAAGGCTACTTTTTATTCTGCTAAATCAGCATTAAAACTGATATCAACCAAAGGCCAAGAGATTCCACCATGTCCTGGAGCAGCATCACTTAATGCTTTTAATGCTTTAGAACCATTTTTAAAAGTATGCAAATCAAGCTGCCCTTTAGCTTCAAATTTATTATCTTTGATAGTATAAGTTAAAGGTACAATAGTACTTTTTTTATCCATGGTAATTTTTGCTGAAATAACGCCTTTGTTTTCACCTACAATCACATCTTGGAAAACAACTTTAATATCTGCATTTCCCAATAAAGCAGGAAAAAACACTTTTGTGATATTATTGGTTATAACATCATTGCCTTCACCCATAAAAGCATTACTTGGCTTTATAGTAGCTTTAGCTCCTTTAAGATAACTTGCAAAATCCTTTGTATTTTTAGAAAATTTATATTCTACATTCTTAAATTCACCTTCTACTCCTACCATATCCTTAGTTTTATACCCTTCAAAAGATATTTTTAAACTATCTTCTTTAAAAGATACGGCACTTAAAGCAGATGCTAATAAACAAGAACTTAAAATACTTAAAACAATTTTTTTCATTTTAACTCCTTCAAAATGAGATTTTATTAAACAAAAACAATTATATTATCACTTGATTAATAAAAATAAATTTTTTCAAAAAATAATTGTTATTACCAAAGTATATCTTTAAAAGTTAAAGTTAAAAAATATCCTCCAAAAATCAAAACAAGCCCTAAAACAAAAGCCAAACCAAATACTCTAGAGCCACTCTTTAAAAATTTTTTAAAGTCAATTTGTAAACCTAAAGCTGCCATAGCAAAAACAATACATAAAGTACAAAGTGTTTTACCTAAAGAAATAATATCACTCGTAGCAATACCTAAAATATTTTCTTTACTTGCTAGATAAGTATTTAAAACTATCATACCTAAAAATGCAAAAGCAAAATAAGGGATAGTGATACTTTTTGCAGTTTTTCCACTGCTTGAATGCTGATTTTTAGCAAAAAAATAAGTCACTATAAGCAAAAAAGGCACAAGTAAAATCACTCTCATCATTTTTATAATCACTGCAACATTAGAAGCACCTTGCTCAAATCCTGCCATATCTTTTGCCATTTCAGCGGCACCTGCAACATTTGCCACTTCATGCAAAGTAGCCCCCATAAAAACCCCCATAGCATTTTGATCAAAAAAAGGAAAAAGATTTAAAGAAAAAGCTATAGGATACAAAAACATAAACACAAGTCCAAAAATCACCACCGTACCTACAGCTAAAATTCCTTTAAAAGGATCACTTTTTAAACTTGACTCCAACGCTAAAACTGCTGCCGCACCGCAAATCGCACTTCCGGCTCCAACAAGCATAGAAGTTTCTTTATCGAGTTTAAAAATTTTCATCCCTACAAATAAAGCAATAATAAAAACAAAAAATATCACTATAGCAGAAAGTAAAAACCCTTTCAACCCTACACTTAAAAGCTCAGTTAAAGTAATATTAAAACCATATAAAACAATACCGAGTCTTAAAAGCTTTTTTGCACTAAAATGCACTCCAGCTTGAAAATGATGTTGGTATTTAAAAAACCAAGGAGAGAGCAACACTCCTATGATGATAGCAAAAGCAGTCGCTGCCAAATGAGTAGTATCTTTGATACTTTGAACACTAGAAAAATACATAGCAAAAATCACTATACAAGCAGTAAAAAGCAAACCCTTAAAATTTGAACGCACTATAGCCATGCTATGTGCTAAAAAACTTGTTTTCATTTATTTTCCTTTTTCTAAATTTTGTGTTATTATATTTTTTTTATTAAAATTATAAAAATATATTATTTTAATTTTTATAATAATTTTTTTTTATTAAATAAAGGAATCACTCATGAAAATCAAAGATATGGAAATATTTTTAGATCTTTTAAACACTCAAAGTCCAACTCATACAGCCAACAATTTTTCCATAACTCAACCTAATGTTTCAATAGTAATTAAAAATTTAGAAAATAAATTTGATGGCATTTTATTTGAAAGACTTGGAAAAAAACTCTTACCTACACCAAAAGCTTTAGAACTAGGAAAAAATTGGTTAAAAATTATACAAGCCTACTACCAAAGCTTAGAAAAATTAAACGACGAAAGCATGCTCTTAGGGGAAATAAAAATAGCCTCAACTCAAAGCATTTCTGAACATTTTTTAGCTCCTATTTTATTTGATTTTAAAGCAGAATTTAAAAACATAGAAATTCACTCTCAAACGCAGAATTCAAAAGAATGTTTAAATTTGCTAAAAAACGGAAATATAGAATTTGCAATCATTGAAGCAGAACTTGATCCAGCTTTAGTGGAGTATGAAAATTTAGAAATAAATTTTTGGCAAGATGATGAACTTATAGTAGCCACAAGTGATAAAAAACTCAATGAAAAAGAATTTTATATCGATGAACTTTTAGAACAAAAGTGGATTTTAAGAGAAGTAGGCTCAGGCTTAAGGGATAAATTTTTAAATGAAATTGGTGCAAGCTCAAAAAAGCTTAATATTTTTCTTGAGCTTGATAGAATGGCTGCGATTAAAGAACTTGTTTTACAAAAAAAAGCAATCTCTATTTTTTCCAAAAAAAGCATAGAAAAAGAATTAAAAAATTCAACACTTTATGAAATCAAGTTAAAAAATATCAACCTAAAGCGTAAATTTTATACCTTAAAAAGAAAAAATTATAATTTTAACAGAGCTTTAGAAAAATTTGAAAAAATATTTAAATCATAAGCATAATAACCGATTTATATAGAAAGTTAAGCAATTTTTAGATAAAATCTAAAGCTTATATAAATTTCAAGGATAATCAATGAACGCCAAAACTCAAGAAGCTGAATTAGAAGAATTATTTCAAGAAAATGCAAAAGATTATATCACATATGAAAAATTGGTAAAATATCTTACAAAACAACCAAGTGCATCAACCGCTAAAAAAGTGCAAGCATTAGTGAAAAAACACAAAGTGCAACTTTTTTCAGCAGCTGAAATTGCACAAATGAAAAACATAGAAGATGCAAAAAGACTTCAAGAAGAAAAACAAAAACTCCAAGATACAAGCCTTGAGAACGAATTTGATTTAGCCAATGAAAACGATTTATTAGAATGGAGCAGATCAGACTCTCCTGTTCGTATGTATTTAAGAGAAATGGGACAAATTGCTTTATTAAACAAAGATGAAGAAATTGAAATTTCTAAAAAAATAGAACTTGGTGAAGATATTATCATTGATGCTTTTTGTTCTGTACCTTATTTGATAGATTTTATTTTAGATTATAAAGAACCTTTAATAAACAGAGAAAGAAGAGTAAAAGAATTATTTAAAAGCTTTGACGATGAAGAAAAAAATGATGATAAACTTGATGAACTTGATATAGACGAAGATGAAGAAAACGAAACAGAATTAGAAACAGATGAAGAAAATACTAAAAAAAACAGCAAAAAAGAAGATGAAAGAACTTTAAAAGTTATAGAAAAATTTAAAGCTCTAGAAAAAGCTAAAAAAGATTGGCTAAAAACATCCAAAGACAAGGAAAGTGGAGATGAGCTTTTAGATAAATTAAGCATTGCATTCAAAAAAAATATTTTAAAAGAAAAATTAATGGATCTAGGCCCTACTTCAAAACTTATTAGTGAAATCGTAAAATCAATGGAAACTGCACTAAAAAGTGATGAAGAATTTGACAAAGAACTTAAGCGTTTAGAATACCGCTTACCTATGTTTTCTGATGAACTTAAAAAACGCCATGCAGATATTTTAAAAGATATTACAAAATTGAGCAAAGAAGAAATCACAGAGCGAGCTTTAGAAACAACCATGGTAAGCACTTATATGGAAATTAAAAAACTATTTCAAACTAAAGAAGCTAGTGAAAAAAGCTTTGATCTTGAAAAATCACGTTTAAAAGAAATTTTAGAGCAAATTAAACGCGGTAAAAAAATCTCTGATGAAGCAAAAGGAAGAATGGCAAAATCAAACTTGCGTCTTGTTGTAAGCATAGCTAAACGCTACACAAATCGTGGTCTACCTTTCTTAGATCTTATTCAAGAAGGAAATATAGGTTTAATGAAAGCTGTGGATAAGTTTGAATACAAAAGGGGTTATAAATTTTCCACTTATGCAACTTGGTGGATCAGACAAGCTATTTCAAGGGCTATAGCTGACCAAGCAAGAACCATAAGAATTCCAATCCACATGATAGAAACCATCAATCAAATTAACAAAATTATCCGCGAACATCTGCAAAAAGATGGAAAAGAACCTGATGTCAGTGTTATAGCTAAAGAAGTAGGTTTAAGCGTAGATAAGGTTAAACAAGTCATTAAAATCACAAAAGAACCAATTTCCCTTGAAGCTCCAATAGGAAATGAAGATGATGGTAAATTTGGAGATTTTGTTGAAGATAGAAATTCACTTTCTCCAATGGATCATATCTTAAAGGATGATTTAAAAGAACAAATTGATGAAGTTTTAGATCAATTAAACGATAGGGAAAAAGCGGTAATTCGAATGCGCTTTGGCTTAATGGATGATGAAAGCGATAGAACCTTAGAAGAAATTGGGAAAGAGCTTAATGTCACTCGAGAAAGAGTGAGACAAATAGAAAGCTCAGCTATAAAAAAACTCAAACACCCTAAAGTAGGAAGAAAACTAAAAAATTATATAGAAGGTTGGAAGTAAGAGTCAATCTCTTACTAAAAACCCAAATCTTTTTCTTCTTTTAACTTGCGCACATGTTCAAAAAAAACTAATTTTCCGCTATGTTTTTTTAAATTTTTAAATTCCTTAATATCAAATTCTAAACACAAGATAGAAGAAGTTGGAAAAGAAGCTAAACATAGCGAGCTTAATAACTCTCCAAGCTCCATTAAACCAGGATTATGACCCACTAAAAACACTTCATTAAACTCATCATCAATATCTTGCAAAATTTTTAGCAAATTTTCAACATTGCAAAGATACAATCTTTCATCAAAACAAATTTTATTTTTATCAAAATTATAAAATTTGGCTATTTTTTTCGCTGTTTTAGCGGTTCTAACAGCAGGACTTGATAACACTAAATCAGGATGAATTTCATGCAAGGCAAGATTTTTAAAAAGTTTTTTTAAATCTTCCTTTCCACTCTTAGTAAGCTTTCTTTCAAAATCATCGATATCTCCTCTCTTACTTGCTTTTGCATGTCTTATAATATAAATTTTTTTCATTTTACCTCTTTTATTTTAGCTAAAATATAACCACATATAAACCCGAAAATATGACCATACCAAGCAACATTTACCCCCATAAGCAATGGCGCAAAACTCATAAGTAAAATTGCCACTATAAGTCCTTTTGTGCTATTTTTATCAAGAACAGCATAAAAACCCATTAAAACACAAATTGCACCACTAGCACCTATGACATTTATATTTTCTCCAAAATATTTAAAATCAAAATACACATAAAAAACACTTAAAAGTGAACATAACAACCCGCCAATAAAATAAATAAAAATAAAACGCAAAGCACCCAAATAAGTTTCTAATATACGCCCAAATTGAAGTAAAACTATCATATTTAATATAAGATGAGTTAAATTTCCATGTAAAAATATTGAACTTAAAAGTTGCCAATAAGCTCCATTAAAAAATAAAATATTCAAACCAAGGATATTGTAATAATCATAAGAAATCAAAAAATAACATAAAATATTTAAAAAAATTAAAAAAATTGTAAGCAAAGTATAAAACCTTTATTTTTTATAATATTGTCTTAAAATTCACATAAAATTCACATAAATTCTTTACAATTTTACTAAAAAATAATTAGGAAAAATATTGAAAATTAAATTTTTAAGTATTATTACTATTTTAAGTTTATCTTTAAACGCTGATATAATAATTTCTGCTGATAATTTGCCAAGTGTTTCTAAAGAATTTTTACAACATAATTTCAAAGCACCTATAGGGATTGTACAAAAAGACAAAAATTCCTATGAAGTCTATCTTAGCGATGGGACAGAACTTGAATTTGACATAGATGGAGCTTGGAAAGAAATTGAAAATAAAGCCTTTCCTTTTGAACTAGATTTTTTACCTCAAAATTTAGCTAATATCATTAAAAACGAATTTCCAAATACAAAAGCTAGAGAAATCGAAAGAAAAATCAACCATTACAAGATTAAATTTGATAACGATGTAAAAATTCTTATAGATTTTAATGGAACTATCTTGCACAAAGAAATTGATGATTAAAATATAATCAAATCTGCATTATATTTTTAACATCATCATGTTCTATCTTTTCTTTTTCAAGCAAAAGCTCTGATAATTTTAAAATTTTATCCTTCATAGAATTTAAAAATTCATCCATTTCTTTTTTTTGTTCATTTAAATTTGACTCTTCTAACATATCAAAACTCAACATATAATCAAGCAATTCTTTAATCTTTAAAAAATCATCTTGCGAGTTGGTATAACTTTCATTGTAAATTAATTTCATAGCTCTAGAACCAGCCAAATAAACTTTTATACGATTAATAAGCTCTGATTTTGATCTTATATTATGCTCATATTCTTTAAAACGATCTTCAATGAGAGTAATTTTTTCAAATCCTATGTCAAAATAATACGCACTCAAAGCTTTTGCAGCTTGATAAGTGGCTTGAATTTTCTTCTCTTCATCATTAAAACTTAAAATCTTTTTCTTGCCTAAAAGAACTTTATTTAATACAGCATAAAAATCACTTTCCTCAACTAAAGCACTATTTCTTCTTAAAGCATTAATTGCCGCTTCATTGACCAAAGTTTCAAGTCCTGCTCCACTAAAACCTACGCTTGCTTTGGCGATTTTATTTAAATTAACATTATTATTTTTATCCTTCATATAAATTTCTAAAATTTTAAGTCTGTCTTTAAAATCAGGTAAAGATAAAAAAATTCTCCTATCAAAACGCCCTGAACGCAATAAAGCAGAATCCATAAGTTCGATTTTATTTGTCGCAGCTATAACTATAACCCCGCTATTGTCCTCAAAACCATCCATTTGGGTTAAAAGTTGATTTAAAGTACTATCTCTTTCAACATTTGACATTTCTCCCCTTGCTTTACCTACAGCATCTATTTCATCGATAAAAACTATACTAGGAGCCATCATTTTAGCTTTTGAAAAAAGCTCTCTAACTCTTTTTGCACCCATACCTACATAAATTTCAACAAAACTTGAACCACTTTGATAAAAAAATGGCACCCCTGCTTCTCCTGCAACTGCTTTTGCTATCAATGTTTTTCCTACACCTGGTGGGCCTACCATTAAAACACCTTTTGGCATTTTTACACCAAATTCTTTATATTTTTTAGGATTTTGTAAAAAATCTACAAGTTCGCTTAGTTCCATTTTAACTTCATCAACACCTGCTACATCATTAAAAGTAATATCTGAAATCACAGGTTTTATATGAGAACTTTCTAAATTAATATTTGAATTTTGAGCTTGAATGTGATTCTTATTTGATATAGGATATTTAGCCAATTCTTTTTTACGGGCAAAATAACCAAGACTTATAAAAAGTGCGATAATAAAAACAAGTAAAATAAAAAACACCCAAAGCGTGTTATCTTTTTTAACCTCTATAGGAACTTTTGCTAAAAGTGTTTTTATATCTATGCCATCTTTTATAATTACGTAATTTTCACCTTCTGCCTTAAGCCAAATTTCGTCTTTATCAATCACAGCTTTTTGGATTAAATTTTGGCTTAATAGACTTTGATAAAGATTTTCATCTATATATTTAGGTTCATTTTTAAAATATAAAATTCCCAAAAGCATACATAAAACCATAAAAGATGCTAAAATTATCTTTTTATTTTTCATTATCTAGCCTTTTAAAATTGCAAAGTTAGACTTTTCTTGCACTTCATATTCAGATATAACAATCCATTCTTTAGCTATATCTTTATCACTTTTAATTTTGATCTTGTTAAAAAACTGATCATAACCCTCAAAAAAACCATCTTTTTGATTTTCTATCAAAACTTCAAGTGAAACTTGATTTTTTTTCCTAAATTCATAATTATTTTTTTCTACTATGGATTTTAAAGTGTTTAGCCTTTCTTTAGCTAAAGTTCCATTTATCACATCCTTCATGGTAGCAGAATGCGTGTTGTTTCTAGGACTAAAAATAAAAGCATGAATATGAGTGAGTGGAAATTCTTTAAATTTTTTCAAAGCTTCTTGCCATAGCTCTTCACTCTCACCTGGATGAGCTACTATAAAATCCGTCCCTAAAGCATATCCTTTGCTTGCTATAGTATTAAAAAGCTTTAAATCATTATCCGTATGCGATCTTCTTCGCATTATACGAAGCATTTTTTCACTTGTATGCTGCAATGCAATATGTAAATGCCTTTCAAGCCAAGTTTCATCTAAAATTTCTAAAAAACTCTCATCAATTTGTGCGGGTTCTAAACTACCTAACCTTATGCGTTTTATACCTGAAATTTGTCCCATTTTCCGCAAAAGCTTGCCTAAACTTGTGCCATTTTTAAGCCCATATGAACCTATATTAGTCCCTGTTAAAACAATTTCACTATAACCATTAGCTCCCAAAATTTCAACCTGTTTTAAAAGAGCTTTTTCATCCACACTTCTTGATTTTCCCCTCACGCTAGGGATAATACAATAAGAACAAGCAAAATCACAACCTTCTTGAATTTTCACAAAAGCTTTGGTATGATTTTCATATTCACAAACTATATCTTTATCAATAAAATTTAAATTTCCAAGTTCATAAAAACTTGTCTTTGCTCCTAAAAATTCATTGATTTTATCTTTATTTGACGCTCCAAGCACTCCAAAAACTTGCTTTTTATCTAAAAGCTCCTTACCTTTGCTTACAGCACCACAACCTGTAAGTATAACTTTAATGCCTTTTTTTTGCATGGTATTTACATAAGACTTTATCCCGCTATCAGCTCCATTTGTAACCGTGCAAGAATTTACAACGATAATTTGTGCCTTATTCTCATCATTTATAATCTCATAATCTTTCACATAACTTTTTAAAAGCTCTGTATCATAAATATTTGTGCGACACCCAAAGGTTTTAAAAAAAACTTTTTCTTTCAATCTTTATTCCTTGCATGAAAATGCATATTTTCATGATGTTGTTCAAAATGATTTTGATTTAAATTTCCCAAATATAAATTTTGCGATGGATAAGCAATTTTTATATCTTTATGCTTATTAAATTCTTTTATAATCTCTTTGCTAATCGTACTTCTTAATACCAAAGCCGCATAAGCATTGGTCATATACCATGCAGAAATTCGCATTCCCCAATGTTCAAAAAACATAAAAAACCTTGGCTCCACTTTAGGATTTTTAATACTATATTCATGTTGTAAACGAGCTATATTTTTTCTAGCAAGCTCAGTATAACCTTTGGCATGGCGTGTAACAATATTTTCCACAATTTCTTGCGCCTTATCAAGATTACTATCAAAAGTAACACTTATATCAATGCCATCAAGCACGGTTTTCATACCATGATGAGTATAATTAGCAAGCAAATTTGTAAAAACATAGTTGTTAGGAATAAATATAATACGTCCGCTGCGACGATGTTTACTATAAGTTTCAAGCGTAAGCTCTTCATAAAGAGTAATGCGTAAAAAAGAAATATCTATAATATCTCCTATATAGGTAGTATCATTTTGAAAAACCTTTACACGATCTCCTACTCTAAAACTTCCACCAAAAATAATCACACACCATCCAAGCATAGACATAAACATATCTTTCATAGCAATAGCTAAGCCTGCAGAAGCAAAACCAAGTATAGTTACAAGATAAGTAATATTTTCTATATAAGCAAAGAGCAAAATAAGAAAAATAATATTTATATTAATAAAATTAATAATCTTCGTAGCGGTATAATATCTTTCACTATCTTTAATATATTTTTTAGCAATAAATTTCAACATAAAAGCTATAGCTATAACAATAACAATAGCAACAAGTATATTTACAGCCCTTAAGCTTTGAATTTTAATCTCAGCACTTACTCGAGAAAGCTCTTCATCAATTTTTTTCTCATAAACAGAATAAGAAACACTAGCAAAATTTAAAGCTTGCTCAAATTCTTCTAATTTTTTATCCGAAGCTTTTAAAGCTTCTATATTCTCAACACTTGGTTTAAGCTCAACCAATTCTTTAAGTTCTGAGTTTTTTTCTCTAATTTTATCTACTAAATTTTTAAAATCATTAAATTTAAATATATATTCTTCCTTTTCTCCTTTTAATTTCTTAATATGAGAAAAAGCTCCTATAATAGCCAAAGGATTAGTAAGCTTAGATAAAGTTTCTATATTATCAGGGGCGCTAAGACTTTGTGCAAAATTTAAATCTTTGTATTCTTTAAGCAAGCTCAATTGCTCTTCTAAATTTGCTATCTTGCGTTTAAGTTCTTCTTGTTGGTGAATATCGGAAGTCTTTTTTAAATTAAGATTTAAAATGATTAATTCATCATTTATATCTTGATATTTTATAAAATTTTCATAACGTATATTCCAAATACTAGCACTGATTACAGTATTTAAAGTATTAATTTTCTCATTTATATTATTAATAATAGTCCGATTTACATCACCAAAAGCAAAAACAACAAAAAAGGTTAAAATAATAATTTTTTTCATTGGAATTCTCTTAAAGTTGCAATTATATCTTCTTTAGAAATATCACCTTTTATCAAACCCTTACCCAAAGGACTAGCAAGGACAAAATTGATTTTTTTATTAGAGCTTTTTTTATCCATGAAAAAAGCTTCATAAAATTCATCTACATTGTTGATTTTATATGATATTGGTAAACTGAATTTAAGTAAAATATCTTTTATTTTTTGACTTTGCATTTTATCCAAAAGCCTTAAATTTAAAGCCAATTGATTTGCCATAACCATACCTATAGCCACCGCTTCTCCGTGTAAATAAAGCTTATAATCTGTAAAATTTTCTATAACATGAGCAAAAGTATGACCATAATTTAAAAGCATTCTAAGCCCTGATTCTTTTTCATCTTGTTCAACAACCCTTGATTTAAGTTCTATGCTTCTTGCTATAATTTGAGTAAAAATTTCATTCTCACAAGTAGCATTTAAGAAACTTTTTTCATCAATTTTTTCTATAAAATCAAGTATACTATCATCAAACATTGTTGCCATTTTAATAAATTCAGCCATGCCTGCAGCAAGTTCTCTAGAACTCAAAGTCTTTAAAAAAGAACTCTCACAATATACAGCTTTAGGTTGATAAAAAGTGCCAATAAGATTTTTACCAAAATTATTATTAACACCTGTTTTTCCACCTACTGCTGCATCAACGCAAGCTAAAAGTGTAGTAGGAATATTTATAAAATCAATACCTCTTTGATAAATACTAGCAGCAAATCCGCCCATATCACTAATCACGCCACCACCAAAACTTATAAGCACGCTTTTTCTATCCAATTTAGAATTAAACATTTGGTTTAAAATTTCTTCTATGGTGCTTAAATTTTTATATTCTTCACCATCTTTTACAGTAGCAATAAAAATTTCTTTTGCCTTAATTTTAGAAAGTAATGTTTTCAAATGAAGACCTGAAATCTTAGGATTTGAAAGTATAAAAACCTTACTATCAAATTCTAATTCTTCAAGTTCATCAATATAAACCTTATAAGCATTTTCTTTTAACTTAACTTCTACTTGCATTGAACTACTCTTTTTGTATTTATTCTATCACATTTAATTAATTATTTATTCTACTGGTATGAAAAGTTGATAATTTTGTCTCATTTTATAATAATGCCTATTTAAATTTGTACTTAAATTTCTGCCAAAATCTCTATTTAGTAATTCTTTTTGAAAACTCACAAATTGTAACAAATCTTCGCGATATTGTAAATTTAAAAGAGGGTTTTCATCATTTTTATTAATAATTTGTATATTTTTATCATAAAGCTTAGATAAACTTCTAAAATACTCCTCCATATCTGTAGTATTTTGAGAATTTGGATTATAATAATATAAAATAACTCCAAAATCAAGCTGTTTACTTAAATCAGTAATGACATTTGCATTGTTTTCAAGTTCACTCTCATCGGCACTTAAAATAATCGCTTCTTTAAGCTCATCAAAAGAAGCTTCACCCACCTTCATAATAGGAATTTTTAAATCAAAAAAAGCTTGTTTTTCTTTCTCAAAATTTTTTATATCAGTTACAACTAATCCTATATCATTATTTTGCAACCATGTGGAAATTTGTTTAAAATCCGTGTTGAAATAATCAAAAAACACACCTTCTTTATCCTCAGAAAGTTTTTTTAATTTTTCATACATTACCCCTAATTTAGGATTGATAACATGTATAAAAAATCTTTTTGCATTGCTTTTTTGAGTTAATTTTAAAGTAGTATCAAGCACTCTTTCTTGCATATTTTGATTCATATTTTTCATATCAATTAAAGCAAAAACATTACTTCCAAAAGGTATAGGAAATTGTCCTGCTTTGCCTCTTATATTATGAAAAATACTTTGTAAAACAACAGGATCTCCAACGATCAAAATGCTATCATTTGGCTCTAAAACAAAAGATGGTTTTACAAAATAAATCTTAGAATTTCTATAAACAAGGACTATACGCCACCTTTTTTGTTGTATTGAACTTATGTGCCTATAAGCAAAAATAGACCCTGCTGGAATTTTTACTTCCATAATCTCTCCAACCCCAAGTCCTATATATTGAGCTGTTAAAGCAATATCTGGTAAAAAATCCATAAATCTACGGCTTAAAGTCATTCTAGCATCAGCTAAATTTACATGAGTATCATTAACACTTAACCCCCAAAAATCCATTATTTCTATTTCTAAATTTGGATTTAAAGAACGCAAAGCCTCATAACTTTTTTTAGTTTCAAATTCATCTTGCATATAAATAAAAGCCTGTTTAAAATCTTTGCTCATAATATTTTCAAGACGCGCTGTGCTTGTAGGATCAAAATAATGCAAGTCAATATACTCACTAGAAATATTTAAGTTATTTTTTTCACTATTTTGACACACTACTGTAAAAAAGTAACCTAAGCCTTTTTCAAAACAAAGCCTTTCTAAGAAATGCTTTGCTAAAATACCGTCTATTATAATTAAAATATTATTCATTTTAAACTCCAAAAAGGAAATTATAACAAATGGAATTTAAATTAAAGCATAAAGATGGAATGGCAAGGGTTTGTGAAATCACTACCGCACACAGCACTTTTTTAACCCCTGTTTTTATGCCTGTTGGCACAGTAGGAGCGGTTAAAAGTCTTGATGCTAATGATATAAAAAACGAGCTTGATGCAAAAATTATTTTAGCAAATACCTACCACATGTACTTGCGTCCAACTTCCAAAGTGGTAAAAGATTTTGGAGGTTTGCATGGTTTTACGAAATTTGATAGAAGTTTTTTAACCGATAGTGGTGGTTTTCAAGCTTTTTCTTTAAGTAAAAATTCCAAACATTTTAATGAAGGCATAGAATTTAAAAGTCACATCGATGGGAGTCGTCATCTTTTTACTCCAAAAAGTGTTTTAAATACTCAATATGATTTTAACTCTGATATTATGATGATTTTAGATGATTTAGTAGCTCTACCCGCAACCAAAGAAAGGGTTAAAATTTCTGTTGATCGTACTATATTTTGGGCAAAAGAGGCTATTGCTTATCATAAAAGTATGCAAAATAAAGGTATAGGTATAGGGCAAAATATTTTTGGTATTATCCAAGGTGGTACAAATTATGAAGAAAGAAAGCGTTGTGCTTTAAGTTTAAACGAAATGCCATTTGATGGTTTAGCTATAGGTGGGCTTAGCGTGGGCGAAGAAAACGCCTTGATGTATGAAACAGTACAAAACTTAAACCCTTATCTAGATGAAAATCGTCCAAGATATTTAATGGGTGTAGGAACGCCTGAAGATTTAGTAGAAAATGTTGAGCGAGGAGTAGATATGTTTGACTGCGTGATGCCAACTAGAAATGCAAGAAATGGAACATTTTTCACAAGTTTTGGAAAATTTAATATTAAAAAAGCAGAATTTATCAACGATCATGAAGCTATAGATCCTATTTGCTCATGTTATACTTGTCGTAATTTTTCAAGGGGTTATTTGAACCATCTTTTTAAAGCTAAAGAACTTACTTTTTTTCGCTTGGCAAGTTTGCACAATCTACATTATTATCTTGAACTTGCAAGAAAGATGCGTGAAGCAATTTTGAATAATTCTTTTACGCAATTTAAAAGAAATTTTTATCACTTAAGAGGCAAATAAAATGCTAGAACTACATGAAAATCTAAAAAAAATCCTGCAAGCAAAGAATTTAGAAACTTTCTATAGTGAAATTTATGGACAAAAAATTTTTGTTTACGTGGGATTAAATTTGGAAACTTGGCTTTTTAATGATGAAAAAATTTATAAACTTCAAGATGAAAAATTTAAGCTTTCTAGCATAGAAGAATTTTCAAATTTTATTAAATCCATTTTAGAAGATTTTAAAGTACAAAATACTCATTTTCAAAACCTTTTAGAACACAAAGAAGGTATTATCTTAAAAGGTGGTTTTGTTAAAAATTTTTACAAAAAATCCTTTGTGTTAAGACAAAAAATCAACAAAAATCTAAAGCAAATTAATCTTCTAAGCGAAGCTTTCAATCTTTTGCTTAGTGAACAAGCACAATACAAAAAACATTTAAAAATTTTAAATTTATCCATCAGCATCTTAAGTAAAAACACCAAAGAACATCTAACAAGAGTTGATACTCTTTATACATTAACAAGTGCAATTAAAAATGAAAAAATGAATAAAAGTATTTATCTTTTAAGTATACTTTCTTCTATTTTCTTACCTTTAAATTTGATCGTAGGATTTTTTGGAATGAATACTAATAATCTTTTTTTTAAAGATAGCCCTTATGGTACACTTTATATTTTTTCTTTGATTTGCTGTATTTTGATTGTGGGTTTTATATTTTATCATTCAAAAAAGACTAAAGAATTTGATTTAGATGAAGGTAAAAAAGCCAAAAAACAAACAAAATAAGCAAAATTTTGCTTATTTTAAGAATATTTATATATAATTTTAACTTATTTTTGCGCTCATAGCTCAGCTGGATAGAGCATTTGATTGCGGTTCAAAAGGCCAGAGGTTCGAATCCTCTTGAGCGCACCATATTATTTATCTTCTTTAATTTTTCTTTTAGCTAATCCCATATGCTCGTAAGCATCAATTTCTTTTTTGTAAGATCCAGAAATTTTCTTAAGTTCTTTATTTAAGTAACTGACTGTTTGTGCACTTGCATTAATATTTGCAGCCAAAGCAGAAACAAATTCTAGTTTCTTTTTTGTTGCTTCATCTAATTCTTTAGAAGTTTTTGAACCAAGTTTATGTGTCTGCACATAAAGTTTGGCAAGTTCTTTTAATTCAACATCTGTTAGCTTAACATCGGAAGCAGCAATTATCATTTTATCTAAGTCTGTATCAAATTTTTTAGTCTTTTCAGCTACATGCTGCTTTTGGCTAGTTTTTTGCTTTTTAACTGTTTTTTTGCCATCACTTGTAATAAGATAAGCAATTATGCCTAAAAACAATAAAAGCACTAAAGCAGCACAAAAAATAACCAAAAAAATATGGACCATTTAAAGTTTGCCCACAAAATTTCGCTTCCTTCTCGCAAAAAGAGCTAAAACCACCATCAACGCAAATCCCCAATAAACATAATTAGGAATTTGAGCTGCTTCGCCTGCGGCATAAGAATGAAGTCCTGTTAAAAAGTAATTTACTCCAAAATAAGTCATAATAATAACCCAATAAGCAAACATACTCCATAAAGCAAACACAAATTGATTACAATATTTTGGAATCATTCTAAGATGCAAAATTGCTGCATAAACCAAAATACTAACTAAAGCCCAAGTTTCCTTAGAATCCCAACTCCAATATCTCCCCCAACTTTCATTTGCCCAAATTGCACCTAAAAAATTTCCTACAGTAAGCAAACAAAGTCCAAAAATCATTGCCATTTCATTAATTCTTGTAGCCTCTGTAATATTTCTCAAAATATTAAGATTATATTTTCCATCTTTCTTAAGAAAACACATTAAGAATAATGTAAAGATACCAAGTAAGGCACAAAGTCCTAAAAATCCATAACTAGCAGTAATAACAGATACATGAATACTAAGCCAATAAGAATTAAGCACAGGAACAAGATTTGTAATTTGCGGATTCATTTCACTTAAATGTGCAACCATTAATACAACACCGGATAAAATAGAAGTTAATGACAAGGCTATAGGACTTTTTCTAGAGAAAAATATACCCGACAAAGACAATGCCCAAGCTATATACACCATGCTTTCATAGCCATTACTCCATGGAGCATGACCTGATAAATAAGCACGGAGTCCAAGACCTACTGTATGAATTACAAAAGCTAAAACATTTAAAACATATACCACTTTAAATATAAAAGAGATTTTTAAATTCGGTACGACCATTTTAGAAAAAACAAGAATCAAAAGTAAAAAACCCGCAATCAAATATACAGGAGCGAGTTTAACGAAAATTTCAGCCTTATTAGAAAAAATTTCCATTTCAACCTTGGTTTTACTAGGCATGACTTTATATCCTATTTTTTCTTGATATTCTTTGATAAATTTCAAACCTTCATCAGCTCTAGTCCAATTACCATCTTTAAAAGCATTTTCCACGGCACTAAAATAATTCTGTATTAAAACCAAAACAATATACCCTTCATCCCCCTTAAGAGTAGTTACAGCAGAAAAAGGTGCAAGCCAAACATTATTTGGATTATTTTGAACAGGAATAAATTTAAATAATTCACCGCTAAAAACTAAATTTACAACATTGGCTCTTTCATCTAGTTTTATAATTTCCTTATCAAAAACTCCTCTTGCATTTGGGTTTTTACGATTTGCATTTTCAACATATTTTTGAAGTTTATATCGGTTATTCTCATCAAAGAAATCTTTATAAGAAATATATTTAGCGCTAGGAATTTCTAAAATATTTGCAATAGCATCACGAACTGCTTGATTTTGTGGCATTAAAATAAAAGGTTCTATTTGCCATTTATCTACATCAACAAGCATGGAAAGCATAACAGCGTTAGAATTTTGACCCTTATAGCTATCACTTTGATGAATTTTTTCTAAAATTTCTCTTGATAGCGTATCAAAAGGCACCATTCTTCCATCTGCTGATTTTTGAACTATTAAAGTAGCAAGAGCTTTAGCATGATTAGTATTTACCACAGGTAAGGTTGAATTTAAATCTTGAGCAAAAGTCTTTTCAGAACCAAAAGATAGCAATAAAATAAAAATAATCACACTTGCATGTTTTAAAGTGTCTTTATTAATTAATCTTGCCAAAGTTCTAAATCTAGAATGTGGATTTAAAAAATTCATAAACATTCCAAGACAAAGTAAAAAATAACCTATATAAGTTGGTATTTTACCTGGATCTTTATTTACAGATAAAACAGTCCCTTTTTCATCTTGATCATAAGAACTTTGATAAAATCTATAGCCATCATAATCTAAAACATTATTCATAAAAATTCTATAATCAAAATTTTCATTATTATTTTTTACGGTAATTTCACTTGCATAAGAAGCTGGAGACATAGAGCCTGGATAACGATCTAATACAAAATCTCTCAAATAAATATCAAAAGGCAATTGTTCATAAGAAAGCGCCCAAGAAATAAAGAATTTTTGACCCGCAAGTTCTATCATAATAGGTTTATTATATTCAAAAATATAAAATTCTTTACTTTCATTTTTATAGCTTAATTCTAATTTTAAAGCATTAGAGCCAGTTAATTCTAAGTTTTTATTCTCATTGCTTAAGGCAAAATCTTTAAAATGCAACAATAAAGAATTTTTCCAATTTTGAGGCTCGCCAAAAGTAGAAATCAACATAGTTCTACCCACTTCCAACCAAGCAGATTTAAACCATAACCAAAAACTTTCATCTTGAGGTCTATTGGAGCCTTCTAAAGCTTCTTGCGCATGCAAAGAAGCAGCTTTAACTACAAAACTAATATCATTAATTTCATAAAGCCTTCTTTCCTTAGCATTTGCCTTTTCTCCAATTTTAAGGTCTAAATTTTGTCCATCTAACATACTTAGAAAATGTAAGTTTTCACTTGAACTTAAAGTTAAATTTTCGTCAATTTTTACAAAAGGTGCTTTAACATTATCATTCATAAAAGCAAAGTTAACCCCTTCTATATTCTTAACTTCACCTTTTTCAAATTTAACATCAACACCTTGAGATCCTTTTTGAGAAAGCATTAAAACCAATAAAGGATCAGAATTATTATTTTCTTTATAAGTATAATGAGCATTTAAGATTAAATCTTTATATTTTAATACAGCTTGATCATCACCTAAATTAAGTTTTAGTTTAAAAGAATTAGCAAAAGGCAAATTTCCTATATAACGATCATTAACCGCACTATAGCGTTCTCCATCTTTTATAGCAGAAATGCGCAAAGAAGTCTTAGAACTTTCTATAAGTGAATTTTGAGTATGCTCTCTAATAGGTAAAATACCTTCAAAACCAGCATATCTTGTCATTGCCGAACCCACTAAAATAAATAAAAAAGAAATATGAAAAATCATTAAAGGCAATTTTTTAAGCCCAAACATTTTATAACGAAACATCCCGCATAGTAAATTAATACCAAGTAAAAGTTGTATATATTCAAACCAAAAAGTATCATAAACCATTGCCCAAGCCGTAGGAGTTCCATAAGCACTTTCAATAAAAGTTGCCAAAGCACAAAAAAGCGCAAAAAGCAAAAACAATACAACCGAAACTTTTAAATCCCCTATGCTTTTTATTATATTTTTCATTCTTTTTCCTTTAAATTTTAAAGCCCTAAATATTTCTTTCTAATCTCATCATCACCTATTAAATTTTTAGCCTCGTTTTCCATTACAATGCGACCATTTTCCAAAACATAAGCGTAATCACTTATTTTTAATGCAGAATAAGCATTTTGCTCTACCAAAAGAATAGTTATACCCTCTTCTTTTAAACGCACAATAATATCAAAAACTTCACCCACAATCTTTGGAGCAAGTCCCAAAGAAGGCTCATCCAACATCAAAAGTTTTGGTTCACTCATTAAAGCCCTTGAAATCGCAAGCATTTGCGCTTCCCCTCCACTCAATGTTCCAGCTAAAGCATGCTTTTTGCTTGCAAGTCTTGGAAAAAGTTTATACATTTGCTCTCTTAAATGCTCATAATTTTCAGCATTATTAAAAGCACCTATTTTTAAATTTTCCTCTACGCTTAAATTGATAAAAACACGTCTTCCTTCAGGAACTAAAGCTATACCTTTTTGAACTAAAGTATGAGTTAAATGCCTTTTAGTATCATAACCTAAGAAATTAACCCCACCAGTTCTTTTAACTGAGTTTAAAAGCGCATTTAAAGTTGAAGTTTTACCTGCTCCATTTGAACCTATAAGAGAAACAATATGACCTGTTTCCACTTTAAAATCAATCCCTTTAACAGCTTCAATTAATCCATAATAAACATGCAAATCTTTAACTATTAGCATCAAAATCCCCTAAATACGCAGCAATTACTTCTTTATGATTTACAGCATCGCAAAGTTTACCTTCAAAAATTGTTTTTCCATAATCAAGCACCAATACGCGATCACACAATTTATTTACAAATTTCATGTCATGCTCTATAAGCAAAACGCTAATTTTATAATCTTTTCGTAATTTAAAAATGAGCTCAGCAAGTTCATCGCTCTCGGAGCTATTCATCCCAGCGGCTGGCTCATCAAGCAATAACAATCTTGGCTGAGTAGCCATTGCTCTTGCAATCTCAACTTTTCTTTGTTGCCCATAACTTAAGCTAGTAGCCTTTTCATGAGCAAATTCTGCAATACCAAGTTCTTCTAATATTGCATAAGCCTTCTCTTTAAATACTTGTTCTATTTTTCCAAAACGCCCTAAATGCAAAAAGGCTTCAAAAATATTATATTTCATTTGTTTATTAAAACCAATAAGAACATTTTCAAGCACATTCATACTTGAAAAAAGTCTAATATTTTGAAATGTTCTAGCTATTCCTAAATGCACAATCTTATGAGGTTTTAAGTGATCAATTCTTTCTCCTAGAAATTCAACCGAACCTGAAGTAGGTTTATAGTTACCCGTGATAATATTAAAAAGAGTTGTTTTACCAGCCCCATTAGGTCCAATTAAAGCAAAAATTTCACCCTCATTGATTTTAAAAGAAGTTTTATTAATAGCCTTAACACTACCAAAACTTTTTGAAATTTGTTTTAATTCCAAAATCATTTTTCACTCCTTTTAAAACGCTTTTTAATCCCTCTAATCACATCACTCAACTCGTAATAACCCATTATGCCTTTTCTTGCAAAAAGCATTACTAAAATCAGAACAATAGAAAAAACAACCATTCTAAGTCCTGGTGTTGATTGGATATCAAGATTTAAAGAATCTATTTTTATATTTAACTCATCTAAAAATCTAAGCCACTCGCTTCCACCAATAACCAATATCGCACCTATGATAGCACCTGTAGTAGAACCAAGTCCACCCAAAACAATAATAATCAAAAGTTGGAAAGTAAGTAAAAAATCAAATTGAGTTGGAGATACGGTAGTCAACAGACAAGCTAAAAGTCCACCACCTACGCCTTCTAAAAATGCTGAAGTGCCAAAAGCTAAAGTTTTTATCCAAAAAGTATTTATTCCCATAGCACTTGCAGCATCTTCATCATCTCTTATAGCCTTCATTGCACGACCATATTTAGAATAAACTATATTTAAAATTAAAATAACCGCTACAATAGCAATACCACCTGTCCAATAGATCGTGGAAAATTGTGGAATATCTACCAGTCCTCTTGAGCCATTAGTAATAGAAGGAAAATTAATAGCAGCTATTTTAATAATTATTCCAAAGCCTAAAGTTACAATAGCTAAATAATCCCCTCTCACGCGAAATACAGCAAAAGCTAAAATCAGGGCAAGCAAAGATGAACAAATTCCAGCTACAATTAAAGCTAGAATAAAGGAATTTGAATGGATAGCTAAAATAAAAGAACTAGGACCATCTAAAAAAAACTGATCATTTTTTGCATCAGCACTTAAAAGAACTAAAGCAGCTGCATAAGCTCCAATTGCAACAAATCCATTGGGTTCTAGTGAAAATTGTCCAGTTACACCATTAATAAGGTTATAACTCACAGCCAAAATAATAAAAATAGCAATTTGATTAACAATATTTAATCCATAGTCCCCAAAAATATAAGGAGAAATGAAAATAAAAATAATTGAAGCAATTAAAAAGATTAAATGTGAAACCTTAATTTTAACCATCATTAAAACCTACTCTTTTCAAAATTTATACCTAAAATTCCCGTAGGCCTAAATAACAATATAAACACCAAAAAAATAAAAGCAAATGCATCTTTAAAGCCTGATAAATCTGGGAAAAAAGCCACAACAACAACTTCAGTAAATCCTATAATAAGTCCACCCAAAACTGCACCTACTACAGAACCTATACCTCCTAAAACGGCAGCAGCAAAAGCTTTCAAACCTATTAAAGTTCCCATAGTAGGTTCAACAGAGTAATAATTTGCAGCCCAAAAAACACCTCCAACTGCTGCCAAAGCTGAACCTAGGGCAAAAACTATAGCAATAATACGATTTGCATCTATACCCATTAAATTTACTGTTTGTATATCAAATGCTAAAGCACGAATAGCTATACCATATTTGCTTTTATACAAAATCCATAACACTGCTATTAAAATAACAAATGTAAGAGCAGGAACCATTAAAGAACCATAAGTTGTTATCACTCCACCAAAATTAACACTTTCCTCAAAATAACTTGGCGGTGTAAAAGTTCTAGGTGTTGAAGTAAAAAGCATATTAAAAAGATTTTGCAAGAAAAAACTAATACCAATTGCTGTAATCAACAATGAAATTCTAGGAGCCTGTCTTAAAGGTTTATAAGCAATTCTATCTGTAGCCATTCCAACACAGGCAGCAAAAATCATTGCTAAAGATAAAGCTCCTAGAAAAGGAACATTTAGGTTAGTCATGCAAAAAAGAGCTGCATAAGCACCAACCATCATAATATCGCCGTGAGCAAAATTAATAAGTCTTAACACACCATAAACCATAGTATAGCCAACAGCAATAAGAGCATACATACTACCCAAACTAAGCCCATTAACAAGTTGTTGTAAAAATAAAGTAGAATCCATAATCTTTCTATTTTTCCTTTAAGGATTGATAATATCTTTATAATTTTGCTTTTGATTTTTAATTTCTTTAACCACTACAGAACGAGTTGCATTTCCTGTTTGATCAATGCTAATAACACCAGAAACACCTTGATAATTTTTAGTTTGGTGAATTTTTTCATTGACGCACTTACTAGTAAGATTATCAACGCAAGCATTCATAGCATTTAGCATTACAAAATACGCATCAGCACCCATAGCCGAAAAATTTGGAACTTCTTTTGTTCCTTTAGCCTTTTCATAAACACTGATAAATTCTTTGCTTAATTTTGTAGTTGGATTATTAGCATCAAAACTATCTGTGAAAATATAACCCTCGCTTGCATCTCCAGCTAAACTAATAAAAGTTTGATCAGCAACTCCATCTGCAGAGCCCATAGGAATATTTAAACCTGCGAGTTTTGATTGTCTTGCAAATAAAGAAGCTTCACTATAATAAAGCGGTAAAAAAATAAATTCTGGATTTAAACTTTTAACTTGAGCTACAATAGCTCTAAAATCTTTATCACCTGAATTAACTCTTAAAATTCTAAGAATTTGACCGCCATTAGACTTGTACTGTTTTTCAAAAGCTTTTGCTAAACCTAAGGAATAGTCAGTGCTTTGATCTACTACAATAACAGCACTTTTGTAATTAAGTTTTGAAAAAACATATTTTGCTAAAGATGAACCTTGAAAACTGTCCATAAAACATACTCGAGAAGAATATATTTTTTTATCAAGCAATCTATCACCAGTTGCAGCAGGAGCGATCAATGGAATTTTATTATCTTCTGCTACGCGCATAACTTGCAATGTATTAGCAGTAACCATTTCCCCTATAAGACCTATAACTTTATCTTGAGAAATTAAACGATTTGCTCCACTCGAAGATTCTAATTTATCACCCTTAGTATCAATAATAGCAAGAGAAACCTTATTTCCATTACTTAAAGTTGATTGCATTGAATTTGCAAGTTTAATCCCTTCTAGTGCACTTTGTCCATATGCTGCAGTAGCTCCGCTAAGCGGTAAAACAACTCCTATTTTGACTTCCGCAGCACTTAAACTTAAACTTAGAATACTTGCTAAAATTAAACTTTTTTTCATTCTCTACCTTTATTTTAATAATTATGGATTTATAATTGTTTTATAATTTTGTTTTTGATTTTGAATTTCTTTAATCACAACAGAACGAATAGCATTACCGCTTTCATCTATGCTAATCACACCACCAACAGCTTGAAAATCTTTAGTTTGATGAATTTTGCTATTAATACATTCACTGCTAAGATTATCAACGCAAGCATTCATAGCATTCAACATTACAAAATACGCATCAGCACCCATAGCCGAAAATGCTGGAAGTTCTTTTGTTCCTTTAACTTTCTCATAAGCTGCAACAAAATCTTTTCCTAATTGTGTAGATGGATTGTTATAATCAAAACTATCAGTGAAAATTACTCCATTAACAGCACTTCCGCCAAGATCTATAAAAGTTTGATTATTAACACCATCTCCTGCTGCTAAAAGTTTATCAAAACCAATTTGTCTTGCTTGTCTCGCAATTAAAGCAGCTTCAGGATGATAAATAGGCATATAAACAAAATCAGGATTTAAACTCTTAAGTTGCGAAACCACAGCTCTAAAATCTTTATCTCCTGAATTAATAACAAGTTTTTTTATAATTTTCCCACCATTATTCTTAAAAGAATTTTCAAAAGCTCTTGCCAAACCTAAAGAATAAACATTGCTTTGATCTATGATGATAACAGCATTTTTAAGCCCTAAATCCTTAGATACATAAGTAGCAAATTTATCTCCTTGAAAACTGTCTTTAAAACAAACTCTACTTGCATATTTCTTTTTATCTAGCAATTTATCTCCAGATGCCACTGGAGCTATTAGAGGAATTTTTTTCTCTTCTGCTATAGAAATAGCTTGAATGGTATTTGGAGTTGTAGCTTCACCAATAATCCCAAGGACTTTATCTGTTGCTATTAAACGATTAACTCCGTTTGAAGTTTCAAGTTTATCTCCTTTTGTATCTATTGTGATAAGTTTAATAACATCTCCATTTGAAAGTTTTGGTTGTAGCTTATTAGCCAGTTCAATTCCGTTAAAAACATCTTGCCCATAAGCTGCCACAGTTCCAGTTAAAGGTAAAACTACTCCTATATTAATATCCTTAGCATATAAGCAATTTACCATAGTTAAAACACTTAAAGTTAAAATTAGTTTTTTCATAGCATTCCTTTTAATTATAGTTTTTACATTTTATTTTAGAAATATATTATGTTTTGTTTTTTGCGCAGGTTCTTCTTCAAGAAGGTCTTTTACTTGCAAATCAAGCGCAAAATTTCCACCTTTAATATAAGCAATAATATTATCTATATCCTCGTGGCTTAAATTTCTAGCATAAAAAGCCATTTGAGAAGCTGTTGTAGAGCTACTACTATCAAGAGTATAACCTATCAAAGCTCCTTTAATATCCTCAGGAGACATATCTTTTAAAATTCTAGATCCTATAACACTCTTTTCAGCATTATCTCCATGGCAAGTATTGCATTTATTTTGAAAATACAAAGCCTTCGCTTTTTCCATATCATATTGCTTATTTGCATCAAAGGTATAAGTAAAAAATGATTTCAAGTTAATACCAAAAAGCGCAACAACAAATATTGAACTAATAAACAACCATCGTATAATCATGATTTTCCTTATTTTATTGTAATTTCCGTTTGTGTTTTATTTTGATATCTATGTGTTTTTTTATTGTATTTTTTTTCTTTTTTAATATCATAGCGATAACGAACAGTCCCTGAAACTTCTATATCTTTAAAGACTTCATCTAACGGAGCTGCAAAAACAAAATGATTTAAAATCATACCAATTAAAAATATTTTTTTCATTTTTATTCTTTAAACACAAAAAACGATTATATCAAAAAAAGATAATCCTTGTTAATGACCACCTTTATGTAAAAAATAAAGTCCTACACAAAGAGCTAAAATCGATCCAGCAAGAAAAGCCATATCCACAGGAGTAGCAAATTTCATCTGCAAAACCCTTTGAAAGAAATTTACCACTAAGACCATAATGATAACTTTTGCAAGCTTGTCTTTTAATTGATCTAAGCTATGCACCTCTAAAACCTTGCTTTGTTTTGTTTGTTTAAATTCTTCTATTTCGCTGATAAAAAGCTCATAAACTCCAAAAGAAAAAATAAACAAAACTAAAGCCATAAGATAAAGATCAACAGCTCCTATAATTAAAGCCACCACATCCTCATGCAAATCCACATTAGAACCTGCATCAAAAAAATAATTATAAGTATAAAATATAACTTTTAAAACATCATAACTTGCAATAAAAAACAATACAAAAGCTCCAATTAAACCAAAAATTACGGGTAAAATTGTAACAATACGACTTCTAACAAGTAAAGATTCAAATATTTTCTCTAACATTTTTTTCCTTATTTATTTTTTAATTCTAACCATTTTTGCGCAATACGCACAGCATTTGTTGCAGCACCTACACGAATTTGATCTGCCACACACCAAAGATGGAGTATTTTTTTATCATACACATCAGCGCGAATTCTTCCTACATAAGTTTCATTAGTATCACTTGTCATTAAAGGCATAGGGTATTTTTTATTTTTAGGATCATCTATGACAACAACACTTGGTGCTTTTTCTAAAATTTCTTTAGCTTTTTTTACATCTATTTCTTTTTCAAAATGCATAGTAATGGCTTCGCTATGACTTCTTAAAACAGGTACTCTTACACAAGTTGCTGAAACTTCTAAATTTTTATGTAAAATTTTTTGAGTTTCATTGACCATTTTAAGTTCTTCTTTGGTGTAATCATTATCCATAAAAACATCAATTTGTGGAATAAGATTAAGTGCTAAAGTATAAGGAAAAGTTTGAGATTTAAACTCATCAAGTTTAAAAGCAAAAAAACTTTGCATGGCTTCGACCAATTCTTGCATTCCTTCTTTTCCTGCTCCACTTGCAGCCTGATAGGTACTTACATCAACACGCTTTAAATTAAATGCATCATTTAAAGGTTTTAAAACTTGCACCATTTGTATGGTAGAACAATTTGGATTAGCAATAATCCCTGTTTTTTTCCAATCTTTAATATCCTCAGGATTGCATTCAGGAACCACCAAAGGAACATCTTTTTCCATTCTAAAATGACTTGTATTATCAATAACAACAGCACCAGATTCTGCTGCAAATTTAGCATATTTTTCACTCACACTTCCACCTGCGCTAAAAAAAGCAATATCAATAGGATTTTCTTTAAATACATTTTCAGTAAGTTCTTTGACTTTATAAGCTTTGCCTTTAAATTCTACTTCACTACCTACACTTTTTGCACTTGCTAAAGGTAAAATACTTTCCACTGGGAAATCAAGTTCATCTAAAACATTTAAAAGCTCTTCCCCAACCGCACCAGTAGCACCCACAATGGCTATTTTTTGTTTTTTTGACATTACTTATCCTTTATTTGATATTTTTTAATTTTTTCATTTAAAATTTTTATATCCATACCTAAAATTTGAGAAGCTTGATCCTTGTCATAATCTACACTTAAAAGAACTTCACAAATCAATTCTTTTTCTAAATTCTTTACATCTTTTTTTATACTTCTAGCTTCTAAGAACAAATCTTCACTTGAAATTTCATCATTTTCACTTAAAATACAAGCTCTTTGTACAACAGATATTAATTCTCTAATATTACCAGGAAAATCATATTCAAGTAAAGCATTTTTAGCTTCTTGGCTGAGCTGTTTTTCCTTAAAATCATATTCTTTACAAGTATCTTCTAAAACCTTTTGAGCTATACCCAAAACTTCTTCTTTACGCTCTCTTAAAGGCGGAATATTAATAGGAACAGTGTTTAAACGATAATATAAATCTGAACGAAATTCGCCATTTTTTATTTTTTCATCTAAATTTGCATTAGTTGCACTGATAATTCTTACATCTATTTTGATGTTTTTCGTACTTCCAAGTCGTGTGATTTCTTTTTCTTGCAAAGCTCTTAAAAGTTTGGCTTGAATTTCATAAGGCATTTCGCCAATTTCATCTAAAAACAAAGTACCCTCATTAGCCATTTCAAAAAGCCCTATTTTAGTTGCATTGGCATCAGTAAAAGCACCTTTTTCAAAACCAAAAAGCTCACTTTCAATCAAATTTGCAGGAATGGCTGCCATATTAATAGCAACAAAAGGCTTATTAGAGCGTTTAGAATGAGTGTGAATATAACGAGAAAATACCTCTTTTCCTACTCCACTCTCTCCAAAAAACATTACAGAGGCATCAGTTTTAGCCGCTTTTTGACTTAAATTTAATGTTTTTTCTAAATTAGGAGAAGTTGAAAAAAAATCTTTATTTTCTTCTTTTTTTTCATTTTTTTTGCTTTTTTTATCGGCTGTTTTTTCTCTTATGATTTTAGCACGCTTAATAGCCTCGACTAAAGTATCAACATCAAAAGGCTTGGTTAGAAAATCTTTTACTCCCAAACGAACCGCTTCTATAGCACGGTTTAAAGTAGCATTTCCTGTCATAATAATAAAATCATATTTATTTTCACAGGCTTTAACAAATTCTATGCCATCAATTCCTGGCATATTAATATCTGTAATAATCAAATCTGTATTCTCATCTATTTTTTTTAAAGCCTCAGTGGCAGATTTATAAGATTTAATATTAAATTCTTCATACTCTGCTAATGCAATTTCTAAGGATTTACGCATATTAATATCATCTTCTACTATGACTAAATTCATCCTAAACCTTTTAAAAAATTTCTGCTATAGTATCCAATTTGCGCTTAATTTTGAATTTACTTTTTTTTAAGATAATAAATTATCGCATTTTGTTCGCCAAATTCCACGGTAAAACGCAAGGGTAAAATTTTAACATAGGTTTCACTTTGAGCACGTAATAAGTCAGTATTAACAATATCCTTAACACTGATTTTAGCTCCTATAAAGCAATCACTTAACTCATCTTTATGAGAATTTAAAAAATTAAATTTAATTGTTTTTGGCATATTATCATCAATCAATCCTAAAGAAGTTCGAGGTAAAACTTTTAAATCTTGATCACTATAAGAAATTTCACATACCCATTGTTCTTCAACATTTTCACTTTGCGTCATTGCTAAGGATAAATTTCGATTTTGATGAAAGAGAATGAAATTTTTACTAGAAAGCTCTGCCCAAAAAATAAATTCATCTTGGGCAAAAAGCTTAAAGCTAAGAAAGATTAATAAGCAAACAATTCTTTCCACTTGTCTGCATCGATTTTAAGTTCTAAGTTTACTCTATAAAGCCCTTGATTAAAATTCTCATCAATAATACTTGCATTTTTAATCAAACCATTTACTTGCGCAGTAATAGTTGAACTTCTAAGCATTGCATCTTTTACAGTATCCTTACCATTCACTTTCACACCATAAAGCTTACTTGCAAGCTGTCTGTAAGCATCTGTAATCGCTGCTCTTTTTGCTAAAGCTAGGGCTTGAGCAGTAGAAACTGTATTCATCGGAGCAATCCCTTCACCAACTGCTGTAAAACTAAGTTCCGTTTCGCTAGCATCTGGAGCCAACATTTTTTCTTCTCTGATAATATCACGCACATCATCTTTATCGACTTTTTGCACGATAACATCTTGAGATGGAGCAGTGCTATTTGCACTTGAATTTTTAGTTGCACTGTTTGCACTTGGTACACAACCAGCGAAAATTCCTGCTATTGCTAGCATAAAATAAATTTTTTTCATTTTTACACCTTCAAAATATTGTAATTAGTAAAATAAAAAGCAATAAGCGTTCCAACTTTAAACTTATTACAAATCTAAACCAAAGTTTTCATCGCTTAACTCATCCTCATCATTTTCCTCTTTAGGACACTTAGCGATGCTAACCACCTCGTCATTTTCCACGTTAACAACGATGACGCCACTTGTGTTACGCCCTGCTTTTCTAATACTTTGCATATCAACACGTATCATCTTGCCTGAACTTGTAAGAGCCATCAAATCCATAGTTTCATCTACTATAACTACGCTAATAAGATCTTTAGTTTTTTCTGTAAGTTTCATGCAAATTACACCCTTACCACCTCTGCTTTGTAATCTATATTCTCCAGCATTGGTGCGTTTTCCTATACCTTTTGCGCTTATGCTTAAAATTTCTTGCTCATCATTTTCTACAACAACTGCACCTACTAATTCGTCATTTTTCTCTTTAAACTTAATAGCCGTCACCCCACGACTTACACGGCCGATTTCACGCACTTTGGCAAGTGGGAATTTGATACACATACCTTTTTTGGTTACTGCAAAGAGCATTTTACCTTGTGTGTTTATACTTTCTTCATTTTCAAAATTTTCATCATCTAAATTTTCAATTTCTTGATTTTCTAAATTTTCTTCACCACCACTGGTAAAAATTTCATTTTCATCTCTTTGAACAATAATAGCAGTTACCAACTCATCATTTTCATCCAAGTTGATCGCTCTAACTCCTACACTTCTGATATTTTGATATTCACTCAAATTTGTACGCTTTACAATACCATTTTTAGTAAAGAAACATAAAGATTTACTCTCATCAAAATCCGTGGTTGGAATAATAGCCATGATTTTTTCTTCAGCTTGTAAATTGATAAGATTTACCACTGCTTTTCCTTTAGCCGTTCTTGAGCCTTCAGGAATTTTATAAACTTTAAGCCAATAAAGCTGTCCACGATCTGTTACAAACATAAGCGTATCATGTGTATTTGCCGTAAAGAAACTTTCTATAAAATCATCATCATAAGTCGTAACTGCTAATTTTCCTTTTCCGCCTCGTTTTTGCTTTTCATATTGTTTACTAGGCACACGCTTAATATAACCGCGATGCGTAATAGTTACAACCATATTTTCATTAGGAATCAAATCTTCAATATCAATATCATCATAATCATCTTCAATTTGAGTAATACGTGGCACATCAAATTTACTTCTAATTTCTTTTAATTCATCGCGAATTAAATTTTCAAGCAAGGTTTCACTTTTTAAAATTTCTTCAAGTCTTGCAATTTCTTTCATTAATTCTGCAAGTTCATTTTCGATTTTTTCTCTTTCAAGTCCTGTTAAACGACCCAGTTTCATATCTAAAATAGCATTGGCTTGAAGCTCACTAAGACCAAATTTAGCTACCAAAGAATCTCTTGCGGTATTATTATCAGAACTGTTTTTAATTAAAGCAATCACTTCATCTATATTATCAAGTGCAATTTTAAGACCTTCTAAAATATGAGCTCTTGCTCTTGCCTTTTGAAGTTCAAAAATCGTTCTTCTAATAATAACTGTTTTTCTATGGGTTAAGAAAAGATTTAAAAGTTCTAACAAAGAGAAAATTTTAGGTTCTTTATTGTGAATTGCCAACATAATCACACCAAAAGTACTTTCCATAGTGGTAGATTTAAATAGATTATTTAAAACAATTTCACTCATAGCCTCACGTTTAAGCTCTATAACAACGCGGATTCCTTCTTTATTACTCTCATCTCTTACTTCAGATATTCCTTCAATTTGCTTTTCTTTAACAAGCTCTGCAATCTGCTCTATAAGTCTAGCTTTATTGGTTTGATAAGGAAGCTCATCTATAACAATAACATCTTTATTTGTCTTTTTTTCAATATGAGTTTTAGCGCGCACTTTCACGCGACCACGCCCTGTGCGATAAGCTTCTATAATACCTTTTTTACCATAAATTATTCCACCTGTTGGAAAATCTGGACCTTTGATAAACTGCATAATCTCTTCTAAGCTTGCATCTTTATTATCAAGCAAATATAAAATTCCATCTATCAACTCATTTAAACTATGAGGTGGGATGTTTGTCGCCATACCTACAGCTATACCACTTGAACCATTTAGTAATAAATTTGGAACCCTAGAAGGTAAAACATCAGGTTCACTTTCTGAACCATCATAATTTGGAACAAAATCGACCGTATCTTTATCTATATCTTTTAAAAGTTCATGAGAAAGTTTGCTCATTTTTGCTTCAGTATAACGCATCGCAGCAGCGCTATCGCCATCTATAGATCCAAAGTTGCCTTGTCCTGTAATACTTGGATATCTCATAGAAAAATCTTGAGCCATTCTAACCAAAGCATCATAAACTGCTGTATCTCCATGTGGGTGATAACGACCTATAACAGCACCCACTATACGGGCTGATTTGACAAAATCTGTCCTACTTTTTGCCTCGTCATTTTGCATAGCATATAAAATTCTTCTATGAACAGGCTTTAAACCATCTCTTGCGTCAGGCAAAGCACGACCTATAATAACACTCATAGAATAGTCTAAATAACTACTTTTTATAGAATTTTCTATATCTACAAGTTCAATATCAGAATCTTTGCTAAAAATATTCTCCATAAAAATCCTTCTATTAGTTCAAAGTTTTGATTATAGCATATTAAACTTTTGCATCAGCTAAAACAAGAGCAAAAAGTACAGAAATTTTATTTTCTTCTAAAACTTTTTTAGCTTCCAAAAGGCTAGAACCAGTCGTTACAATATCATCTACTAAAATTACAGGTTCGTGAATGGTTTTTAAGAGTTTGTAATTTCTTTTATGTTTTTGACGAAATTCTAAACTTTTTCCAGAATATTTAATATGATTTTGTGCTTTTAAAATATTAAAAACAGGTTTTACAAATTTTGTTTTAAGATATCTAGCTAAAATAGCAGAATGTGAATAAAGCATATCTTCAACCTTATCATCTAAAGCTATAACATTAATTGTCATTCTAGGATCAAAAAAATCTTTAAATTTTGCAAAACTTAATTTAGCAAGCATTTTATAAACGAAATAACCATAAAAATAATGTTTAGAGTGAAGCAAGTGTTGTATCTCATGGTATTTATAAAAAGAATAGACTTTGAAATTATTATCAAGCTTTCTTACATTTAAGGAAAATTCAGAAAGCTCTAGCTCACATAAATCACAAAAGCAAAGCAGAGCAAAAGCTCCGCAATTTATACACCTCAAAGTTCAGAGATTAAACTAGCTGCTTTATTTGCCATTTGTTTTATTAACAAATGAGTATAAAAAGTTGTTTCTTTTAGATCATCGAAACCTTGTACATCTTGCTTGGTGCGGATTGTAAATTTCTTATTTTTGTTTATATCGCTAACTTGTAAAACTCCTACTAGTTTTGAATGTAATCCTGTAGCATCTTGAGTTGCTCCATAAGATATAAATTCTAAATCAATCTTACTCACATAAGGTGAATTTTGATCGTTATTGTCAAGCACAACTATTCCTCTAGCTTCAAGTTCTTGTTTTAAATAAGTATAAAATACCGCATTAAAATTCACATCAACAAATAACTTTTTCCCTTTAGCATTTAAAACTTTTTGTCCTTCTTTTAAATCATAAAATCTATGCAAATAAACCTTTTTTAAAGCAATACCAGTGTCTAAAGTGCGTTTATTGGCACAACATTGAATTCCAACATCGCTAATGTATAAAAGTCCTTTAATCTTTGCTTCAAAGCCATCAGGACTTTCGCAAGAACTGCATTGAGAATTTCTAGAAATTTGATTAACTTGAGCAAAAGTATCTTGTTTAGTTGCACAAGCACTCAAAAATAAAATAGGCGCTATAAAAATCAAAAATTTTTTAAACATTTTTTCTCCTTAGAAAATTATTTTAAAATTGTATTAAAAATACAAGCAAATTTCAAGCCAAGTTTTAAATTTATCATCAATCTATCTTTAAAACACTCAAAAAAGCTTCTTGAGGTAAATTTACCTTACCTATAGCTTTCATTCTTTTTTTACCTTCTTTTTGCTTTTCTAAAAGCTTTCTTTTTCTAGTAATATCCCCACCATAGCATTTTGCTGTCACATTTTTACCCATGGATTTAACAGTCTCCCTTGCGATGATTTTATTTCCAATACTTGCTTGAATGGCCACTTCAAAAAGCTGTCTAGGAACTATTTCTTTCATAGCGCTAACAAGCTCTCTTCCTTTACCTTGTGCTTTCTCATTAGGCACGATAATGCTTAGCGCATCAACATTTTCACCCGCCACTTTAATATCAAGTTTTACCAAATCCCCTACTCTAAATTCTATAGGTTCATAATCAAAACTCGCATAGCCTTTTGTTAAGGACTTTAATTTATCATAAAAATCCATCACAATCTCATTTAAAGGTACATCATATTCTAGCAAAACACGCTCAGGTGTGATATAGTCCATTTTAACCTGCACTCCTCTTTTGCGATTTAAAAGAGTGATTAAATTCCCTAAAAATTCACTTGGAGTAATGATAGTGGCTTTAACATAAGGCTCTTTTATATGATCGATTTTATTAACAGGAGGAAGCTCGCTAGGATTTTGAATTTTAACAAGTTCTCCATCGGTTTGATAAATTTCATAAGTCACAGTTGGAGCTGTAGCAATTAAATCAAGATTAAATTCTCTTTCAAGTCTTTCTTTGATCACTTCCATGTGTAAAAGTCCTAAAAACCCTACCCTAAAACCAAAGCCTAAAGCCAAAGAAGTTTCAGGCTCATAGGTAATAGAACTATCGTTAAGTTTTAGCTTATCTAAAGCATCTCTTAAATCTTCAAATTTATCCGTTTCTATAGGATAAAGTCCTGCAAAGACAAAAGCTTTAGCCTTTTCAAAACCGCCTATGGCTTCTTTAGCCTTGTTTTTTACTAAAGTAATAGTATCGCCTACTTGTACATCACCTACAGTTTTAAGCCCTAAAACCACCACGCCTACTTCACCTGATTGTAAAGATTGAGTTTTAATTGGGCTTAAAGGATGAGGATAAAAAAGATCTTGAACTATATGTTTTTTATCCGTACTCATGACTAAAACTTCATCATTTTTAGCAATACTTCCTTCATAAATCCTAACTAAAGCCAAAGCACCCAAATAATTATCAAACCAAGAATCATAAATTAAAGCCTTAGTAGGAGCTTCATCATCTGTTTTTGGTGCAGGGATTTTAGTAATAATTGTTTCTATAAGCTCTTTTATACCCACTCCTGTTTTTGCACTCACGCAAATGGCGTCTTTACAATCTATACCTATAATATGCTCGATTTCATGCTTGACTTTTTCAATATCAGCATTAGGCAAATCGATTTTATTAATCACAGGAATGATTTCAAGATTATTTTCAAGCGCTATATAAACATTAGCTATAGTCTGTGCTTCAACACCTTGAGAAGCATCTACTACAAGTAAAGCCCCTTCACAACTTGCCAAAGAACGACTCACTTCATAAGAAAAATCCACATGGCCAGGAGTATCAATAAGATTTAAAACAAAATTTTCGTTATTAAATTTATAATTTAAACGCACCGATTGTGCTTTTATAGTGATACCACGCTCTTTTTCTATATCCATAGTATCCATAACTTGTGAACTCATCTGCCTATCACTAATAGCACCACACTCGCTAATAATCCTATCTGCAAGAGTAGATTTTCCATGATCTATATGAGCTATAATAGAAAAATTTCTAATATTTTTTACCGACAAAATTTCATCCTAAATATAAAATTTTAAAGCTAGGATTTTAACAAAATTTATGTTTAAAACAAATAAATTTTATTTTATATAAAAAACTTCAATTGAAATTTATATAAAGCATACTAAAATATCAAATGTTTGAAAAATATTTAAAATCAGCTATGTTTTTAGCTCTTTATCCCTTAGCAATGTTAGCTTCTAATTTGCACGAATTTATAGCACTAAGTCAAAATAACGAATCCTATCTCATTAAACAAATGCAAAGCGAACAAGCAAATTTGGACAAAGAACAAGCTTTTAGAAATTACCTACCCTCTCTTGGTCTAAACTCAGCTTATGTAGCCAACAATAAAGATCGCTTCATTATCGATCCACAAGAAAGTTTATTTGCTAAAGTTTCTCTTAATTTTTTGCTTTTTGATGGGGGTTCTAGAGAGGCCAATTTAAGGGCTTTAGAAAGCAAAGAAAAATTAAGCCTTTTAGACAAAGAACAAAGCAAAAATTACCTTGCCTTAAATGCAATCACACTTTATTTTAACACCCTAAGTCTTGAAAAAATTTTACTAGCCAATCAACAAAAAGTAGCTTTTTTAAAATCAACTTTTGAAAGATTGCAAAAATTTTACGATGCAGGACTTAGCCCTAAACATGAACTTGAAAGCATTAAAGCCAAATATCATTTAAGCTTATTAGAGCTCAGTCAAAATGAATTAAAACTTGCCAATATACAAAAAGAGATTAAAATTTTAAGCGATACAGATTTTAAAGTGCAAGGGAATGCTTTTTTAGAAAA
Organism: Campylobacter sp. BCW_4341; assembly: GCF_001764255.1. Taxonomy (NCBI): domain Bacteria; kingdom Pseudomonadati; phylum Campylobacterota; class Epsilonproteobacteria; order Campylobacterales; family Campylobacteraceae; genus Campylobacter; species Campylobacter sp. BCW_4341. The sequence continues at coordinate 114,898 of NZ_MKAH01000017.1, read as the reverse complement.
TCCGCAACAAGAAAAAAGTCAAAACTATGAAGTAATGATAGCTAAAGAACAAATCAATCTTGCTAAAGAAAGTGTAAATTTAGCAAAAGCTGAATATTTTCCAAAATTTTATATTCAAGATAATTTTAACTTTTATAAAAACAATTATAATCCAAAAGTTCCGGCTCCTTTTGCAAATTTAGCGGATCAATTCTTAGAAAAATATTCTCAAGGTAATCAGTTTATTTTAGGTATGGAATGGAAAATTTTTGATTTCAATGCAAGGGCTAAAGAAGTTGAAAAAGAGCGTTTAAACGTTCAAATAGCCAATGCAAACGCAAGGTTTAGTGAGAGAAAAAATAAAGAAGAATTAAATTATTTAGACAAAAGTTTAAAAGTTTTACAAGAACAAATTTTAGCTCTTAATCTTAGCTTAAATGCTGCAAATTTAGCTTTTGAAAGTGTAGATAAAAAATACCAAGCAGGACTTGTTTCTTATGTGGAATATCTTCAAGCTTTAGAGGCTAAATTTAAAGCACAAAGCGATTTAGAGCTTGCTAAAAATGAATTTGAAATTACTAAAGCAAATTATTATTTTAATGCAGGTATAGATCTTAATTCAAAGGTTAAAGAATGAAAAAAATTCTATTTTTACTTCTTGCTTTTAATTGCGCCTTTGGCGAAGAAATTTATGCAAGTTTCAATGTAGAAGCATCAAAACAAAGTAAACTTGCCCTTGAAAGCATAGGTTTAGTTCAAAAAATTCCTGTAGAAATTGGACAAAAAGTCAGCAAAGGAGAACTTTTACTTGCTCTTGATCAAGAAAGTGAAAAAATAGCTCTTCAAAATGCCCAAAATTCTTATCAACTTGCTCTTGTAGAATACGAAAATACCAAAAGCAAAATGCAAAAAATCAAAGCTGTAGAAAATGTTATAGACAAACAAAGCTATGAAGATATGAAAGCTAAGTTTGATGCAGCTAATTTAAATTTAAACAAAGCAAAAATCAATATAGCTTATTATAAAAATATCATGACAAAAAAAGAATTGCGCGCACCTTATGATGCTATTATCGCAAATAAATTTATACAAGTGGGTGAAGGAGTAGGAGGAGTAGCTCAACCTTTAATAGAAATTTTTTCCTATCCACAAAGCAAACTGATTTTAAGTTTTGATGAAAAATACAAAGATAAAGTTAAATTAGGCGATGATTTCTTTTACAAAATCGATCAAAATGGTGCAGAATTGAAAGGAAAAATCAGCCTTATCTATCCAAGTATAGAAGTAAAAACAAGAAAAATTTATGCTGAAGTGCAAACTACAAATTTAACACCAGGGCTTTTTGGCGAAGGTAGAATCATCACTAAAGATTAAAAATGTTTAAACTAGCTATAAACCGACCAATTACTGTGCTAATGTTTTTCTTAGCTCTTATGATTTTTGGGCTAATCTCTGCTTTTAGCATGAGTGTAAATTTATTTCCTAATGTTTCCATACCTCTTATAAAGATTACAAGCAAGGTAAATGGGGATTTAAATTTCGTAGAATCAAAAATCACTAAAGAAATAGAAAATGCTCTAAGTGAGATTGATGGAGTAAAGACCATAACCTCAGCTGCGTATGATAATTTTAGTGTGAGTGTAGTCGAGTTTAAACTAGGTAAAAATCTTGAAGTAGCTGCTAATGATGTGCGTGATAAAATAGGAACTTTAAGCCTACCTTCTAAGCCTGAAATTGAAAAAATCAGCTCAGATTCTGGTTCTGCTATTTCGCTTTTTTTATATTCTAAAGATAAATTACAACTCATGCGCGAAATCAATGATAAAATAAAACCTTTTTTGCAAAGAGTTAAAGGAGTAGGTAAAATCGAAGCTAAGGGTTTTTTAGAACCCCAAATTCGCATAGAATTAAAACCAAATGAACTTAGAAAATACAATCTTAACGCCCTTGATGTAGCAAATATCATCAAAAGTCAAAATTTTAAACAAGCCCTAGGCGAACTTAATAACAATCGAGATAACTATATCATCAAAGGCTATTTTGAAGCCACAAATTTAGAAGAACTTAGCAATCTTCGCATAAAAACAGGAGTATTTTTAAGCGATATTGCTAATATTTCAAGCCTTTATGAAGATGAAAAACAAAGTGCTTTATACGAAGGTAAAGAAGGGGTGCTTTTAGAACTCGGAAAAATCACAAATTATAACACCCTTGAAATGATTAAAAATGTCAAAAATGCCTTGCCTATTTTAGAAAAACAAATTCCAAAAGATATAAGCATTAATGTGCTTTACGATAAAAGCTTAAATATCCACAAGCATCTTTCTCAAGTGATTTTTGATATGGTTTTGGGGATTTTTCTAACCCTTGTAATTGTATTTTTATTTTTAAGAAATTTAAGTGCAACTCTCATTGCTTGCATAGCTATACCTACTTCTATCATTTCAACTTTTTTTATTATCGATCTTTTAGGCTATGATTTAAACCGCTTAACTTTCATAGCTTTAACCTTAAGCATAGGAATTTTTATCGATGATGCTATAGTAGTGATTGAAAATATTGCTAAAAAACTAAAAACTTATCCGCCTTTACAAGCTGCTTTTTTAGGTATCAACGAAATAGGTTTTAGCGTTTTAAGCATCAGTATAGTTTTACTTTGTGTTTTTATCCCTATTTCTTATATGAACTCTATACCAGGGCTTTTTTTCAATGCCTTAGGCATAAGCGTTGCAAGTGGGATAGTGATAAGCTTTTTGGTTTCTGTATTTTTAATACCTAGTATTGGAGCAAGATTTTTAAATCCAAAAGAAAGTAAGTTTTATGAAAAAACAGAAGTTTTTTTTGAAAAAATAGAGCAAAAGTATGAAAATTTACTCTATAAAATTTTACAAAATAAAGCAAAATTTATCCTAGCCACTCTTGTTTTTGTAGGGCTTTCTTTTGCTTTAGCTACCCGTATAGGACTTGATTTTTTACCTATGGAAGATGATAGCGAAATTCAAGTTTTACTTGAAAGCAAAAAGGATTTAAGTTTAGAAGCCATGAAAGAAAAAAGTTTAAATTTGCTTGAAAAAATCAAAAATGATAGCAATGTCAAATACGCTTTTTTACTTGTAGGCTATGATGATGCCAAAGATGCTACAAAGGCTAAAATTTATGTTAAACTTAAAAATTTAGACGAAAGAAATTTAAGACAAAGTGCTATAGTAAGTTTATATCGTCAAAAATTTCAAGATGAAAGTTTAAAAATCAAAATTTTAGAACTTCCAAAGATAGAGGGTGCAGGCATTGATGATCCCGTGCAGTTTTTAATCTTAGGAGATGATTTAAACACTCTAAAAGAAGCTGCTTCTCGAGCAAAAGAAATTTTAGGCACTAATGCACGCATTGTAGATATAAGCGACAATGCTAATGCTACAAAAGATGAAGTAGCCTTACACATCAACAAAGAAAAAGCTAAACTTTTAGATGTCAATCCTGAATATATCGCTGGGGTTTTAGGGTATTCTTTTTCGCAACTTAGCGTAGGAAGTATGGATAGAGGCAATTCAAAAGATGATATTATCCTAAGTTTTGCTCCAGAATTTAAAAAAGACATAGAAGCTTTAAAACGCATTAGTATTAAAAACAACCAAGGTGTAAATTTAGAACTTTCAAGCGTGGTGGATTTTATATACAGTAAGGATTTAAAAACTATCAATCGTTACAATAAAAACCGCTCTGTGAAAATCACAGCTGGAGTAAATGATCTTTCCTTAGGAGCGGTGCAAAAACTTTTACTAGATAATATGGATAAAATTTTAAATAATAATGCAAGTCTTAGCTATGCTTTTTCAGGCTTTATCAATCTTTTAGGTGAAACCGTGCAAGGTTTTGCTATGGCAGTAGTACTTGCTTTTGTTTTAATTTATCTTGTTTTAGCCGCACTTTATGAAAGTTTTATTCTGCCTTTAATCATCATGATAACCATGCCTTTAGCCTTTGGCGGAGCTTCTATAGGGCTTTTTATCACGGGGCATAATTTTTCGCTTTTTGTACTTATTGCCATCATCTTACTTTTTGGTATGGTGGGGAAAAATGCTATTTTGCTTGTGGATGTAGCTAATAAAAAATGTCATGAAGGTTTAGATCCCGATAAAGCTCTTTTAATCGCTGGAAAATCACGCTTAAGGGCTATATTGATGACAACTTTTGCTATGATTTTTGCTATGCTCCCACTCGCTCTTTCAAGGGGTGCGGGCTATGAAACTAATTCTCCTATGGCAATAGCCATTATCTTTGGGCTTATAAGTTCGACTTTGCTTACCTTACTCGTAGTACCTGCACTTTTTAAATTTTGTTTTAAACTAGATAACAAATTAAGAAAAATTTATGAGAGAGAAAAATTAAATTAACCAAAATGATTAATTTAATTTTTTTAAGTATTATTCTTATAAAGTGCTTTTAAGTTATCATAGGCGATTTGTATTTTTTCAAACTGTTCTCTTGCGTAAGCTTTTTCTATTGCACTTTTTCCTTGATGAAAATCAGGATGATAAAGTTTTACCAAAATCAAATATTTTTGTCTGATTTCACTAAGATCATTTTGCGGAGTACATTCTAAAGTATTAAAATAATTACTAAAAAGCTTAGCTAAAGCATTAAATTTCCATTTCATATTTTCTTTATTGTGAATATTTTGGCGAAATTTTTTATACTCTTCTCGGTCAACTTCAAAATTCACGCAATATTTTAAATGCTCGCTCTCATCTGCAAAAGCTTCAAAAAGTTCAAGAGTATTCTCGTTTTTATATTCTAAAATTAGAATATTTGTCATTTCATTATATTCTATATTATGATCTTGAAAATAATTTCTTATATAGGTAACAAATAATTTTTCATTAGAGCTTAACTTCATCAAAATTCTACCCGCAGCAAAATCAATCTTGATAAACAACATAGGCTTAAGCATATTATTTTGCTCAAAATTTAATCTAAAAGTTTTAAAATGAGCATCTTGTAAATTCTCTATACCTTCATTTGTACTTTTGCGATATTTTTGATCTAAAACTTTTAAGAAATAACGACGCTGTGGAATTTCATTTTCTTCAAAAAAAGAAAAAATTTTATTTTTTCGTCCTATGACCTTTGTGAAATTTTTGGTAATCAAGTCTTTAAAATACTGAAATACGCTAATATCATCTGTATTAACATTGATAGTTTCTAAAGTTTGCACGATTTGCATCTATTTCTCCCATAAAACCTCATTTTCAAAAAGCTCTTTAGTGCCTTTTAAAATTTCATTGGGTGTATAATCGGCTTTATAAGATAAAGATTGACACTTTTTTACAAAATACCCAAGATAAATATAATCTAAGTTCATTTTTTTAGCTATTTGTATTTCATTGAGCAAAGAAAATTTACCCAAAGAAAAATACGAAAAATCAGGATCATAAAAACAATAAATGCTTGAAATTCCATCCTCTAAAATATCAATCAAATCAACACAAACGAGCTTATCTTCTATATAAAATGCAAGCTCATATCCAAAATTCATAAAACCATCGACATAAAGATTATAATACTGCTTAAAGCTTAAATCATAACGCTTCCAGTTCTTTTTTTCTTCCATAAAACGATGGTATTTATCATATAAAAACAAATGTTCATTGCTTAAATTGGGTGTTCTAAGCATAACTTTGGTGTTAATATTTTTATTTATAACCCTTCTTTCACTTTTTGAAAAATTATATTCATTAACTAAAATTCTAAGACTTAAACATTCATCACAATCTTTACAAATAGGGCGTGAAAAATACCTACCAAAACGACGCCAACCTCGTTTTATTAGCCCATTATTGATTTCTTTAGGGCAATTTTCAATGTATTTATACTCTATTCTTGAGCGTTTATCTTTTAAGTAAGGACACTGATCTTCAAGAGTACAAAAACCAATCTCAAGCATTAAATTTTCTTAATATCTGCATTTTTGATAAATCCGGAAAATTCATCCTGTAGTTTTTCTTGCTTTAAGAAAATTTCTTGCATTTCCTTATCTATGTTTGCTTCTTGATTTTTTTCGCGAATATCTTTAGCTAGTTTTTCTAAATTTTTTACACTTGCACCACTCTTGCTTGATTTCTTCGCTAATTTTGGAGTATTGGCGTTAGCTTGCATTTCTTTTTTAATACTTTTAAGACTGTCTAAAAAATCCATCTATTATTCTCTACTTTCTCGTATTTTTTTAAGCGTAGCAGCTATTGCAGCTATAACTTCTTCTTTGTTTTCTTGATGACGATCTTCTGTTTTTTCTAATAATTCTTGCATATGTGTTTCTATGAAAGAGGTGTCTAAATACCCTCTTCTAAATTCTCTTGTTTTTGTAATGGCAATTAAAAATGGTATCGTTGTTCTAATATCATCAATCACAAATTCCTTCAAAGCACGCTCAAGTTTATTAACCGCTAAATCATAACTGGTTGCTTTAATAATAAGCTTTGCAAGCATGGAATCATAATAAGGCGGCACAGTATAGTCTTTATAAATATGACTATCAACCCTAACAGATGGTCCAAGAGCTGGGTAGTATTCTCCTATTTTTCCAGGACTTGGAATAAAATTTTTCCATACATTTTCAGCAGTAATTCTAGCTTCAATAGCAAAACCCCTAGGTTTAATATCGCTTTGTTCTAAGTCCAAAATTTCTCCTGCTGCAATACGAATTTGTCTTACAATAAGGTCAATACCTGTAATTTCTTCAGTAATTGGATGTTCAACTTGAATTCTTGTATTCATTTCCATAAAATAAAAGCGATTATAATCATCAAGCAAAAACTCTATAGTTCCAGCATTTGTATAACCTACAGCCTTAGCAGCTGCCACAGCTGTAACACCCATGGTTTTTCTAAGATTATCTGAAATTCCAGGGCAAGGTGCTATCTCAATTACCTTTTGATGTCTTCTTTGGATAGAGCAATCCCTTTCACAAAGATGGATAATATTTCCGTAGTTATCTCCTAAAATTTGAAATTCTATATGCCTAGGATTAACTACATATTTTTCCATAAATACTTCATCATTATTAAAGTATGTTAAAGCTTCTCTTTTGCAAGATTCAAAAGCATTTTCAAGATCTTGTTCTTTATGAACAACGCGAATTCCGCGTCCACCTCCACCACCTGAAGCTTTTAAAATAACAGGATAACCAATCTTCTCAGCAAAAATTTTAATTTCTTCCATGCTATAGGAATTTAATTTTTCAGTCCCTGGAACAATAGGTATACCATTTTTAGCCATTAACTTACGAGCGATATTCTTATTTCCCATCTTATGAATTACTTCAGATTTTGGACCTATAAAAATAATTCCAGCATCTTCACAAGCCTTAGCAAATTCGTAATTCTCACTTAAAAATCCATAACCAGGATGGATCGCATCAGCACCACAAGCCTTAGCAATCTCGACAATACGAGCAACATCTAAATATCCTCTTATAGCATCCGTTCCTATGCGATATGCCTCATCTGCGATTTTTACATGCAAACATTCACGATCAGGCTCTGTAAAAACTGCAACACTTTTAATATGTAAATCTCTACAAGCACGGATTACTCTAACAGCTATTTCAGCTCTATTTGCTATGAGAATTTTATGGATTTGATTCATAATTTGCCTTTTTTGTTATATTTTTATTGTTAATTTTAGCAAATTTTCCTTACAAAAACTTAGCAAAAAATTTAATTTATTTTAGTTATAATAAAACTTTTTAAAATTTTAATTCCAATAAAGAAAAGTTATAATTATAATGGTTGCTGATAAAAGATTATTTTATTTAAGTTGTATTTTAATCACCATAGGAATAGTATTTTCATACTCTCTTACAGCTTTTACTGTTCTTTTTCTTGACTATAGCGAGTTTCATTTTTTTATTCGTCAGCTTTTTTTTGGAATTAGTGGCATACTTATAATGTTTTTTATTTCTCGTTTGGATCCTGATAAAGCACTTTCTAAAAAAATTATTTTAGCTATTTTGATTGTTTCTTTTATCTTTATCATCATTTTACCATTTTTACCTTCTGCACTAGCAACAGCTAGCGGAGGAGCTAAACGCTGGATACGCTTAGGCCCACTCTCTATCTCTCCTGTGGAATTTTTTAAAATAGGATTGATTTATTTTTTAGCATGGAGCTATACAAGGCGTATTGATGATAGCAAAAAAGCTATCAGACACGAGGCTCTAATTCTTCTGCCTTATTGTATCTTAGCTTCTATAGTTATAGGATATATTTATATCACTCAAAACGATTTAGGACAAAGTATAATTTCTTTCTTTTTAATTCTAGCTTTAGCTTTTTTTGCAGGAGCTAGTAAAAGACTTTTTGCTTTTGGAACTTTAATCATTATGATGATAGGTATAATGGTAATTTCTAGTAATCAAAGAAGAATTCAAAGAATTGCTTCTTGGTGGGGGAATATACAAGATGCTTTTTTACCTATGCTTCCTGATTGGTTGGCAAATGCTTTAAGAGTAAGTAGCAACAGCGAACCTTATCAGATTTCGCACTCTTTAAATGCTATAGCCCATGGAGGAATGTTTGGCGAAGGCTTAGGACTTGGAACTTTTAAATTAGGCTTTTTAAGTGAAGTACATACTGACTTTATTCTTTCAGGAATTACTGAAGAAATAGGACTTTTGGGTCTTGGAGTTATTTGTTATATTTATCTTTGGATGATTTTAAGAATTTTTAGAATTGCAGGAAGATGCGAAGCTAAACAAGATTTTATTTTCTGTTCAGGCATAGCCTTACTTTTACTTTTTTCCTTTTTTATGAATGCTTTTGGTATTATTTCTCTTACTCCACTAAAAGGTGTGGCTGTTCCACTTTTAAGTTATGGAGGAAGTTCAATGTGGGCAATTTGTATAGGTATAGGATATGTATTAATGATTTCAAAAAAGGTTAAATTATGACAATAGCTTTAACAGGTGGCGGAACTGGAGGACATTTGGCCATAGTGCGTTGCTTATTAGAAAGTGCGATTAAAAAAAATATAGAATGTGTATACATAGGTAGTCAAAATGGTCAAGATAAAGCTTGGTTTGAAAATGAAGTACGTTTTAAGGAAAAATTTTTTTTAAGCTCTAAAGGAGTGGTTAATCAAAACAAATTTGGCAAAATTAGTTCTTTACTCCACACCTTAAAACTCTCCAAAGATTGTAGAGAAATTTTTAAAAAATACCACATCCAAGCCGTTTTTAGTGTAGGTGGATATAGTGCAGCTCCTGCATCTTTTGCGGCTTTATTCTCACATTTGCCTCTTTTTATACACGAGCAAAATTCAAAAAGTGGCTCTTTAAACATGCTTTTAAAACCTTTCGCTACAAAATTTTTTAGCGCCTTTGAAAAAGAATTTAGTCCTTATCCTGTGGCAAATAAATTTTTTGATAATGCTAGGACTCGCACAGAATTAAAAAATATTATTTTCCTAGGAGGATCACAAGGAGCTAGTTTTATAAACGAACTAGCTTTAAATCTCGCCCCAAAGCTTCAAGAACAAAATATCAAAATCATCCATCAATGTGGAAAAAATGATTTTGAAAAATGCAAAAAACACTACCAAAGCTTAAATATCCAAGCTGATGTTTTTGACTTTAGTTCAAATTTGGAAGAAAAAATGAAAAATGCAGATCTAGCTATATCAAGAGCAGGTGCAAGCACCCTTTTTGAACTTTGTGCTAACACCTTGCCTGCTATTTTCATACCTTATCCTCATGCAGCTAAAAATCATCAATACTTTAATGCTAAATTTTTACAAGATCAAGCTTTATGTCAAATTTTCACGCAAGATTCGATCAATCTTGATGATTTTTTCAAAGCAATGTTAAAACTTAACTTAGAAGATATTTCCACAAGATTGCAAAATATAGCACAAAAAAATGGTGGGGATATTTTACTAGAAAAAGCACTATCTGATAACTTGGCTTTTATACGATAAATATCCAAAGATATTTACCAAAATCCCTACAAAAATCAACATCAAAATAGCAAGTGAAAAATTCTCAAATTTATCATGTAAAAAGCCTATAATCCACTGCCCTTGTGCTGCGATTAAATATCCAAAACCTTGAGCTAAAGCAGAAAGCTTTGCTGCTACTTGAGTATTTGAACTTTTTTGAGCGATAAAAAGCAATGCAATACCAAAAACCCCACCCCATGGAAAGCCCATGATAAAAGCACTGATGATAATAGAAATTTTGCTATCAAAAACAAAAAGCATGGCAAAAGCGATCACATACATACTACACAAACTTGCTATGTAAAAAGTATGTAAATTTTGCCTTAATTTTCCTAAAAGTAAAGGGCCAAAAAGAGACACTGGAGCTGCAACAAGTTGAGCAAAAAGAACCATATTTGTAGAAAATTCTTTATCAAATCCTTTTTCTACAACAATTTGAACATACCAAAAAAACAAAGAATAAGCTAAAAAACTTTGAAATCCCATAAAAAGAGTAATTTTCCAAGTTGTTAAATTTGTAAAAAGATTGATTTTTTTATAAGCTTTTTTCTTAATGCGAAAAAATCTACCATTTTTAGCTTGAGGATAGTAAACTACTAAAGCTACAAAAGAAAAAATAGCCCAGAAAAACATAGCTCCAGCTAAATCAAATACACTAAGCAAAGGTATAGCTAAAGCAATACCCATAATCGAAGAAATACTCAAAACAAGACTATAAATTCCCATTATACTTGCCATTTTTTTTGGAAATTTTTCTTTAATAAAACTAGGAAGTAAAACATTTGCAATTGCTATACCACAGCCCATTGCTAACATTCCTAAAAATAAGCCATATACACCAAAATAAGAACGAATAATTTCGCCTAAAAAAATTAAAAAAATTCCAAAAACAATAGCACGAATAGGAGAAAAATACCCCACAATAAAAGAAATACTTCCAAAAGCTATCAAAGGAAGACTTGTAAGTATGCCCGCTACGGTTGAGTTTAAATAATACTTATCTTTAATAATATCAATAATAGGCCCCACTGCAGTAATTGGGGCTCTAAGATTAAAAGCTACAATAATAACAATAATAACATTAATCCAAAATATCTTTTTAAAAGAAGCCATAAAAGCCTTATTTGTTAAGTTCTACTTTGAATATTTTACCTTCTGCCATCTTAGGAATCCATAAAATATTACCTTCAATAAATATATCTGCAGGACCTTTCATCAAAGGAAATTCAAGTTTTACAGATTTAACATTATCTAAATTATAAATATATCCATTTAGATTATTTCCCCAAGAACTTACCAATAAACCATCTTTATAAGGAACTATTCCATCATAAGATTCTTTTTCATTTTTAATTATACTGAGTTCTTTTGTATTTAAATCATAAGCCATTACAACACCGCCACTTACACCATCAGGATGATAACCAGCTATAAAAAGCTTATGTTTTTTTCTATCTAGATATAACCCATTTGGACCACCAAATTTTACTAAATCAAGTTTTAATAATTCATCATATTGCTTAGTTTTTAAATCAACCTTTAAAATAAGTCCTGTGCCAGTATCGCTAACCAAAAGCGTATTGTCGTCTAATTTTTCTATGTCATTTAAAAAGATTGCACCTTTAATAGGTAAATTAAAAATTTCTTTTTTAGTTTTAAGATCAAAACCGCGTAAAACATCGATATCTACCACATAAAGAGTTTTTCCAATCTCCATCATGCCTTTTGGTGCATTAAGATGGGTTAAAAATTTATATTCTAGCACTTTGCCATTTTTATCAAGCTTAGAAATAAATCCATCATTATCTTTCGCCAAAGGTTCAAGTTTTTCTCCTACATTAGATACATAAACATAGTTTTTATCTACAAAAATACTTTCAGGGCTTTTAAAACCATCAAATTCTTGATATTTTAATTCACTTGCACCAAGCAAACTTCCAAGAAGCGCTAAACTTAAAACATATTTTTTCATATTTTCTCCTTTATTTAAAAATATTTTCATTGAATTATATTTATTTAGATAAAAAAAATGTGCTAGTTTTTTGATAAAAAATACAAGTTTTTTGTTTTTTGATATTGCTTAGGAGTTTGCTCATATTTCTCTTTAAATCTTTCAATAAACCAAGCTACTGAAGAAAAAGCGCACTCATTAGCTATTTCATTAATATTTTTTTTAGAAAATTTAAGTAAAATCTTTGCTTTTTGCAACCTTTTTTCATCTAACCATTTTTTAGGACTTTGTCCAAAACATTTCTTAAATTCTTTAGAAAAAGTTGCTAAATCTAATTTCGCAAAATTAGACATTTCATTTACGCTTAAAAATTCTCTACCACAATACTCAAAAAGTTGGGAAAGATCAAGGCGAAATTCTTTTAAAATTCCTGATAAAAAACTAATAAAATAAATATTCTTATTTAAAAGCAAATGTAAAAAAATCTCTTCAAATTTCAAACTCACTATAGGATCTAAAATTTGCGTATTTTCTTCAAAATGCGGTGAAAAACTTTCCAAAATTCCTTGCAAAATCTTATCATTTTTTACCCAAAAAATTTCATAGTTTTGAAACTTTTGATCTAGTTTAAAAAAATCTTTATACTTATAAATAAGCTCAATTAAAAATGCATTGTCAAAAAAAAATAAATAAGCTTCATAAACTCCTTTACTAAGTCCTACATTGCTTAAAGTATAGCTCCCAGCTTTTAAAAACAAAGTTTCATAAGAGTTAATCTTATAATCTTTTGATGCAGTGTGTAAAATTTTATATCCTTTGCGAACAAAAGTTAAAAGATGACTTCCTATATTAACAAAAGTAGAATGCGAAGTATCCGTTTGTGTATATTTAGCAAAAGTGCAAGATTTAATTTTTTTATAATTGACACCTTTTAATTGCTTTAAATCTTCTGGTAAAGAAAGAATTTTATTCATCGTAAATTTTGCCTACATTCTAAAAGATACTTTTTAAGATCTTTTTCTTTCATTAAAATTTCACGCATACAAACGCCTGCTATATTTATATCTTTAAAATTTTCTATATTTTGAGCATTGATACCGCCTATAGCATAAAGTGGTATTTGACTAAATTCAAGCAAGGATTTTAAAAAATCAAGCCCTTTAGGCTCTAAACCCACCTTGCAAGAACTTTCAAAAATATGCCCTGCAAAAGCATAATTTACCTTATAGCTCATCGCCTCTAAAAGCTCTTCTTTGCTATGGACTGAAGTACCAAGTACATGAAAATATTTTACTAATTTAGGCTCTTTTCTTAGCAAAGAAAGCGGTGCGTGAAAATAACGATGTCCTAATTTTAAACACTCCCTATCAAAAAAATGCAAAAAACAAGTCACTTTTTGCTTTGCACAAATGCTTAAAACTTCTTTTGCTAAGTCATAATACTCAAATTCGCTTAAATCTTTTTCTCTTAAAACTATAGCATCTACCTTAGCCTTAGCAAGTTTTTCAATCTGCTTTAAGAAGTCTATTTCTACACATTTTCTATCGCTTATAGCAATGATTTTTTTATCCCACATAGATACTATCACTCATCACAGCTTGTAAATTTGATCTTTTAAGCATAGTTAAAATTTCATCCACGCTTCTATCATCTGAAATTTCAAACTGCCCATCACCCTTTTTCTCGCCCTTATGTTCACCTATACCCACACTAACTCCTGCGCTCATTTTAGTAGCCCCAAGCTTAATAACCTCATCTCTAAAACCTATTCTTTCACGGCTTGAAATAGTAATGCCCGCAAAAGGCAAAAAGAGCCTATAAGCACAAAGTACTTGCAAAAGGCGTTTTTCACTCACATCTTTAGGATGAATTTTAGCATTATTGATAATAGGTCTTAAACGAGGCACCGAAATAGAAATTTCAGCATGAGGATAAGCTTGTTGTAAAAAATGTGCATGAAGTGCCGTAGCAAGGGCGTCTTTTCTAAAATCATCTATGCCTAAAAGCGCCCCAAAAGCCACTCCACGCATACCCGCTTTTAAAGCTCTTTCTTGAGCGTTAAAGCGATAAGGGAAAATGCGTTTTTCACCCGCTAAATGAATTTTAGAATATTTTAAAGGATTGTAAGTTTCTTGAAAAACAGTCACATAATCACAACCCTTTTCATGTAAAATTTTATATTCGTCTTCATTCATAGGATAAATTTCAACACCTACAACCTTAAAATACTCTCTAGCAATCTTGCAAGCATTTGCTATATATTCTACACTTGCAAACTCCCTACCCTCGCCTGTTAGCATTAAAATTTCTTCTAAACCACTTTTAGCAATGGCTTGCATTTCTTCGTGAATTTCAACTTCATTTAGTTTAGCTCTTGCGATTTTATTACCTTTTTGAAAACCACAATAAACACATTTAGAATTACAATAATTTGACAAATAAAGTGGGGTAAAAAGAGAGATAGAATTTCCAAAATATTTTTGCTTGACTTTAGCGGATTTAAAAGCTAATTCTTCTATGAAATCTTCTGCTGCACTTGAAAGCAAAGCTTTTAAATGCTCTATGCTTAAATGTGTTTGATTTAAAGCATTTTTAACATCTTTAGCGCTAAATTGACTCTCATCATAGTTTTGAACTTGACTTAAAACCTTGTTTAAAATTTCGCTTTTTATTTCCTGCATGTGAGGTAAATGCTGCATATAATCTTGCATGATTAACCCCTTAAAAAGCCTGTTAATGGAGAACTTGCTTTAGCCTCGCTCACACTTGCCAAACCTGCTAAAAAAGCCGCTCTTCCCGCATTTACCGCCAAAGAAAAAGCTCTAGCCATCAAGGCTATATCTTTAGCTTCAGCTATAGCTGTATTTACCATCACCGCACTTACTCCCATTTGCATAGCTTCACAAGCTTGTGCAGGACTTCCAATACCCGCATCTACAATAATAGGCAAATCAATTTCATTAAGCAAAATTTGTATAAATTCCTTAGCACATAAGCCTTTATTGCTCCCAATAGGTGCTGCCAAAGGCATGATAGCCGCAGCTCCTGCATCACGCATAGCTCTAGCTGCGTAAAGATCAGCATGCATGTAAGGTAAAGGCGTAAAGCCCTCTTTAGCTAAAAGCTCGCAAGCTTTAATCGTTTCATAATTATCAGGCAACAAATACCTACTATCGCTTATCACTTCTATCTTGATAAGTTCTCCGCAACCAAGCTCTCTTGAAAGCCTTGCAATGCGTAAGGCTTCATCGGCGTTTCTTGCGCCTGAAGTGTTGGGTAAAAGTGTGATATTTTTAGGGATATAATCAAGTATATTTGCAATTTCCCCTGTATTTGCACGGCGTAAGGCTAGAGTGATAATCTGCGCTTTAGCTTCTTCTATGGCTGATTTTATAAGCTCTAGCGAATATTTTCCAGAACCTAAAATAAATCTTGAATCAAACTCGTATTTGCCTATTTTTAATTTATCATTTTTTAAATTTTCTTGCATTTTTACTCCTTATTTGCTAAAAGCTCTAAAACAAGATTACTTTGATGTCCTGCGCAAATATTTACCCTTGGCGCCATAAGTCCATTTCCTAGCTTAGCACCATTTACCAAATCCCCACATACATAGAAATTTTTAGCAATTTTTCTTGTTTGTATGCTGTTGCTATCACCATAGCCCGCAAGCCCTGAAGCACAGATTAAAATACTATCTTTGTAAAATCTATGAAAATTTTGTGCCATCATCGCTTTTGCGATAGCACCATCAAAGGCTTCGCAAACTATATCTATATCTTTAAACAAAGACTTTAAATTATCCTCATCGATTTTTAAAGTGCAAATTTCAACGCTGATATAAGGGTTAATCTCGCTAATTTGCTCCTTTAAAGCTTCGGTTTTAAATTTACCCAAATCACTTACACGGTAAGCTTGACGATTCAAATTGCTAGGCTCAATCACATCAAAATCAATCAGCTTTAAAAACCCCACACCACTTCTTGCTAAATTTATCGCTATATGTGATCCAAGTCCGCCTAAACCACACACCGCCACGCGCCCATTTTTAAGTTTATCGTGAAGTTTTGGAGTGTGTCTTGCTCTCATCATAGCATCTAACGCATCTTTTGGAGGTAAAGTATTTTTTTCTATGCAAAAAAGCTCATCATCTTCGTTTAAAGCGATATTCTCTTTTGTTGCAAAACCATTGATAATCCAAACATCATTTTCATTTTTGCTGATATTTTCAAAAAATTCCAAACTTGTTTTAAAGTCTGTATCAAGTTCTTTGCCATTAAATTTCACTCTCATCAACCGCCTCCTACAAAGCTTACGATTTCAGCTTTATCGTTTTCTTTTAAAATCAAATTTTCAAATTCACTTTTTGGTATGATTTCTCCATTTAATTCTAAAGCGATAAGTTCGATTTTAAAACCTTTTTCTTTAATAAAATCCATAAATTTAAGCTCTTTTAACTCAAGCTTTTGTCCATTGATAATCATTTTAAACCTTTAAAAATTTTCTATCAAGTCTTTAAAAACAAGGCAAAGTTTTTCAAATTCTTCTATACTTACTCTTTCATCAATAGCGTGAATTCTATCATTACAAACTCCAAATTCCACTACCTTTACACCGTATTTTGCAAAATACCTTGCATCACTTGTACCGCCTTTGGTATTAAGCTCTGGTACTTCATGAGTGATTTTTTGAACGCTTTCATTCATTTTTTGAACGATTTTATTATCGATATTTGTCAAAAAAGCTTCGCTTGATTGTTTTAGCTCTAACTCATAGTTTAAACCATGACAAATTTTTTCTACATAACTTTTTACATCTTCTAAGCTTGTATCGGGGGAATTGCGAACATTAAACATAAGTTTTAAATCATTTGGCGTAACATTACACACCCCCATACCTCCGCGAATATCGGTAATAACAATTTTTGAAGGACTAAATTCAGCACTTCCAGGATCAAGATCAAAACCCGCTAAAAGCTTTAAAACTGGTGCAAAATCATGCACAGGATTGATACATTTTTCAGGATAAGCAACATGCCCTTGTTTTCCACGGATTAAAAGTTTTCCATTGATAGAACCGCGACGCCCTATTTTAATACTATCACCAATTTTTTTAACACAGGTTGGCTCGGCAACCACAGCATAATCAGGTAGCATATCTCTTTCTTGCATCCATTCTAAAACAGCCTTAGTTCCATATATAGCTTCGCCTTCTTCATCACTTGTTAAAATAAGGCTAAGTCTAGCTCCTTTAAAATCCGCATTCTTTACCGCATCTACAAAGGCTGCTACTCCGCTTTTCATATCTTGAGCACCCCTTGCATAGATAAAGCCTTCCTTTTCCATAGGCACAAAAGCATCACTACTCCAACCCTCGCCTGCAGGCACCACATCTACATGCCCACCAAAAGCTAAATGCTCACCCTCATCTTTAAATTTTTTAGTGAGTAAAAGGTTTTTAATGCCTTCTTTTTCTATAAAAAAAGCTTCAAAATCACTCAGTTCCATAGCGATGAAATTTAAAGCTCCATCATCATTTGGCGTAACAGATTTAAATTTTAAAAATTCGATTAAAAATTCTTTTGCATTCATTTTTTATCCTAAGAAAGTTTTATATAATAAATTAAGAGCAAAATACTCTATAATTATAGCTGAAATTATATTGATTATAAAAACAACTTTTGCACTAAAAACATGACTATATCTTGCCACCACAAAGGCTAAAGCACTTACCCAAAAAAGTATAGCCACAACAAGCCCTAAAGTCATCAAATAAGCATGATCACTACTTAAAACCACGCTTGCAGCACTAAGCCAAAATCCTATCACAAAAGGATTTGAACCATTTAAAAAAGCTCCTTTAATATAACTTTTCAAAAGACTTTCTTTAAATTCTTTATGCTCTAAATTTAAGCTTTCTTTCTTTTTTCTTAGCATCAAGTACGCCATATAAGTTAAAAAACAAAAACCAAAAATCGCCAAAGAACGCATAAAAATAACATTGTCTAAAAAATTTAAAAGCCCAAATTGAAGCAAAAAAAGATAAAGCATATCTATACTAAATGCTCCAAGTCCTACAGCTATGGAATTTTTAAAAGCTTTTAGTGCATAAGTTAAAATCAAAATATTTACAGGTCCAAAAGGAACACTCACTCCAAAGCCCAAAAAAACTCCACTTAAAAAAGAATCAAACATTACCATCTTTCATAAAATTTTCTATATCAAGTGCGATTTTATCAATAGCGCTTATAATATCTTCTATATAGATTTTATCAAAATACCGCTCTAAATTCGCATCTTTTTCGTAGATATTTAAAATACTTTTTTCGCACATTGAAGCATAACGCCCTACAGGCAAAACCGCCCCACTTGTGCCTACGCTGATAAAAAGCGAAGTTTGATTTAGCAAAGAATAAAGCATAGCATAAGCAGGAGCTTGCTCTTCAAACATGACTATATTGTGTCTTAAATCCTTACTTTTGCATTTTGGGCATTGTTT
Organism: Campylobacter sp. BCW_4341; assembly: GCF_001764255.1. Taxonomy (NCBI): domain Bacteria; kingdom Pseudomonadati; phylum Campylobacterota; class Epsilonproteobacteria; order Campylobacterales; family Campylobacteraceae; genus Campylobacter; species Campylobacter sp. BCW_4341. Next base: position 96,477 of record NZ_MKAH01000017.1, on the reverse strand, counting down.
ATCTGTGATTTTTTCATAACCTATATTAAAAATTTCTTCGCATTTTAAGCAGCGAAGTTCGGGCAAAAAGCCATGCAAATGCACTACATCTTTACACCCTGCACGCTCTAGCAAATCATCTACATTTTGCGTGATAACAAAAAGATTTTTACCCCATTTTTCTTTTAATTGTGCGATTTTTTCATGAGCATGATTTGGCTTTACATTTTGAAGTTGCGCCCTTCTTGCATCGTAAAAATCAAGCACTTTTTTAGGGTTTTTTCTAAAACCTGTTGCGGAGCAAACCTCCATCACATCGTATTCTTCCCAAAGTCCATCATTATCTCTAAAAGTTTTAAGTCCACTTGGAGCAGACAAACCCGCTCCACTTAATATCATAATGTTTTTCATAATCTCACCACCTTAGCACCAAAGCCACCTTGATTGATCGGTGCGTCATTAAAGCCTTTAACACTTTTATGGGTTTTTAAAAACTCTCTTACCGCAAAGGCAAGCTTTCCTGTGCCTATACCATGATAGATCAAAACCTCATCAAATCCCGCTATTAAAGCATCTGAAATAAATTTATCAAGCCTTGAAATAGCCTCATCACTCCTAAGTCCATGCAAATCCAAAGTTACGCTTAGATTGCTTGGTTTGCTTACGCTTATACTTGTTTTTGCTACTTTTTTTGGCATTGCACCACTTTTTTTAAGCAGTTTTAAAGGCACACGAAGTTTGATCCCATCGCTTTCAACCATAGCATCGTTTTTAGAAATGCTTATGATTTTACCCTTAATTTTTTCATATTTTACAAAATCCCCCACACGCAATTCTTCGTTTTGCTCCATACTTGGCAAGATGATTTCTTTTTTAAGTTCATTGGCTTTATTAAGGCTTCTTTGCTTATCTTTTGTGTCTTTAAGCTGTATGGTTTTCTTAGCTTCTTCTATGGCTTTGTGAAATTTAAATTCTAAATTTCTCAAACTCGTGCGAAATTCTTGTTCATTTTTTTCTTTTTGATCTTTTAAAGAAAGTAAAATTTCATCAACTTTTTGCTCTTTTTTCTCAACATTTTCAAGCTTAGCTTTTAGTTCTAATTCAAGATTGATATTTTTACCCACAAGCTCTTCTAAATTTTCTTTATCCTCGCCATAAAGCTTTTTAGCCTCGCTAACTAAATTCGGCGGAATCTGATAACGCAAAGCGGTTTCAAAGGCATAAGATTTTCCTATAGTACCTTTTAAAAACTCATATTTTGGGCGTGAAAGCTCTTCATCATATAAAGCAGCAATGAGTTCAACTTGCTCATTTTTTGCTAAAAGCATGGCAAGGCGTTTGTGGTGCGTGGTGATGATGATTTTAAGATTATTAGCTATGAGTTTTGAAATTAACACACTATACAAACAAGCCGCTTCTTCAAAATCTGTTCCAAGCTCTATTTCATCTATACCTAAAAGCAAATTTTTCTTAGAAAAAAGTCTAGAAAAATGCAACATTCTTCCTGCAAAAGTTGAAATGTCGTTTTTAACATTTTGCGGATCTTCTATGATGGCATCAAATTCTTTAAAAGTACCAATTTTACTTTCACTTGCTTTGATATGCATAGGCAAAAGATGTTTAGCTAAAAATGCTGCGCTTAGCATGGATTTTAAAAGCATGGATTTTCCGCCTGCATTTACCCCTGTGATGATTAAAACTTGTTTTTTAAATTCCAAACTCACGCTTTTTGGATTTTTTAAGGCAGGATGAGCGAAATTTTTAAGCACTAAATCCGTACTTTGATCACACAAAACAATTTCAAAATCCTTTTTTTTAGCAAGCAAAACCCTAGCACTATAATGATCAAAAAGATCAAAGGCTGTATTGATAAATTTTAAAAAAGGTAGGTTTTTTGCTAAAAAAGCTGAGAAATTTTTAGCGTATTCATAATAAATTTCTTCTTTTTGATTTTTGATTTTTTCTATATCATTTTGCAAATTTTCAACACTTAAAGGCACGATATAAAAGCCACCGCCACTACTTCTACCTATGATTTTTGCTTTAATAGCGTGATTAAACCCGCCTCTTACAAGCAAGGCTTCAAGATTGTTTATAAGATGGATTTGTGTATCGATAAGATAAGGCATTAAAGCTTTTGTATAGCAAAATTTCTTAAACTCAGCTATTATGCTTTCGTTTTTCAATCTTAGAGCGGTATTAAGATTTACAAGTCTTTCATCTAAACTTTCTTTTAATTCCCCTTTCTCATCGAAATTCAAACAAAGCTCCAAAGCCCCGCTAACAAATTCTATCTTTTGTAGCCAAGAGTCTAAATTTGTTCCTAGTTTTATTTTTTTTAACTTTTCAAAATAACGAAAAATTTTTACAAATTCAAAAATTTCATCTAAATGTAAAATTCCTTGCTTGCTTAAATGAACTAAGGCTTTATCAAGATTGCTAAGCTCTGGCATAGCAGGAAATTCCACCTCGCAAAGCTCATGTATGCGTTTAAAATGAAGATTAGAATCTCCTTGCAAAAAAATCTCCTTATCTCTTGCAAAAAGGCCTTTAAATTCTTCTAAATAGCCGTTTAAATCAAGCTTTGAGATCAATTCTTCTTTTGCATCATTCATCATTTAACCTGCAATCTTTAATATCTATGATTAAAGAATTAAAACTTTGATTATTATCTTTTGAAATAAAACTTCCTGTACCAAATTCATAGTTAAAATACGCCTTAGATACATTAATATCTTTACATAAAATATTTTTATTTTGATTAAAAGCTACGATAATATCTGTTCTTAAACGACTTTTTTGCGTATTTTCAAATTCAAAAAATACCGCTAAAATGATAAAGATCACAAGCAAAATACCAAAAAAAGGTTTGGTTTTTTTGCCTAATTTTTCACGCAAAGCAAAAGTGATTAAGGCTAAAATTAAGATAATTAAAAAATATAAAAAAAACCTACTCATTTTTTTGCCTTAATTTATTACTGATATCTCCTGCACCAAAACCTATAATAAGCCCTTCTTCAAAAACTTGCCCCTTAGAAGCCACCAAAAATTTACCCTCTCTTTTGATATCTTCTACAAATAAAGCCTTAGGAAAAACCGCTTTTAAATCAAGTTCTATAGGCTCTTCTCCTGCAGCATAAACAGGTAAAATTACAAGCTCATCAACACCTTCAAAAGCCTTTGCAAATTCCTTTAAATTTGTAGCCAAACGCGTGTAGCGGTGAGGTTCAAAAATGGCTGTAATTTTTTTATATCTACCTAATTTTGCGTATTCTTGTGCTGCGCTTAAAGTCGCTTTTATTTCGGTGGGATGATGACCATAATCATCGATTAAAACCAAATTTTCATCAGCATGTAAAATATCAAAACGCTTTTTAATACCTTGATAATTTTTAAGCCTAGTTCTTATCGTTTCTATATCTAAGAAATTTAAAGCCGCCAAAATCGCCAAAGACGCATCAAGGGCTAAATGATATCCCATGCCAAAAACCTTAAATTCACCCCAATCTTTCAACTCAAAGCTTGTAAAAGGTTTGAAATTTTCTATACACATGGTGCAGTTTTTGATATCTTTGCTCGGATAAAGCTTGATTGACTCATTTTTATAATTTTTCAAAAACTCATCTTCAGCATTAATCACGCGAATTTTAGCCGTATCTAAAAACTCCACATAAGCATGATGGAGTTTTGAAACTTCATTACCATAATGATCTAAATGCTCTGCTTCCGCATTGGTAACTATAGCCAAATAAGGATTTGAATTTAAAAAAGAACTATCGCTCTCATCAGCTTCAAAAACAAGGTTTTGGCTTTCTTTATAAATCATATTTGAACCAAATTCTTTTAAAATCGCTCCGATGATCACAGAAGCATCATCAAGCAAAGAAGCCAAAATACTTGAAGTTGTGCTTTTTCCATGTGCTCCTGCAACTGCAAAAACGCGCTTATCTTCTAAGATAAGAGGTAAGGCCTCCTTGCGTGAAAGGCATTTAATGCCTAATTCTTTAGCGTGTTTAAATTCAGGATTTTCTTCTTTGATAGCAGCAGAATAAATAACTAAATCTTTGTTTAAAATATTGTCTTTATGATGAGGGATGCTGACCTTAACCCCTTCTTTTTCTAGTTCTTTAGTGATTTTACTCTCTTTAAGATCACTTCCGCTAATTTTAAAACCTTTTTCTTTTAAAAATCTTGCTAAAGCGGAAATTCCTATACCGCCTATGCCGATAAAATGGATATTTTGCATCATTTAAACCTTTATACCTTAAAGGCTAATTTTAGCACTTTTTTACTAAAAAGAAAATATAAATCCTATTTTGAAATGCCTAAACGCTCGGCTAATTGATATAAATTTAACTCTCTATAAAATTTATCAAAGTCTTTAGTATAAACATCAAGATTAAAAGCTTTATTCATATCTTTTAAAGTATCATTACTTTCAAAATAATACCCTTTACCGCCACTATAAATACCTTTTTTATTAATCCATACAGCATCGTTGATCCCAAATTCTAATTTCTCATCACTTGGTCTTGCTAACATATTTCTTCCGCCTACGCTTAAATACTTAACATTATTTAAACTTAAAGCATAAAGAGTTGGAAAAATATCTTTATGAGATCCTACACGATCTTTATCATAATAAATATCATCTTGTAAATCCTTAGGAATATAAAGATAAAAAGGTACACTATAAGCAAAAGCTTTTTGGGAATTTAAATCTATACTCATTTCGCGTACTCTATGATCTCCAGTTGCTGCTATAATGACACTATCCTTAAATGGACTTTGTTTTACTTTATCTAGAAATTTTCCAAATTCATTGTTTGCATAAGTATAAGCTTTGATAATGTTATCTTGTTTATCTTTTTCATAAGGAAGCATATTAAGCAAAGTTTGCGGAATGTTTTGTAATTTTGGCAAATCATTTTGCGGAATTTTATAAGGTGGATGATTAGAAATAGTAAGAGCAATTATAAGGGTTTTATGTGGATTTTTTTGAAGTAAGTCATAAACTTTTTTATATAAAAACTCATCAGCTACCCCATAACCATTTTCACTATCTTTTGCTCCATTATACTCTTTCATTAAAATATTTTCATCTATAATCTCATCTACTCCCAAAATACTGAGATAATTTTTAATATTTTGCCAAGATCCATTACCTGCACTTACAAAAATCACCTTATATCCTGCTTTCTTATAAATAGCAATAGGTGTTAAATCCAAATAAGTTTTCTGAAATTTGCTTGTAGAAATATTAGAAAATGGACTTACAAAAAATAAGTTTGCAAAACTTGGTATAGTTCCATTACTAGAACTCAAAAAGCGTTTGAATAAAAAATCTTGCTTAAAATGTTTATCTAATGAACCTAAAAAATTATGTTCTGTATTTGTAAAATCAGCCAAATTAAGCCCAAAACTTTCCATTAAGTTAACAAATACACTAGGATGATTCTTTTCAGCTTTTAGATTTATAGGACTTTGATGCAAATAATCAAAAAGTTTTTCTTTAAGTTCTTGTGCTTTCAAAGGTGTGATAACCTTCAAAGCCGCTTCTTCTTTATATTGTTTTAAAGCCCAAGAAAATGCCATAATTGGATTTAACATTGTATCATTTACAACACTATACTCACTAAAAGAATAATTTTGTACATTTATAGCCACATGCTTAAAGGGGCCCCTTAAGGCTATAACATAAACAATAATTAATATTAAATTTAAAGCTATCAAGGGAAATAATCTTAAATTAACAGGTTTTAGCTTTAAATTTAATATTTTCAAATTTAAAAAAAATACAAAGACTCCAAAAATCAACATTAAAGCTAAAATTTTTAAAATTGGATAATCATGATAAATAATACTTAAAATAGTTTTTGCATTATCATCTTTTAGAGTAAACATAAAAATATCAAATTTAGTCTTGTAAATTTCGTAATAATAGTATTTTGCATAAGAAAATCCTATACAAAGACAAGAAAGAACAATTATGTAAATGCTTGAAAAAATGAAATAAAAATTTTTACTATATATTACTAATTTATTATTTATTTTTATATTAGAAAAAATTAAACTTAAAAAACCACAAAGCAAGAATGGTAAAAACGCTGCACTTAAAAATCTTATATCATGAAAAACACCCAAAAGATACATTAAAAAGATTTCATTTTTATGATCAATTAAACCAGTAGGGATAAAAGAATTTTGCATTAAAATACGATTAATGGTAAAAATTACTATAAATAATACACTAAAAATAAAAATTTGAAGTAAAATTTTTCTCATGTTCACCTTCTTTAAAAATTCTTAAGAATTTTATCAAAAGCCCAAAGTTTTCTTGCCTCATCGCTTTTTTTAGGCTCTATGATAAGCATTTCTTCTTCAGAACCTAATTTACTTTCTATCTCACCAAAAGCATTGATAAACAGAGTATCGCCGTAAAAATTCCACTCATCTTTTGTTTTGCCTATGCGATTTACTCTTAAAATGCTTGTAGAATTTAAAAAAGATCTTGTTTTTAAAAGTTCTTCCCATCTTTGTTTGCTTTCAAAGGTACAAGCACTAGGAACGATAACCAAATCAATTTTTTTCGCCATAATCTGCTGCCAAAAGATATCAAAATGGGTCTCAAAACCAAAAAGTAAGGCACATTTTAATTTTTCATAATTAAAAGTAAAAATTTTTAATTCTGATGGAGTTTTGTTGCTAAAAAATTTTTCTTCATTCCAATGTTCATAAGGCATTAAAATTTGCTGTTCATAGCTTTTAACACCATTTAGAGTAACTTTTAAGCAAAGTTTTTTATAACTTTTAGCTTCAACACTAACATAAGGAGCGATGATTTCTAATTCGTATTTTTTAGCAAGTTTAATCAAGCTTTCTTTTTTAGCTTCGCTTTGTTCTTTTATCATATTTTTTGGCATATGTAAAAGTTCTGTAAAAAAACTATTGATCACATATTCGCCCAAAACTACTAAATTTGCCCCATTGTCTTTTGAAGCTTTGAGATAATAATCAAGCCTTGATTCACTTAAAGCTAAAGTTGGAAACTGTAAAGCCGCTATTTTACTCATCGATTTGCTCCACTTCTAATTTTGCTTTTTCAAGCTCAAGTCTTGCTTTTTTGATACTCTCTAAACCTTCTTTGTAAATTTTTACACTTTCATCTAAGGCAAGCTCTTGATTGTTTAATTTTTCCAAAGATTCATTAGCGTGTTTTAAATTTTCTTCAAAACTCATTGATGATTAACCTTGTAGTTTGGTGCTTCATGAGTGATAGTAACATCATGTACATGGCTTTCTTTAAGCCCTGCAGTGGTAATTTCAACAAATTCAGCTCTTTTTTGAAAATCTTCTATATCTTTAGCCCCAACATAACCCATAGAAGAACGCAAACCTCCTAAAAGTTGATGCACCACGCTTCTTATACTTCCCACATAAGGAACACGCCCTTCTATACCTTCAGGAACGAGTTTATCTTGAGCAGTACCTTGCTGAAAATATCTATCCGAACTTCCCTTTTGCATAGCCCCAAGTGAGCCCATACCACGATAAGACTTATATTGTCTTCCTTGATAAGTAAAAAGCTCTCCTGGACTTTCATCTGTTCCAGCTAAAAGCGATCCTATCATAACAGAACTCGCACCTACAGCTAAAGCTTTTGCGATATCACCTGAATATTTAATCCCGCCATCAGCTATCACAGGAACGCCAAATTTATTTGCTTCTTCCACGCACTCATCAATGGCTGAAATTTGTGGCACGCCCACACCTGAAACAATACGCGTAGTACAAATACTTCCTGGCCCAATACCTACTTTAACCGCATCTACCCCTGCTTCGCAAAGTGCTTTTGCTGCGGCTGCAGTAGCAATATTTCCTGCGATAAGATCTAAATTTGGATATTTAGCTTTAATTGCTTTTACTGTATCAATAATACCCTTAGAATGTCCATGCGCAGAATCAAGCACAACAACATCAACGCCTGCCTCAACTAAAGCATCCACACGATCCATTTGCCCTACTCCTATAGCCGCACCCACACGCAATCTTCCAAAACCATCTTTATTGGCATCAGGATATTCTTTGCGTTTTTTAAGATCTTTTATAGTGATAAGTCCTTCCAAGCGTCCTTGTTCATCAACTATAGGAAGTTTTTCTACTTTGTTGGTGCTAAAAATTTTTTCCGCATCGTCTAGAGTGCAACCTTTTGGAGCAGTGATTAAAGGCATTTTAGTCATAACATTTTCAACCAAATTTGAAAAATCACTCTCAAATCTTAAATCACGATTGGTAAGTATGCCTATTAGTTTCTTATCTTCATCTATTACAGGAACACCTGAAATTCTATACTCTGCCATGATTTCTAAAGCCTCTGCAACACTTGCTTTAGGACTTACAAAAATAGGATCGATAATCACTCCGCTTTCGCTTTTTTTCACTCTTTTTACTTCTCTAACTTGTGAAGCTATATCCATATTTTTATGAATTACCCCAAGTCCTCCAAGTCTTGCCATCATGATAGCAGCTCTGTGTTCAGTAACTGTATCCATAGCCGCAGAGATTAAAGGCATATTTAAAGTGATATTTTTTGTTAGTTTAGTGTGAATTTTTACTTCCTTAGGTAGAACTTCAGAATACCCAGGACGCAGTAATACATCTTCAAAAGTTAAAGCTCTTTTTACAATTTTCATCTTTCATCCTTAATTTTTAATCATTTGTTCTAAACTTAAAGCCCCATCTAACAAGGTTTGTTCATCATAAGCTTTGCAAATCAGCTGTGCTGATATATTAAGCCCTTCTTTATCTTTTGCAACAGGCACACTAATACCTCCAAGTCCTGCTAAATTTACAGAGATAGTATAAACATCTTCTAAATAAGTTTGTATAGGGCTTTTTTGAGTATCAAATTTAAAAGCCGTTGTAGGAGTTACAGGCATAAAAATAAGATCACAATCTTGCAAAATTTCTTCATATTTTGCCTTGATAAAAGCTCTAGCTTTTTGTGCTTTGATATAATACGCATCATAATATCCACTACTTAAAACAAAAGTTCCTAACAAAATTCTTCTTTTTACTTCTTCGCCAAAACCTTCGCTGCGTGTATTTACATACATTTCTTTTAAATTTTGGATATTTTCAGAACGCTTGCCATAACGCACCCCATCATAACGACTTAAATTTGCACTTGCTTCAGCTGTTGCGATGATATAATACGCTGCGATATCAAACTTAGAATCAAGCAAATTTTTATATACAATCTCATGTCCATTAGCTTTTAACATATCTATGGTTTTTAAAAGTGCGTTTTTTACTTCGCTATCTGCATCATTGACATAATTTTCAATCACTGCGATTTTTAATTTTTTATTTGCATTTAAATTTGAAGCGGTTTTGATAAACTCGATATTTGCACTCGTGCTATCCATTTTATCATATCCTGCGATCGCATCATATAAAATTGCCGCATCTTCTACATTTTGCGTTAAAACTCCGATTTGATCCAAACTTGAAGAATAAGAAGCCAAACCATAGCGACTTACTCTTCCATAACTCGGTTTAAATCCTACACAACCACAAAAAGCCGCAGGTTGGCGCACAGATCCACCTGTATCAGAACCTAAACTTGCTAAAGCCAAGCCACCCGCTACCGCAGCAGCACTTCCACCACTTGACCCACCTGGAACACGCTCAAAATTTAAAGGATTTAAAGTTTTTCCATAACAAGAACTCGCTGTTGAACTTCCCATAGCAAATTCATCCATATTGCAACGCCCAAAAGGAGAAAAACCGTTAGCCTTTAAATTAACAATCGCACTTGCATCATAAGGAGCGATATAACCTTGTAAAATCTTACTCGCACTAGTAAGCTCCCAGCCCTTTACACTGATATTATCTTTTATAGCTACAGGCACACCTTCACCTGAAACACTTAAGTCCTTATCTAAAAATTGTTCGATATAAGCACCTATTTTTTTTTCTTTTTTTGCTTTTTCATTGAGTTCTTTTTTTAAATTTTCAAGTTCTTCTTTGGAGTATTTTAAAGCTTCTTTTAAAGTTATCATTTATTTTCCTTTGTTTTTTTGATCAAAAATACTGCTAAAGCACTAAAAGCCAAAACCACCGCTATAGTTGCAATGATAATACTATTTGGAATAGGATTTTCTAACATTAAACCCCTTTTAAAACTTCTTCACATCTTAAACAAGGTGTTTCTTCATCTTTACTTTGAAGTTTCCAACATCTTGGGCATTTACAAAGTGAAGCTTTGGTGATTTTAAATTTCTCATTCTCTACTTCAAATTCAGCCAAAATTTCTTCATTTTCATTACTGATTTGACTTACCATAAACCAATCGGCTAATTCCTCATTTGGGAATTTATTAAAACTAATGTTTAAATTTAATTCCAAGGTGGATTTAATGATTTTATCTTTTTTAAGCATATCAATTTGTTCAAAAAATTTCTCTCTAGCACTCATTAAAAATGTATCATCTATACCAAAATCATAATCAAAATCCTGAGTTAAACTCAAATCAAATACATCTTTTGCATCGCCTTTGATTAAAACATTAGCATGTTCTAAAGCCTCATCTACACTATAGCTTAAATTTGGAGCAAGTAAATTTAAAAGTTCTTTTGCTATCAAAGCCATAGCCACTTGAGCAGATTTTCTTCTTTGGGCATTTTCACTATCGCAATAAAGCCTATCTTTACTGATATCAAGATAAATCCCACTTAAATCCGCACTTAAAAAATTTAAAAGCAAACTAAAACCTTTAGCAAATTCATAAGCAAAAAATGCTTCTTTACTTGCTTTAAAAACTTTGGTTGCACGACTTAATATCCATTTATCAATAAAACTAAATTCTTTAACTTCTAAATCTTTTAAATCATTGGTATTAGCAAGTAAAAATCTTATAGTGTTTCTTATTTTGCGGTATTGTTCGCCCACTTGTTTTAAGATATTGTCTGAAATTTTTAAATCACTTGAATAATCACTTAAAAGTATCCAAAGTCTTAAAATTTCAACTCCATAGGTTTTTGCTACATATTCAGGAGCGATCACGTTGCCTTTAGATTTAGACATTTTTTGCCCTTTTTCATCGGTGGTAAAACCATGAGTTAAAATGCTTTCATAAGGTGCGCTTTCATTGATCGCTGTACCTACAAGCAAAGAGCTTTGAAACCAACCCCGATGCTGATCGCTTCCTTCTAAATACATACTTGCTCTTTTTTCTCCTGCGTCATAAAGTCCGCTATTTAAAACTGCATTAAAAGTACTTCCGCTATCAAACCAAACATCTAAAATATCATATACTTTTTCTAAATTTTCAGCTTTGTATTTTGAATTTGTAGGAATTAAATCTTTGATTTCAAACTCCCACCACGCATCAGCACCGTGTTTTTCAAAAATAGCTGCTACAAAGTCAAAAAGTTCATCATCAAAAATCACTTCTTTAGTGTTTTTATCTCTAAAAAAGGCTATAGGCGTTCCCCAGTCCCTTTGTCTTGAAATACACCAATCTGGGCGATTTTCCACCATAGAACCTATTCTTTTTACCCCACTTTGCGGATAAAAGGTTGTTTTTAAAAGTTGTTCTTTTGCACACTCTCTTAAAGTTTTTCCTTGAAGTTTTGGTTCATCCATTAAAATAAACCATTGTTTAGTAGCTCTATAAATCACAGGCTTATGCGTTCTCCAACAAAATGGATAAGAGTGTATAAATTTAGAAGAATGTAAAAGTTTTTCGCCTAAAAGTTCTAAAATTTTTTCATTGGCCTTAAAAATATGAAGACCTATAAACTCTTCAAGCAAATGAGAAGGCAAAAGCCCTTTAGCTCTTAAAGTTTCATCATAACATCCACTATCATCAACAGGCATTAAAACTTCAATACCGTATTTCAAACAAGCATAGTAATCATCTTCGCCATGTCCTGGTGCAGTATGTACAAGTCCACTTCCACCATCCATCAATACATGCTCGCCCATAATTAAAACAGATTTTCTTCCATTTAAAGGATTGATAGCTTCAAGTTTTTCAAATTCTTTTGCGTTGAGTTCTTTTTGAATTTCTCCACTTGTAAGTCCTTTTTCTACCATGCTTTTAAGCAAAGCACTTGCAAAAATCAAACCTTCTTTAGTGATCACATAATTTTCGTTAGGATTTAAGGCTATAGCTTGATTAGCCACCAAAGTCCAAGGCGTAGTTGTCCATATCACTGCGCTTGCTTTTGAAACGCCTAATTTTTCGCAAGCTTTTACATCTAAATCAAAAGCCACAAAGATAGAATAATCTTCTTTATCTTGATACTCTACTTCAGCTTCCGCTAAAGCTGACTTTGCCGCCCAACTCCAAAAAACAGGTTTAGAACGCTCACAAAGTAAGCCTTTTTTAGCAATCTCACATAAAGTTCTATAAATCGCTGCTTCAAACTCAAATTTCATAGTCAAATAAGGCTTATCCCAATCCGCAATAATGCCTAAATTTTTAAATTCTTCTCTTTGGATATCTACAAATTCACTCGCATGTTGTCTGCAAAACTCACGAATTTCTTTCTTGCTTAAGCTTTTTTTCTTTTCTCCAAGCTTTACTTCTACTTGTTGTTCTATAGGTAAACCATGACAATCCCACCCTGGAGTAAAACGCACACTCTCACCTTTAAAATAATGCGTTTTGATAATAGTTTCTTTTAAAATTTTATTTAAAGCATGTCCTATATGAATATGTCCGTTAGCATAAGGGGGGCCATCGTGCAAGGTAAAACTTTTTTTCGCATTTTTGCGATTTTCTTTCATTTTTTCATAAGCATAATTTTGCTCAAACCATTTTTTAAATCTTTGCGGTTCAAGTTCCGCTAAATTCGCCCGCATAGCAAAAGTAGTGCTGGGCAAAAGTAGAGTTTCTTTGTAGTCCATTTTTTCCACCTAATTTTTAATAATCTTAAATTCTACTCAAATTAGCTTTAATTTCTACTTTGTTTTTGGCTATAATTATAAGAAAAAAAGGAAAATTTATGAAACATTTGCTTTATCTTATAGGAGATGAGCTTACTATAAACGAAAAATTCAAAAATTATATTTATAGAACTTATGAAGAAAAATTTAAAGAAATTAACGAAATTCGCATACAAAATAAAACCGATAAAGATTTACCCTTTTTGCTTGAAAATCTCTTAAATCAGTATGATTTTATCACTTTATTTACAAGCCCTTTGCATTATGCGACTGTTGCTAAAATTTTAGCAACTTTAAATGATGATAATCTTATCTTAAAAGATGATACCTTGGTTCCAGATAAAGCAGAATTTAGTAAAAATAGCTTTGTATGTAATTTTTCAAATTCAAAAATTAATGTCGTTAAAATAAATCCAAGCGGAAAATTACCTGATCTTCTTGGGCATATAAAATTAAATTTTGCATATTTTTGCATTTTTGGCATGGATGATGAAAGCGCTATATTACTACTGCAAACCCTAACAAAATCTTATGAGATAAGTATAAAATCAACCAAGCTTTTAGATAATCTTGTGCTTATTAAGGCCACTTGCGCTAATTTTGGAAAACTTGATGGTTTTTTAAATAGCGTAAAAAATCTTTTTGGACAAAAAGTATTTTTAGGTAAAGATCCTATACATTTTATAAGCTCTAAACTTTTAGAAAAAAAATTAAAAATTTCTTTTGCTGAAAGTTGCACAGGCGGACTTTGTGCAAGCACCTTAACCAAAATTTCAGGTGTAAGTGAAATTTTTGAAGGATCTATTGTAAGTTATTCCAACCGCATCAAACACGAATGGCTTGGAATTAGCGAAAGCGTCTTAGAAAATAATGGCGAATACAGTGAACGTTGTGTTTATTTTATGCTAAAAGGTATTTTTAAAACAGCTAATCCTGATTTTGCCTTAGCTATTAGCGGAGTAGTTGGCGAAAAAGATGAGGGAAAAATAAAATCAGGCACTATTTATATAGGTGCAATGTTTAGAGATGGAACTTTTGTCCAAGAAACTCTTTATTTAGATGGGGATCGTGAATTTATGCAAGAACAAGCCGTTTTAGCATCTTTTTGCTTGCTTTTAAAATTAAAACCTGAAATTTTTGAAATTTAAAGGATTTAAAAATGAAAGAAATTAAGCTAAAAGAAGACTTGGAAAAAATTTATCCCTTGATAAAACAATTAAGAAACAATCTATCTTTGAAAGTTTTTTTAGACAAATTCCAACTTGCTACACAAACTCAACATTATAAACTTTTTGCCTATGAAAATGAGGGAAGCTACAAAGCAGCTTGTGGAGTCATGCCTTTTAATGTGCTTTATCATAACCATTGTCTTTATATTTGTGATTTTGTCGTAGATGAAACTTTAAGAGGAAAAGGTATAGGTCAAGCTTTTTGAAAAAAATCCAAATTTGGGCAAAAGATCAAGGATATGAAGAATTAGAACTAAGTTCAAGTTTTTTTAGAACACAAGCTCATGAATTTTATATCCAAAAAATGGGTTTTGAAAAATCCGGTTTTGTTTTTAAGAAAAATATCAAACTATAATATTTTTTGATTAAGCTTTGCATTTTATAATTAATATTATTATTTTTGATTTTAAGGAATAAAATGAATTTTAAAGAACTAATTTCAAAACGCAGAGCTTGTAAACTTTTTAATGATAAAAAAATCAATGAAAAGGATTTGCATTGTATCTTAGAAAGTGGAGTCTTAGCCCCGAGCTCACATGGATTTGAGCCTTGGAAATTTGTAGTATTAGAACAAAAAGAACACAATCTTAAACTCTCAACCCTATGTTACAATCAACAAAATGTAGCAAGTGCGAGTCATAATATTATTTTTCTAGCAAGAAAAGATCTTCAAAGCAAAGATGAATTTGCACAAAAACAAGTGCGTCGTTTCTCAGATTCTAGCGAAGAAAATTTTCAAAAAATTTTAGAAATTTACACCCATAAAACCAATGCAATGAATGATGATGAACTCTATCATTACGCACAACTTCAATGCTATCTTGCTATGATGCAAATGTCGCTAGCTGCAATGAGCTTAGGTATTGATTCTTGTATGATAGGTGGCTTTGAAAAAACTAAGGTTGATGATTTTCTTCATTTAACTTATCCTTTTGAAACTGCTGTAATTTTATCCTTAGGATATAAAGCCCACGAACCAAAATATTCTACTCAACGCTTAAATTTTAATGAAGTCGTCGAATTTTACAAGGAAAAATAATGAAAAAAGAACTTGAAATTTTTAGCACAAGATATTCTTGTAGAAATTTTAAAAATGAAAAACTCAAAAAAGAGGATTTAAATTCTATTTTAGAAATAGCAAGATTAAGCCCCAGTTCCTTAGGACTGGAACCTTGGAAATTTATAGTAGTGCAAGATGAGAAAAGAAAAGAAGAGCTTTCTAAAATTTGCAACCAACAAAAACATGTAAAAGATTGCGCTGTATTAATTATCATCATTTCAAGACTTGATTTTTTAGATTATTTTGAAGAAAAACTTAGAAAAAGAGATATGAGTGAAACAGAAATTCAAAAACGCTTAGATACTTATATGCCTTTTTTAAAATCTCTAAATCAAGAACAAAAAATATCTTATGCAAGAGAACAAGCTCATATAGCTCTAGCTAGCATAATTTATAGTGCTAATGCTTTAAATATAGCAAGTTGTACTATAGGTGGTTTTGATAAAGAAAAGCTTGATTCTTATTTATCACTTGATATTCAAAAAGAAAGATCAAGTTTGGTGGTGGCTTTAGGATATTGCAACGATGAAAAAAATCCTCAAAAAAATCGTTTTAGTTTTGATGAAGTTGTAAAATTTATTTAAATTTTGCTTAAAAGCAAAATTTAAATAAAAATAAACTGATTCTTTTTTGTATTTTTACTAAGTCTTTGCTTAAATTTTATACAATTTTGATTATAATTTTACATTTAATTTCACAAGGCTTGTTATGAATTTACCCAATATCTTGGCGGTTTTTAGAATGGTTTTAGCGCCTTTGCTATTTTTTTTATTAATTCATCATTTTGAAAATATTCATCAAAGTTGGATTAACTATTTTGCTGCTTTAACTTTTTCATTAGCAGCTTTGAGTGATTTTTTTGATGGATACATTGCAAGAACTTGGAAACAAACTACAAAACTGGGCGGAATCTTAGATCCATTAGCCGATAAAATGCTTGTTTTAGCAGCTTTTTTAGGGCTTTTGCTTACAGGAAAAGCTAATGAATGGATAATTTATATTATACTAGTAAGGGAATTTTTTATCACGGGTTTTAGAGTTGTAATGATCAGTGAAAATTTAAATGTCAATGCTTCTTTTGCAGGCAAACTTAAAACCGCTTTTCAAATGACTGCGATAGGATTTTTAATCATGGAGTGGATAGGCGGAGAAATTCTACTTTACATAGCTTTGATTTTAACTCTTTATTCTGGATTTGAATACATCTATACTTATACAAAAGCTCAAAAAAAAGGAGAAAAATGAGATCTTTATTGTTTTTAATTATTATTTTGATTTTAGGAATTAAATTTTATTCTATTGAATTTTTAGCAACTGTTTTAGTCATCTCATTTTTAATCTTCTTTCACGAATTAGGACATTTTTTAGCTGCAAGATCTTTGGGTGTAAAAGTTGAAGTCTTTAGCATAGGATTTGGAAAAAGTCTTATAGAACGTGAATTTAAAGGCACAAACTATCGCTTAAGCACTTTACCACTTGGAGGATATGTTAAACTTAAAGGACAAGATGATATGCGTCCTGGTTTTGAAAATCTAGACAAAGATAGCTATAGCATTTTAAGCCCCTTAAAAAAGATTTATATTCTTTTTGCTGGACCATTTTTCAACCTGATTTTAGCTTTTTTTCTTTATATTATCATAGGAAATTTAGGTCTAAACAAACTTGCTCCACAAATAGGAAACATAGCGCCAAACTCTGCTGCACAAGACATAGGACTTCAAAAAAATGATACTATCTTAGAAATCAACGGTGTAAAAATTCAAAGCTTTGATGAAATTTCAAAACATTTAAGTTTAGAGCCTTTGAAAATATTAACCAATAGAGAAGGAAAAAATTTAGAATTTATTTTAACTCCAAAAATAGGACAAGGATATAATGACTTTGGGCAAATTATTGAAAAACCTCAACTTGGAATCAGTCCAAATGGTACAAGCACTCTTGTAAAACATCAAGGTTTAGAAAGTTTTAAATATGCCGCACAAGAAAGTTTTCAAGCTTCTACACTCATCATCAAGGGTATAGTAAAACTCATAAGTGGTGAAGTTGAAGCAAAAAATTTAGGTGGTATTATTACCATGACTGAAATTACCTCAAAGGCTGCACAAAATAGCTTTACTTTACTTTTATTTATCACTGCTTTAATTTCTATAAATTTAGGCATTTTAAATCTTTTGCCTATTCCTATGCTTGATGGAGGACATATACTTTTTAATATTTATGAAATGATTTTTAGACGCAAGGTTCCACAGCGTGCTTTTGAATATCTAAGTTATGCAGGCATGGCAATACTTTTAAGCTTGATGCTCTTTGCAACTTATAACGATATATCAAGGATTGCAGGTGAATAAAAAATTTTCCTACCCTATTCCAAATTTTACTGATAGAAGAAAAAGTATCATCTTTTGGCGCTATTTACGTTTTCAAGCAAGAAAAATTCTATATTTTCCTCAAGTAAGGCTTCTAGAAAAAACGCTTAATGAGGAAAAAAATAAACATTTAAAAGACTTTTTCTCTCAAAGACCCTATGCTTGCTACAATGCTATAAGAAGATTTTGCGATAAAAGTTTTAAAGCAAATGAACGCGTTAAAACACTTATTTATGATGTTGATAAGGGACTTACTTGTTTTAAATTTCTTCCCGAAGAACAAATGATTTTTTCTTTTGATGAAGATTTTGAGCTTTTTTTAGGATATAATCATAATGTTTACGAAGAAGGTTTTTGGGCTTTTTCTTTAAAATTTAAAAAATACACTATTTCACAATGTAATTTTTGCTTTACTTTAGAAAATAATCTTCTACTTTCTTGCATACAAGGATATAAATACAAAGATTTTAATATTTTAGAAATTAATAAAATTTTAACTAAAAAATGTCATGGTTTGCGCCCTGTTGCTTTGCTTATAGAATGCTCTAAGATGCTTTGTGAAATTTTAAAACTTCAAGCTACTTTAGGTGTACATGAAAAAAATCAAATCCGTTCTCAAAAAGGAAAAGAAAAAGGCTATTTTGTAGATTATCAAAAAATTTGGCTAGAAAATGGTGGAGAATTGATAAAAATCGATAAACACAAATACTACAAGCTCCACCACTCGCAAAAAAACCTAGAAGAAATCCCTTCACAAAAACGCTCCATGTATAAAAAACGTTTTGCCATGCTTGAAAATATTAAACAAAATTTATTCCAAATTTTATCTAAATAATACTTTTTAAATATTCTACACTTTTCTCGCAACCTTTTTTTTGAAGTTTTAAAAGCCTCTCTAAGCATTCTTGAGATACTTCTTGAGGATAATAATACTGCATAGCTTTTAAATCTTCAAACAAAGATTTTTCTATCTTAAAAGCCCCTTTACCTAATTCTTTAACCCCGCCTGTTCCTTTTTCTCTTTTAAAAGTCGCACAATAAGGATAACATTGCTCTACATTAATACGGTCAAGTCCTTCTTTTTTAAGAATTTCTACACAAGTTTTAATGTCTAAATTTCCTTCTCCCAAAGGAACGCCGCAAACATATTCTACACCCTCTTCAATGAAAACTATATGATCTTTACAATGCGTGCTAAAAGTATATTTAGCCATGTCTTTGCAAGCTTTTATAGGATCTTCATAGGCCATCATAGAATTTCCAAAATCATATAAAAATCCTATTTTAGGATGACTGATCAATTTCAACAAATCAAGCAAATCCTCTGAAGTTTGATACTCATGATTTTCTATAGCAAGTTTTAAATCATATTTTTCCAAAATCGGTATCAAAGCTTTTATTTCATCCTTTGTAGCTAAAAAATCTTCTTTATCGAATCTAGTAGTAATTTTAGAATCATCATAAGCCCCATCGCTAGCATGTTTAACTTTTTTATTTTTATCGGTTAAGGGCACATAAGAGCGTATAATTTTAGCACCTAAAATAGAAGCTACTTTAGCAATTTTTTCAAATTTATCTTTATTAAAACCCTTAGAGTCAATCTCACAATACATATTGTATTCATCCAATTTGGCTTTAATTTTTTTAAGATGATTTTCGTCATCGCTTCCTAAGCATCCCCATTCTTCATCCAAACCAAAATCTTTAATGATATTTATAATCACACCCTCACAGCCCAAATTTTTAGCAAAATCGATATAAGAAAATATATCCATCCTACCATTTTGAAACCATAAATGCATGCTTTCAGTTTCTAAACCTATTTTCATGATACCACTCCTTTTAATGCTTTTTTTCTAGCTATCATCTTAAGCAAAATCGTAGTTACAATCACACCACAAATAGCAAAAATCCCCATTAACGCAAAAACAATTTGATAGCCTAATAAACCTTTAAAACGATCGATCATAAAACCATAAAGTGCAAAACAAAAAAGTTGTGGAGAATAACCAAAAATACAAGCTATACTCATAGCAGCTCCACTAATTTCCCTAGGCATTTCTATCTCATCCACAGGAGCAAAAAATGTCGCACGCATAGTAAAAACAAGAGCGGCAAAACCTAAGGTTAAACTCATACCAAAATAAATATTTAATTTCTCATGAGGCATAAAAACAAAAATTAATATGGCCAAGGCTCCTAAAATCAAAGCAAAACGCAAATATCTTGTTGAAGATTTAAAGGTTTTATCTGCTAAATATCCCCCAATTGGCCCACCTACTAATTTTAAAGTGTATTGATTGATAATACCATAAGCACCAACCAAAGCCACAGGCATACCATAAATATCTTTTAAAAATGGAATAAAATAAGTCAAACCACAATACACAGAATAAATAGTAAAAATGGTCAAAGATACCACCCAAATTTCAGGAGTTTTAATCGCTTTGATAACTCCATTCCAAGCGACTTTGTTTTTACTGATTTCATTTCCTTGCTCATCTTGGGTATTAATTTTGTCATCTTCAAGTAGAAAATATGCCAAAATACCTGCTATAATCACACAAGCGCTATAAAATAATATAGCAGCCTTAAGTCCACCTGCGCCAGACCCTAAAAGTAAAAAAATTCCCAAAGCACTAAAAGCAACTATAGTATCTATAACACCACGTCCTGCTTCTAAAAATCCAAAAAGTCTTCCTTGTTGAGTAGAATCTCCAAGCAAGCGAATGGCTTTAAGCAAAACAGGCCAATACACAACTTCTCCAAATAAAGAAAGCAAACCCCAAGCTATTAAAATTCCATAAAAAGAAGGAAAAGTAGAAATATAAATTCCAACCAAACCCACACAAACCAACGAAAAAGGAATGAGTATTTTTTTAGAAAATCTATCTGCTATATAAATAGATGCAAAATTTCCTACCGTTTGCACTATGCCATAAACTGAGAGCGCGAGTCCAATTTGTGTATTGCTAAGATTCATAAATTCTTGCATAGGCACATAAAAGGCATCTTTTAAAGAGGAAAGTTTAAAAACAGTTCCTCCGCCAATAACTAAAACGATAAAAGTAAACCAACGAATAGGTTTCGTACTATTCATATCCACCCTCCTTTTTTAACAATTCGCAACTTAAATTAATTATATCACGGATTAAGATAAAAGGTTAAAATTTCACCTTTAAATTATAAACAGTAATTACAAAAAGTTACAACACTTATTGAAGTATAAATTAAGTATATTTTGATATAATTTAATCTTGCTTTATGCAAAATCCTTGCTCATGAAAATGGGCTTTAATATCCATAAGGAGAAAAGATGAAACATTATGAGGTTTTATTTATCTTAAAACCAACACTTACCGAAGAGGAAGTGAATGCGAAGTTGGAATTCGTTAAAGAAGTCCTAACCAAAAATGGTGCAGAAATTGAAACTGTTGTTCCAATGGGCACTAGAAAATTAGCGTATAAAATCAAAAAATACGAAAGAGGAACTTATTTTGTGATTTATTTCAAAGCTCCTACAAACTTGATCGCTGAGCTTGAAAGGGTGTTAAGAATCACTGAAGAAGTAATAAGATTTTTAATCGTAAAATATGAAAACAAAAAAGAAATTGCAGCTTGGGAAAAACTAAGCCACGGGATTAAGCAATCTAAAAAAGAAATCAAACCTTTAGATGCTCCTGAAATTCAATAAGGAAAAAGATGTTTAACAAAGTTGTTTTGGTTGGAAATCTTACACGTGATATAGAAATGCGTTATGCACAAAGCGGTAGTGCTATTGGGGCTTCTGCTATCGCAGTAACAAGAAGATTTACCACAAATGGAGAAAAAAGAGAGGAAACTTGCTTTATTGATATAAGCTTTTATGGTCGCACCGCAGAAGTTGCAAACCAATACCTTACAAAAGGTTCAAAAGTACTCATAGAAGGACGTTTGAGATTTGAACAATGGAGTGATCAAAATGGACAAAATCGCTCTAAGCATAGCATTCAAGTTGAAAATATGGAAATGCTTGGCGGCAATTCCAATGCTCCACAACAAGGTGGAATTGGCAATAATAGCTTTTCAAACAACAATTATAGTGGAAACTATGAAAATCAAAGCTATGATCCTTATATGAGTGAAAATCAAAATTTTAATAAAGCAAAAGCAAACCCTGCTCCACAAAGAAACCAAAACCCACAACACGAAGAAAAATTAAAAGAAATTGATATCGATGCTTATGATAGCGATGATACTAATTTACCATTTTAAAGGATAAACTATGGCAGAAAAAAGAAAATACTCTCGTAAATATTGCAAATACACTGAAGCAAAAGTTGAATTTATTGATTATAAAGATACAGCAATGTTAAAACATGCTTTATCTGAAAGATTTAAAATCATGCCACGCCGTTTAACAGGTACAAGCAAAAAATACCAAGAAATGGTAGAAGTTGCAATCAAACGTGCAAGACATGTAGCTCTTATCCCTTATATAGTGGATAGAAAAGAAGTAATCAATAATCCTTTTGAAGGACTATAATCTTTTAAAAGCAAACTTGTAAAAAGTTTGCTTTCTTATACATTTATTCTCAAAATAAAATTAAACCAAAGTATATTCTAAAACATCACTAAAAGTATCAACAGCAATGATTTCCATATTGTCTCTAACCTCACTAGGAATATCTTTTAAATCCCTTTCGTAATTTTTTCTTGGGATTAAAGCTGTTTTTATATCTGCTTTATAAGCTGCAATTAATTTTTCTTTTAATCCGCCTATTGGTAAAACTTTTCCTTTTAAATCTATTTCACCTGTCATTGCAACATCTGCTTTAACCTTTTTATCACTAAAAATAGAAGCAATGGCTATGCTTATCGTAATGCCTGCGCTTGGGCCATCTTTTGGAGTAGCTCCATCTGGCACATGTATATGAATATTATAACTATCATAAACATTAACTTTAGGATCGATAATTATTTTTTTAGGTATTTTTATTTTTCCTTCATCGATTAAAACTTTTATCATGCTAAAAGCAATTCTAGCTGATTCTTTCATTACATCACCCAAACTTCCCGTGAGCGTTAATTCTCCTTTACCTTTAATTTTTACAGCCTCTACTTTTAAAACATCTCCACCTACACTTGTCCAAGCCAAACCATTAACCTGACCTACTTGATTTTCTCCATTATTTTTTTCTATTTCAAAAACTTTTTTATCTAAAAATTCATTCAAATTTTTTGTATTAATAATGACTTTTTTAATATTTTCTAAAAGTAGTTTTTTAGCACTCTTACGACACAACTCTGCCACTTTGCGACGCAAATTTCTGACTCCTGATTCACGAGTATAATCACTAATGATTAACTCTATAGTTTCATCATCAATAGATAATTCATTGGATTTTAAGCCATGTTTTTTAAGCTCATCTGGAATTAAATATTTTTTCATTATATGAAATTTTTCACTTGGAGTATAAGAGCTAAGTTCTATAAATTCCATTCTATCTCTTAAAGGTGCAGGAATATTGCTAATATCATTTGCCGTTGCTATAAAAATGACTTTACTTAAATCAATATTAAAATTTAAATAATAATCCCTAAATTTAGAATTTTGCTCTGGATCTAAAATTTCTAAAAGCACCGCACTTGGATCGCCTCTAAAACTGCGATTTAATTTATCAATTTCATCCAATACAATTACAGGATTAATTTGTTTTGCCTCTATGAGTCCTTGGGTAATACGTCCAGGCATAGCGCCTATATAAGTTCTACGATGACCACGTAGCTCATTAACATCTTCAAGTCCGCCTAAGGCTATGCGAATAAGCTCTCTTTTTAAAGCTTTTGAAACAGAATTTGCCAGTGAAGTTTTACCCACGCCAGGAGGTCCATAAAGACAAAGTATAACTTTAGCACCATCTTTTTCTGCTATTTTTCTTTTTTCTAAAAGTTCCCTAACTGCAAAATATTCTTCTATGCGTTCTTTTGGTTTATTTAATGCATAATGATCATGGTTGAGCTGTTTTGAAACTTCTTTAATATCAAGTTTTTTCTTAGAAATTTTTTCAAAAGGAATATCTAATGCTGTTTCTATGTAAGTTTGAATCATCGATGCTTCGGAATTATCTTGATGAATGCGTTCGAATTTTTCAATTTGTTTTTTGATTTCTTTATAAGCATCTTCGTGCATAAATTTCTTCTTTAATTCCAGACGCTTTTGATACTCTCTAACCTCATCTTCTTTTTGTGTGTCAGAACCAAGCTCTTTTTGAATTTGTCTTAATTGTTCTTTTAAAAAATATTCTTTATTTACCTTATCAATACGAGAATGTACTTTATTTTTAATTTCTTTTTGAATTTTATTGGCTTCTATTTCTTGGGCAATTAAATCTATTAATTTTACTAATTTTTGCTCAAGATCTGTTAAAACAAAAAACTCATAAGCAACTTGTTTTTTAATACGCACAGTATTTAAAATCAAATCACAAATCCTAGACGCATCAAAACCTTCTTCAATTGTTCTTAAAAGATCCGGAGAAAAATAATGACTAATATTTGCCAAATTTTTTACCTTCTCTTTTAAAACTTCAAGAAGCGCTTCTTTTTTAGTTCCTTCTAAAAAGTCTTCTTTTATAAGTTCTATCTTGGCTTCTAAAGGTTTATTAGAAATTTGCTCTATAATTTTACCCTTAGCATATCCTTGAAAAAGTATTTTCACCCTTCCATCAGGTAAAGGAACTTTTCGCATGATAGTCCCAATCACTCCACAATTATAAATTTCATCAAAATTTCTTCCATTTTCCAACCTTGAAGGCGCAACAAAAAGCATACTATCATTTTTAATCGCAAGATCTAAAGCTTTCATATTGGATGAATCGTTAATAAAAATAGGAGTTATCATAAAAGGATATAAAAATAATTCATCTTCAACCAATACTGGTAAATTTGCTGGATAATTTTGTATCTCTTCAATCTGCATTTATTTTCCTTGTTTATTAAAATCTTTCAAATATACTTCTATACCAAGGAAGCTCAGGTTTGATAATACTTTGCTGATAAAATTCACTTTCTTGAAGTCTTTGTTTATAAATTTGTGCACTTTCATCATGTCCTATGCGCTGGTATAGATTTTCTATAGTACTATTAAGATAAAAAACCGCTAAATTAAATTTTGTAAGCATTGTCTGAACCAAAGGTTCATATTCTGTATAAGGATAATCTTTCAAAAAAGTATCTATTTCTTTTTGGCTTTCAAGCATTAAAGCCTGATTACGATTTGGCACTGCAAATGCATCAAATTTTGCTTTAATTTTAAGATAGCGAATATAATCAGCATTGCGTGAATTTCCAAATTTTTTATTATATTCATCTAAATAAAATTCAGCTAACTTATATTCCTCTTCATCCATATGAGCTTGTGCTAAAATAATTAAAGTAGTTTCCAATAAAGGATCGGCAATGTGCTCACTTGCCATGCCATTATAATGATCATCGGCTTTTTCCAAATCCTTGTCCTGTAAATCTTTAATAATTTGCTTATACCACTCACTAGCACTAAGATTGTATAAACCTTCATCATTTTTCGTACTACACGCATTAAAAAAAACACTTAAAAAAACCAATAAAAAAATACCTTTTTTCATACTTCACCTTGATTTATATTCTCAAAAATCTATATTTTAACGATTTTATAATTATGTTCTTCTAAAATTATAATAAAATTAATTAAATAATTTAAAATTTTGGAATGATTATTGCTTATTTTATGTTAAAATATTAAACATTATAACTTGAGGAGAAAACATGACCCTAGCTGTTAAATGCCCTATCTTAGGTTTTGAAGAAACCAAAAATATGGAATTTTCAACTATCGATGAAGTATTTGTAAGACTTAAAAGTCTTGATGGTAAAGACTTTTCTTTTGTTTTAATTAATCCTTATTTAATTAGACCTGATTATGAATTTGATATACCAACTTATTATCAAGAGCTTCTTTCTTTAACACCTGAATCTAATATGAAAATTTTTAATATAGTAGCCATAGCAAAAAGCATTGAAGAATCGACAGTGAATTTTCTAGCTCCAGTAGTCATTAATCTTGATAATAATACTATGGTACAAGTGATACTAGATACAGTTAATTATCCGGACTTTTTTCAAGCTGATCAAATTGCTAATTATATTAAAAAATAATGCTCTATATACTTGCAAATGGAGCTATGGCAACAGCCTTAGCCTATGGATTAAAAGATAATTATGAAATTTGTATAGTAGGAAGAAGCATAGAAAAACTTCAAGCCCTCACCAAAGAAGGCTTTAAAACCTTACTTTACAAAGATTTTAACATAGAAGGTAAAGATGTTATTTTAGCATTTAAACCCTATGCTTTAGAAAATATTGCTCAAATGCTAAAAGGACAAGCACGTATCTTAATCTCTGTTTTAGCCAATGTTGATTTTGAAAAACTACAAACCATCAAAGCTCAAAATTATGTTAGAATAATGCCTAATACAGCAGCTAAATACAAGGCTTCAACCACACCATATATACTTAAAAACTCTCATTTTGAAAATGAAATTTTAGACATTTTAAAAACTTTTGGCTCGGCTTATAAATTAGATAATGAAATACAAATGAATGCAGCTATGGCGATTAGCGGCTGCGCTCCTGCTTTTTTAGCACTTATAGCAGAAAGTATTGCTAATGCTGGAGTTTATGAAGGTTTGTCAAAAGAACTTAGTCTCAATCTTACGCGCTCTTTATTTAAAAGCTCTAGTACTTTACTAGAACATGAACATCCAGCTATTATCAAAGAAAATATTTGCTCCCCTGGCGGAGTTACAATAAAAGGCATAAAAATACTCGAACAAAAAGGAATTCGCGGAAGTTTTTTTGAAGCCATAAATGCTAGCAGCGCTAAATGAAAAAGGCTTTCATACTTATAGAAAGTATTAGTGCTATAACGATCATATCTTTAATTTTCATTGGTATTTTTTATTACTATACTCAACTTTACAAAAACTATGAAAATTTAAATATTTTTGAAAGACTCTATAAACTTCAAGAAGAATTATATGAAAAGCCCATTTTTAAAACCATCATACTTCAAACTTCAGCCTTAAAACCTATAATTTTACAAGAACAGTTTGTTAATGATGGTATATTTCAATTTCAAAAATTATATTTTCAAGATCAAAATTATAGTGTTTATTTTAAAGAATGAGCAAAGCTTTTACACTTTTTGAACTTACAATATCACTAATACTTTTTACTTTTATAGCTAGCTTACTTTCAAAACCTTTAATGGATTTTTATCATTTAAATTTCACTGCTTTACATACAAACAATTTTATCACTCAAACACATTTAAACTTGCTTAAAATAGAAAAATTAATACAAAATTGTATTAATATTACATTTTCACAAAATACATTAAAATGTCTTTTAAAAGATGAGTTAATTAGCCTAAAAGATAATAAACTTTATCTTATTAACTCTGCTCTTATTTTAGAAAATAATCATACACTTTATTCACCTCATTCTGATTTTAAAACACAACTCCAAAATAGAAAAGATTTATATAATGACAATGAACATATTGGCTATGCTTATAAAATTAATAAGGTTGAAAAAATATTCATCTTAGAAAATGGTATATCTGCAAATTTTACAGGTAGTTTTATTCCTTTGCAAGCTCAATTAGTTATCAAATTGCAAAATGGAGAACTTATATATGAAATAAAGCCAAAATTTAATGAACAATTAAACCAACAAGGATTAATTTCTAAAAACATAAGCTCATTTAACCTGCAAAACAATAAATTAAAAATTTGCCTAAAAAGACAAGCAAAATATTGTCTTGAAAAAAGAATTTTACTATGAAAAAAGCTTATGTTTTAATTTGGACAATTTTTTTAATACTACTAATAAGTCTATGGATGAGCTTGACCTTAAACATATCTAGCTACACTCCAAAAATAATCCAAGATAGTTATTACTACCTTCAAGCTCAAATTTTAAGTCATAATGCAACACAATTTTCTAAATATTTTTTATATCAAGCAAAGCAAGAAAATAAAGAATGTTTAGATAATATATATTTTAATTACACAAAAGCTTTGATTAAAATAAAATATTTTTATCCTATTGTACAATGTGTTAATTTTAAATTTTCCAACTTTAATCCCGATGCAAATTTAAGCAAAGATGGTGTTATTATAGCCCACATTAGCATTGCTTTAAATCGTGATAAAAACGTCAATGATGAAATTTTACTCACAAAAAGCATTATTATTTATCCCAAAGAAAATTTTTGGAATTTAAAAAATTAAACCAAAGTCTTAGCAAGCTTAACACACTCTAAAAGACTTTGATTTTCGCATATATAAAGATTTTTAAAATTTAAAAGCTTCTTTGCTGTGCTTTGTCCTATAACTACAACCTTATCTTCTTCTTTTAAGCTATAAAATTTTAAAAAATTTTCTACACTTAAAGGAGAGGTAAATATAAAAATAGCAGGATGAGTAAGTTTTTTGTCACCTTTTTTAAAAACATTTTCATAAACAATCACTTCATCTAAATCCACACCTACATTTTTAAGATCTAAATTTAAAGTTGAAACAATATTTTTAGCCCTTAAATACAAACATTTTTGCGTTTTTAATTCCTCTTTAAATTCAAGAAAAAGATCTTTTCCATAAGCCTTTGATGGAATTTTAATCTTTTTAAAACCTAAATTTTTAGCGTATTGAGCTGTACTTTGTCCTACAGCGTATAAATTGAGTTTAAAATTTAAAGTGGTTTTTGCATGTTGTAAAGCTTTTAAAGCATTTTTTGAGGTGCAGATTAAAGCATCATATAAACTTAAATCCACACTAAAATCGTAAAAAATAATCTCATTTAAAATAAGATTTTCCACCCCTTTAAAAGGAGTTTCATTTAAAAGGTAAATTTTCATAGATTTTACGCTTTAACTCTTTAGCTGCCAAAAAAGCATCTTTAGCATCCATGATCGCCCTAACCACAGCCACGCCGCTTAAATTTATACCCTTTAACTCATCAAGCACTGCTTTATCAACCCCTCCTATAGCTACAACCCCTATAGGACTTTTATCACAAATTTGGCTTAAAAGCTCAAGGCTTAAAAGCGAACTTTCTTTAGTAGGCGTTGCCTTGATAGCTCCACAACCTAAATAATTTGCTCCTTGTATGAACTCAAGTTGTTCTAGTTTTTTAAGGCTTAAGCCTATGATTTTTTCATCTCCTAAAAGCTTTCTAGCTAGTTTTACTTCTAAATCTTCCTGTCCTAAATGCACCCCATCAGCATCTAAGGCTAAAGCTATGTCCACTCTATCGTTAATCAAAAAAGGTATTTTATAAGCCTTGCAAAGTTTTTGTACCTTTAAACCTAGTTTATAAAATTCTCTTGCATTAAGCTCTTTTTCACGAAGTTGTATGATACTTACTCCACCTTTTATAGCATTTTCTAAAGTATTTAAAAAACACTCCTCGCTTTTATTTCCCTGAGAAGCAACTAAATAAAGGCTAAGATCTAATTTATTTTTCATCTAAAAACTTGAAAAAATGATTTGTAGGACCACAACCTTTTCCAAGATTGAGTGAATAATAAATCGCATTTCTTACATATTCTTTAGCCTCACTAACAGCATAAAATAAATCCTTGCCTTTAGCTAAATTACTAGCAATAGCCGAAGAAAGCGTACAACCTGTACCGTGAGTATTTTTAGTTTCTATGCGTTCGCCTTTTAAAATATAAATTTCTTTTCCATCATAAAGCACATCATTGGCATTTTCTTCACTATGTCCGCCTTTAAGTAAAACCGCCTTAGCCCCCAAGCTGCATAAATGTTTAGCTGCTTTTATCATCTGCTCTTTATTAGCGATCTTAAAACCGCATAAAAACTCTGCTTCAGGAATATTAGGCGTAAGAATGTCTGCAAATTTTACTATGGTTTGCTTGAAAAAATCACAATTTTCTTGCGGCATTAAAGCATAGCCATTTTTAGCAAACATTACAGGATCGATCACTACATTTTGAGGTTTAAACTCGCTTAAATTTTTAGCTACACAGCTCATTAATTCACAAGAACCTATCATTCCGATTTTAGTTGCCTTTGGCACTATATCTTCAAATACGGCAAGCATTTGTTCATCTACGCTTTGAGTAGGTATATCGTGTACAGAAATCACCCTTGCGGTATTTTCAGCTACCACACTTAAAACCACACTCATACCAAAAAGATTGTGCGCACTAAAGGTTTTAAGATCGGCTTGTATCCCTGCTCCACCACTACAATCACTCCCTGCTATAGTTAAAACAGGTATAAGTTCACTTCCTTTTGCTTTCATAAATCTTCCTTTAAAATTTTGATCCATTCTTCACCCTTAGGGCTTAATTTTTGTCCTTTAAAACTCTGTTTTGCAAAAGCTACAATCAAAGCATGAAAAATTTGATAAAGTTCGTAAAGTTCGCATTTTCTCCCTAAAATTTTACACAAATTTTCTTGCTCACTCTCTATACCACTTTGAAAAAATTCTCTTAATTCTTCATAATTTTCAAACTCATAGCCTAAGTGAAAAGCCAAACGCAAACTATAATTATCTACAACCAAAATCTCTCTTTTGCAAAGATAATTTAAAATACCATCAACACTTTCAAAACCCAAACCTTTGATATTTAAAAGCCACTCTCTGCTTACATTTGTTTTAAAATTTTCTAAATTTTTATAAGTGTTTATGATACTTTCTACCAAGCCTTTTAAACGCTTGGCTTTGGTGTTGTAAAATCCGCTAGGCTTAATTAAAGTTGCAAGTTCTAAATTGGATAAAGTATTGATTTGTTCTAAGCTTGCAATATTTTCTTTTTTTAAATTGTCTAAAGCTTTTAAGACATTTTTCCAATTTGTATTTTGAGTTAAAATCACAGAAATTAAAAGCTCAAATTCACTCAATCCTTGATTTTCAAGCCAATCAAAATCATGATAATTTAAATCCAAATTTAAAAGCTTGGTAAAAATTTGCGCTCCAGTCATTTAAAATTCTCCTTAAAAGCCAAATAAAATTGCTTCACAGTACGACCACTTCTACTTGCTCTTAGAGTAGTAAATTCTTTAGCTTTAGCGTGTAAAAGCTCTTTATCACAAGAATAATCTTTAAAATAAAAATCTATCATCTTTAAATACTCTTCTAAATTTCCTTGATAAAAACTTAACCACAAACCAAATCTATCACTCAAGCTTAATCTTTCTTCAGCAGCATCGCTTAAATAAAGTTCTGTATGTGCAATTTGCGTATCAAGATTATCAGCAATGCTTTCACTTAATAAATGCCTACGATTTGAACTCGCATAAATAATTACATTATTTGGGGCTTTTTCTATGCTTCCCTCAAGTAAAGGTTTTAAAAATTTATAACTATCATCTCCCTTCTCAAAAGAAAAATCATCACAAAAAAGTATGAATTTAAAATTTTCTAATCTGATTTCATCGATGATATCTGCTAAGGCAAATAAATCTTCTTTATTTAATTCAACAAGTCTTAAGCCCTGATCTTTAAATTCGTTAAATATAGCCTTAATTAAACTTGATTTTCCAGTACCCTTAGATCCCCATAAAAGTGCGTGATTTGCCCCTTTGTTTTGAATGAAATTTAAAGTATTTTCATAAAGTGCTTTTTTTTGTTTTTCCATACCTACTAAATCTTTTAAAGCAATAGGATCGATTTCAAAAATAGGCTTTAAATAGTCTTTTCTTGCTCTATAAATTGCTGCATAAGTTTTATTCCAATCCATTTTAAGCCTTTCTTAAATGCGTTAAAATTGCCTCTAAAATATCATCATCGTCTTTGCTTTTTGCTTTGATGAGTTCTTTTTCATCATTTAAAGCAGTAAATTGAATATTTTGCTCATAGTTGCTAATACTTTTAAATTTATTTAAAGCTAAAATTTTAATAATAATCAAAGATAAAAATTGCTTAGTATAAACGTCAAGTTTTCCAAAGCGATCTTCAATTTCACCTTCGATCTCATAAACCTCATGAACTTGCTCACACTTGCTAAGTCTTCTATAAAGTTCTAATCTTAAGCGATCTTCGCTGATAAGCTCACTATTTAAAAAGGCATTAACATTGAGTTTTAAATCAAGTTTATTTTCTTTTTGATCCACTTCATTTTTACTTAAAGCATTAAGTTCATCTTCTAACATTTTAAGATATAAACTATATCCAATTTGCTCGATATGTCCACTTTGATCTACGCCTAATAAATTTCCACCGCCACGAATTTCAAGATCATGATAAGCCAAAACAGAACCTGCGCCTAAAAAAGAATTACTTTCTAAAGAAACTAGACGCTTTAAAGCATCTTTTGTGATAGCATTTTTATCTTCGATTAAAAAATAACAATAACCTTGCTTATCACTTCTTCCTACACGCCCACGCAATTGGTGCAAATCAGCCATACCAAAACGATCGCTTTTTTCTACTATGATAGTATTTGCATTAGGTAAATCAATCCCACTTTCTACGATAGAGGTACTTAAAAGCAAATCATATTCTTTGTTTTCAAATTTCAACATTTCTTCTTCTTGCATCTTGGCATCGATTTTAGAATGTAAAATCAAAATACGCAAAGTAGAAAAAAGTTCTAATAAATGTTTTTTACATTGCTCTATACTTGCAATATGATTATGAATATAAAAAATTTGCCCACCGCGTCTTAACTCTCTTGCTATAGCTTCTTTTAAAAGTGCGTCATCATTTTCTTTGACAAAAGTTCTTACATCCATTCTATCTTCTGGTGGAGTTTGCAAAACACTATAAGATTTTATAGAACTTAAAGCTTGATTTAAGCTTCTTGGTATAGGGGTTGCTGACATGGATAAAATATGTGAATTTTGAGTGATTTCTTTAAGCTTTTCTTTTTGCTTCACTCCAAATTTATGCTCTTCATCAATAATAACAAGGGCTAAATTTTCACATTCTACACTTAAAAGTGCATGAGTTCCTACAACTACACAAGCTTTATTTTCTTTTAAATTTTGTAAAACTTGTTTTTTTTCTGCACTACTTGTAAAGCGATCCAGTTTAAAAACCTTTATATCAAAAGGATCAAAACGCTTTTTTAAGGTTTTATAATGCTGATGAGAAAGCAAAGTCGTAGGCGCAAATAAAAATGCGCAAAATCCACTTTTAACTACTGGATAAATAGCATTCATAGCAACTTCAGTTTTTCCAAAACCCACATCACCGCTTAAAAGCCTATCCATGACTTTTCCACTTTGAAAATCTTGCAAAATTTCATGACAGGCTTTATCTTGATCACTTGTATAAACAAAACCCGCACTAGCTATAAAATCAGCTTGTCTATTTAAATCCACTGTAATTTTTTTTGCTTGCACTAAAGATCTTTTAGCTGCCATAATAACAATTTCAGAAGCTATGGCTAAAAGTTTAGTTTTTAATTTTTCTTTAAGTTTAATAAAGGTTGTTTTACCTAGTTTATCTAAGCTTGGAATAGATCCACTCACGCCCAAATATTTATCAATCAAATAAAGATTTTCCACTGGTAATAAAAGCTTGTCAGAATTTTGATACTCTATAGCAACAAACTCTTTTTTTGCTCCGCTTATCACTATCATCTCAAGACCTAAAAATTTACCTACCCCATAATCTTCGTGTACTATATAATCCCCATTTTTAAGCTCATCTATAATCAAACTAGCTTTTTTTCTTGTTTTTTGTTTTTCTTTTTGATTTAAAGAAATGATTAGCTCTTCAGGACTAATAAGATTAAGCCTTAAATCACTTTTTACAAAATGGATATTTTGAGTATCTTCAAGCTCCAAAGCTTTAAACAAAGCTTCGTTTTTAGCTAAAAGTGTGATTTTTTTATTTTTATGAAATTCAAAAAAATCTTTATTGTAAGAACTTTGCAATTCTTTAAATTTTTTAGCTTGAGGTAAAATTTTTGCATTCACAAAACTTATATCTTTTTCATATTCGTTAATATCAAACTTTTCACAAGCTAAAAAATCAAGTTCTAAATAATCAAAAAAATCATCAATACACCAAAACCCTAAAGAATTGATATCATGTATTAAAGTATCACTTTGAAAATCTTCTAATTTGTCCTTAAAAATTTCATAATTTTCTTTGTCAAAATATTTTAAAAAAGGACAAATTTCAAAATGTTCTAGTTCATTAGGAATAGACTTTTGACTTTGCAAATCAAAATATCTTATGCTTTCAATCTCTTCGCCAAAAAGTAAAATTCTAATAGGATTTTCTTCATTGATACAAAAAATATCAATAATATCCGCACGAATTGAAATTTCACCTTTATCCTGAACTATATCTACAAATTCGTATCCCAATCTTGAAATTTCATCTTCAAAACATTTCAAATCAAAATTTTGTTTTTTATCGATATAATAATTTTGCAAATGTTTTTTTGAAGGAAGTTTTTTTAAAACAGTATTTAAAGGAGAAATAAGGATTTTTTTTTCTTCTTCTTTATGATAAGCATTTAAAATCTTGCAAAGATTAAAAAGTTCTTTGGAAAAAGCCCTTAAATCATCTCCAAACTGCGCTCTAAAATCAGGTAAAACAAAGGTTTTTAAACCCTTAAATCGTGAAACTTGAGCGAGCAAATCTGCTTGTTTTTCATCTTTACAAAGCAAAAGTTCACAAATTTTTGGATTTTGTAGGTATTCATAAAATGAAGCTTGCATTATTCTTCGTTGTTATTTTCAATAAGTTTGATAGTATCTTCTTTAATTTTACTAGTTCCATTAAAGCGACCGCCATTTTCTATAGAAATTTTTTGCGTTGAAATATCGCCATTAACAACTCCGCCCGCTAAAATTTCTAAACTATTGGCCTCAAGTTGCCCTTCAAAATACCCATTTACTACAATTTTATCTGCTTGTAATTCACCTTTTAAATTTCCATTTTTTCCGATAACTACAATGCTTTCAGAATGAATAATACCACTTAACTCTCCATCGACATGAAGCATAGAAGCAAAATAAAATTTACCCTCAATTCTCGCACCTGAAGAAATTACTGTTGTTTCTGAGCTAGGACTGGATGTTGGGCTGATACCGCCTTTATTAAAGATTGCCATGGAACTCTCCTTTCTTGATTAAAAAAATCATTCATATTTTTTCTTTGCAAATTTAAAAAATACAAAGGTTCTAAAGTTTTATTAATAAACCTTACCTCATAGTGCAAATGCGGTCCCGTAGAAAGACCTGTATTGCCACTATAACCTATCAACTGCCCCTTGCTAACAAATTGACCTGCTTTGACTACTTCTTTGCGCATCATATGAGCAAATACTGTTTTAAAACCAAAATTATGCAATAAAATTACATTATAGCCATAGCCATTATCACTATAACCTGAAAATTCCACTACTCCACTTGCTGGTGCATAAATAGGAGTACCAATTTCTGCTCTTAAATCAATACCAGGATGAAATTCCCTTCTTTTTAAAAGCGGATGCTCTCTCCAGCCAAAATTTCCTGTAATGCCTTTATTTTCAATAGGCCATCCATTAGGAATTTGCCCCAAAATTCCAAGCTGCTGCTCATTGGTAAGCTGAAGATTATCAAGTCTTGCACTAATTGTAAGATTATTTTCTGCTTCTAAGCCCAAAGCCTCTTCAAAAGAAGCTATTTTATCTTCTATAGCTGCATACTGCTGAGTTTTTTCTTCTATGCTTTTTTGCATTTGCGAATTAGATAATTCCAATTCTTTGCTTTTTTTCAAAAGCTCCTCACGCTTTTCACTGATATCACTAAGTTTGCTATCGAGATATTTGATATAAAAACCACTAAAAACTAAAAATAAAACAATAAAAGCAATAGTATAAAAAACTATTTTTTTGATTATTTGATTTAAATAAAAATGTCTTGAACCGTTAATATCTGTAATGGTAATAGTGAATTTATTTTTTACCACACCACTCCTTTAAAAAATTTTCTACCAGCATAAAAGAGCCAAAAACTAGATTTTTTTTATTTTCTTCTAATTTTACAAATTCTTTACATTGTATGCCTAGCTTTGATGCAATACTATAAATTTCATCATCAGCCAGCTTTCGTTCTGCACTTTTATATTTATATATTTGTATTGTATCAATAATAGGCTTTAATGCATTTAAAATTTGAAAAATATCCTTATCCAAATAAGCATTATAAATAAGATTTATTTTTTCTCCTTGAAATTTATCAAGCATAGCCTTAGCAGCCATGGGATTATGACCCACATCAACAAAAAAATTTGGAGAAATTTCTTGGCATCTTCCTTGTAAATTTAACTCTTGTAACTTTTTTAAAGCTTCTAAGGTTTTTTCTTGCGAAGTTAAAATTTCACAAGCCTTTAATGCAAGCTTTAAATTATGCTTTAAAAAACAAGGTAAAACAAACTTTTTACAATAAATCTCAAAATTTTCTTTCAAAAAAGGATTTAAGGAAGAAACTTGCAAATCAGCTTTTTTTAAAAAAGCAATTTTTTTTGCTAAGTTTAAAACATTTTGCTCTTGCTCATCACTTATAAGTGCTATAGGTGCCATAATTTTAAGCTTGGTTCTTGCAATATCTTCTAAAGAATTACCCAAAATTTGAACATGGTCAAATCCAATTCTTGTAAAAATATTCATTCTTCTTTCAAAAACAGAAGTAGCATCATATTCTCCACCCACCCCTGCTTCTAAAACAATGAAATCGCATTTTTGAAATAAAATCATAGCTAAAAAAGTAGCATATTCGAAATAACTTAATTTTTGCAAGTCTTGTTTAAAAATTTCTTCAAGTCTTATATGCGCTTGATCTAATTCTTCATCATTTGCAATCTTACCATCAAGATAAAATCTTTCATTAAAACTGAAAATGTGCGGGCTAGTATAATGCCCTATTTTATAATTTAAATTTTCTAAAAGTTGAGTTAAATATCTGCCCGTGCTACCTTTACCGTTTGTGCCTATAAGTTGGATTATAGGAATATTTTTAAAACATTTCTTATATTTTTCATACATTCTAAACATCAAAAAACGGTCAATTTTATCGTAATTTATACTTTTTTGGGCTAAAAAATTCTCAACTTTCATTATATTGCTCATTAACCGCTGTAATTTGCTTTATTAACTCGTCTAAAATATTAATACTTGGCTTACTTTGCTTATCAAGATAAGCCACTTGAATTTTAGGAGTTATAATATCTTGCTTATAAATAAATCTAAAATTTTCTATAGTTTTAAGATTTGTATTTACAAGCTGTGTAATTTCATCTTTACTTTTTCCTGGCGAAACAATCAAATAACTCTTTTCATCTATCATCCACAGTTCATCAAATTCGCTACAAGAATCTTTTAAAATTTTTTTAAATCGAACAAAAATTTCATTCAAACTTCCCATACCATATTTTTCCATAATGAAACGGTAATTTACTATAGAAAATAAAGCTAAAGAATAATTAACTTTATACTTATTAAAATTTTCATCCATTTTATCAAGCTCTTTAAGAACACTCCAAGCCTCTCTCTCCTCCAAACTTTGCGTGAATTCAATTTGATTATTTAAAGATGTAATTTTTTCTCCAAGTTGTTTAAATTTTAGTTTTAAATCCTCAAAACTAAGTTTTACTTCCCCATTTTCATCTGGTTTTAAGGTATTAATAAAATCCATGTTTTGTTCATTCGATTTATTAAGCAAAACAAGCAATTCATAGATTTTTTTTAGATTATCATTAAAAAAATTTAAATTTTTTTGGACATACATATTATCAACCATTATGCGATGATTGATAAATTCCATTAATTCGTTCTTAAAATTTTCTTCGCCTATTATAAAAGGTTTTTGTGTTAAATTTTGTATAAAACCTTGAATTTTTAAATCTTCCACCAATGAAGGATTTAAACCCAAGCATAATAATTCACTAAAGTGCTCATAACTACGCTCTTCAAGTTTAACTAAGAGTTTTTTAATCACGCTATCATAATCATCATATTTACTAATGCCATATTTACGAGCTTGTTCTTCTAAATTATTTTCATCATAATTTCTTTCAAGCTCTTTCCATTTTTTGGTAAGCAAGTAAATACTTTCACTATCCATAGTTTTAGAAATTCTAATCGAAGTCACCTTAGCCAAATCTCTTATCTTTTTATCCTTACTTATTTGCAAAGTTTTAGATATGGTATATAAAAAATCAAAAAATTCACTAAATTGTTTTCCGCTTTGTCTATTTAAAACAGAAATTAAAAAACTAATTAGTTCTTCTAAACTTCTTATAGTTTTAGAATTTAATTCTTGTTGATAAATCGGTAAAAGTAAGGTTTTGTATTTGTCAAGTTTAGCTTTATTTGAGCTTGTGATACCATATTTTAAAGATAGTTCTTCAAAAATTTCCGTATAATTTTCAGGAGTTGGTTTTAGTTTTCTTTCTTTTAATGCAATTAAAGTTTGCTTTGCTATTTCATTAGTATTTGGAATCACGTTTTTGCCCTTTAATAGCAATTACGGAAATAAACTCATCAAATGCCTCGCTTGAAGCTGCTCGAATAGCCTCATACCTTGCAGAATCACTAATAATACTATTTGGAGAAATTTCAAAATTATAACTTCCACTTGTAGTAAAAGCCTGACTTGAACCATCTTTAAAGACAACATTAAAATCTAAATTTAATTTAGCTTTATAACTAATGACATAGCCATTTTTATCATAAGCTAAAGGAATAAATTCTAAATTATTCATTTTAACATTGATTACATCATCTGCCTCGTGTTTTAAAGCAAGTTTACGCCCTAATTTTGAAATTACCATTTCTTTTAAAGTATCGGCAACATAGATACTATTTTTTGGGTCTTGTTGACTTAATTCAACATTAACATAAACCTTCTCATCGAAAATATTATTAGCGATTTTTGATGTAGGAACATATCCACAAGCACCTAAAAATAAACCTATACAAAAAATTAAAATCTTTTTCATTTAATCACTAGATTAACTAGCTTTCCTTCCACATAAATTTCTTTAACTATACTCTTACCTTCAAGCCATTTAGCAGTATTTTCTTTTGCAAAAGCTAAAATTTCTTCTTTACTCGCACTACTTGAAATTTCAAATTCAGCCCTTTTTTTACCATTAATACTTACAGCTAAATTTAAAGTATCTTTTACAAAAACCTCTTCTTTAAGTTCTAATTTTTTGAAATTTTTACATTTAAAAAGCTCCTCGCTAAGCTCAAAACAAACATGAGGAATAATAGGCTCTAAAATATTTAAAATAATATAAAAAGCCTCTTGCTCCAAAGCTTCATTTTTGCAAAGCGCTAAAGCATTTAAAGCTTCCATGCAAGCTGCAATTAAAGTATTGAAAGCAAAACTTTGATGATAAACTTCAAAAGATTTTTTCAAAGCTTCATATACCTTTAATCTTGCATATTTTTCTTCTTTATTTAAATTTTCTTGTTTTAATTCTACAAGCTCACCTTTTTTAACATTTTGCGCCCTATCATAGAGTTTGCAAATAAATCTATAAGCCCCTTCAACCGCATCATCATTCCATTCAAGCTCTTTAGCCGGAGGCGCAGCAAAAAGTATAAAAAGTCTTGCGGTATCAGCACCGTATTTTTCTATAATCTCATCAGGATCTACAACATTGCCTTTTGATTTTGACATTTTAGCACCATCTTTTAACACCATACCCTGAGTTAAAAGTCTATCAAAAGGTTCATTTTGTGTTAAATAACCCAAGTCTCTTAAAGCTTTTTGGAAAAATCTCGCATAAAGTAAATGCAAGATTGCATGTTCAATACCACCTATATATTGATCCACACTCATCCAATACTTTACACTTTTTTCATCTAAAGCTTTTTCCTGCCAAGTTCTCTCATCACTTGCAAAACGTGCAAAATACCAAGAACTTTCAAAAAAAGTATCTAAAGTATCACTTTCTTTTTGAGCCTCTTTGCCACATTTAGGACAAATACAATTTTTCCAAGTTGGATGTTTATCAAGTGGATTACCCTCACCTGTAATTTGCACATCTTCAGGTAAGATAATAGGTAAATTTTCTAGTTTTTGAGGCACTATACCACAAATTTGACATTTAATCATAGGAATAGGCGCACCCCAATATCTTTGGCGTGAAACACCCCAATCACGAATTTTAAAATTTACAACCCTTTTTCCTATATTTTTAGCTTCAAACTGAGAAATGATTTTTAATCTTGCCTCATTACAATCAAGATTATCAAACTCTTGGCTATTAATTAATTTTCCTGATTTTTGCGTATAAGGTAAATTTTCTTGAGTTTGAATAACTTGTTTGATGGCAAGATTATATTTTGTTGCAAATTCAAAATCTCTTTCATCATGAGCTGGAACAGCCATAACCGCTCCACTACCATAATCAGCCAAGACAAAATTAGCCACCCACAAAGGAATTTTTTCTCCGCTTAAAGGATGAATGGCATAAATTCCTAGAAAATAACCTTCTTTTTCAGAACTTTGTCTTTCTCTTGGGCTTTGATTTTGAATAGTTTTGATTTTATTTAATACATCTTGATTTAATAAATTTTGCGAAAGCAAATTTTGAACAATTTTATGTTCTGGAGCTAAAGCGATATACGAAACTCCATAAATTGTATCTGCTCTTGTAGTAAAAACTTCTAAAGAACTTTCTTTGGTTTTTTGCTTGCTTTCTTCGTCTAAATTTAAAGAAAATTCCAAACCTTCGCTTTTACCAATCCAATTTTCTTGCATAGTTAAAACTTGATTAGGCCATTTATCTTTTAATTCTTCTAAATCTTTTAAAAGTTCCTCAGCATAAGCAGTGATTTTTACATAATAACCTGGCATTTTTTTCTGCACCACTTCATGACCACAACGCCAACATTTTCCGTCTTCAACTTGCTCATTAGCCAAAACCGTTTGATCTTGTTCACACCAATTTACATTTGCTTCTTTAGTGTAAATCAAACCTTTTTCAAACATCTTAATAAAAAATTCTTGCTCAAATTTTGTATAAAGTGGATCTGAAGTAGCAAGCATTCTTTTTTTAGAAAAAGAAAAACCTAAAGAAAAAAGTTCTTTTTTCATATAAGCTATATTTTCATAAGTCCATGACTTAGGATGAATTTTATGTTTAATAGCTGCATTTTCAGCAGGCATGCCAAAACTATCAAAACCTATAGGATGTAAAACATTAAAACCTATCTTGCGATAATATCTTGCCAAAGCATCACCTATAGTATAATTTCTTACATGCCCCATATGAATGCGTCCACTAGGATAAGGAAACATCGATAAAATATATTTTTTAGGCAAATTTAAGTCATCTTTTGGCTCAAAATATTCATTTTCATCCCAAATTTTTTGCCATTTTTTTTCTATTAAACTTGCTTCATAAGCCATAAATTCTCCTTACACAGTTCCTTTTTCATACATTGCACGATTGCGTTCTTTATCTTGTTTTCTTTTTGCTTTTTCAATTTCTTTATTTCTAAACTCAAGCACACTAAATTTAAACCATAATAATGTCGGACTTGCAACAAAGATAGAGCTTAAAGTTCCCGCTATAATACCTACAATTAAAGCCAAAGAAAATCCTTGTATCATTTCCCCGCCAAAGAAATAAAGTATCACAACGGTTGCTAAAGTCAACCCTGAAGTTAAAACCGTTCTTGATAAAGTTGCTGAAACACTTTCATTAATAATAGGTGCAAGTTCGGTTTTTTTACTTGTTTTAATACCTTCTCTGATTCTATCAAAAATAATAATTGTATCATTCAAAGAGTATCCAAGCACAGTTAAAACAGCAGCCAAAGTATCTAAATTGACATCAATTTTAAATAAAGAAATTGCTCCTAAAGTAATCACAACATCATGAATTTCACTGATTATAGCCGCAAGAGCAAAACGCCACTCAAAACGCAACGCTATATAAATTAAAATTGCTATCAAAGATACAGCTATAGCCATAAGTCCTTTATTTCTAAGTTCATCACCTACTTTTGGTCCTACCACATCAGCACGACGCACCTCAAATTTTCCCGTATCCTTTAAAAGAGTGCTTATATGCTCGCCTATATCATTGCTTACATTATCATTACTTCCTAAAAAGCGTATAGTTACTTCTTCATTGCTTCCAAACTCAGTTACAGATAAATTTTGAAAAGTTCCTTGATTTTCTAAAATTTCTCGAATTTGCGTTATAGGAGCTGCATTTTCATATTTAAGCTGAACTAAAGTTCCTCCGCTAAAATCAATGCCATATTGTAAACCCCTATCCCAAAGTAAATAAATAGAACCAAAAAACAAAATAAAAGAAAGGGAAATAGCAGCAAAACGCATTCTCATAAAATCATAAATTTTCTTTTCGCTAAAAAACTGCATTATCTTCTCCTATAGCCAAACCAAAATCTTGTATTATTATTTTTTTCTATGCGTTGCATAAAATAATCAAACATTCCGTGAGTTCCTAAAATAGCTGTAATCATAGAAACAACGATACCAATTCCCAAAGTCACAGCAAAACCTTTAACTGCTCCTGTTCCATAGGCATAAAGTGCTACCGAAGTAACTAAAGAAGTGATATTTGAATCTATAATCGCACTCATAGCATTTTTATAACCTTGTTCTATACTAACTCTTATATTTACTCCATCTCGCAAGAGTTCTCGTATACGCTCATTGATAATCACATTTGCATCTACTGCCATACCCACAGTTAAAACAAGTCCTGCCATCCCTGGTAAAGTTAAAGTTGCTCCAAACATAGCCATAACAGCAACTACTACCAAAACATTAACTAGCATTGCAATATTTGCAAAAATTCCTGCCACACCGTAATACATCATCATAAATACTACAATAAAAACCGATGCACCGATTAAGGCTATCATACTCATTTT
Source organism: Campylobacter sp. BCW_4341 (assembly GCF_001764255.1). Classification (NCBI taxonomy): domain Bacteria; kingdom Pseudomonadati; phylum Campylobacterota; class Epsilonproteobacteria; order Campylobacterales; family Campylobacteraceae; genus Campylobacter; species Campylobacter sp. BCW_4341. The sequence goes on along the minus strand of NZ_MKAH01000017.1, from coordinate 53,967 downwards.
AATACTATCAGCACCTAAAGATGGTCCTATGCTTCTTTGTTCAAGTAATTTTACAGGCGCAAGCAAAGCTCCACTTCTTAAAGCTACCGCCACATCGCGTGCTTCTTCTTGAGTAAAAGCTCCACTGATTTGCCCACTACCTCCGCCTATGCGTTCATTGATAGATGGAGCAGAATATACTTTATTATCAAGTACAATAGCAAGACGCTTTCCAACATTTGCTCCTGTATAATCAGCAAATTTTTTAGAACCCTCGGCATTTAAAGTAAAATTAATCACAGGATAATTACTCTTATCACTAATCCCTACTCTAGCATCAGTAAGCATAGATCCATCTAAAATAGGTATACTTTTTAAGGTATATTTTAAATTTGGATTTCTAGAATCAGGCACTAAAATCAGTCCATAACTCGCAGCCTCAGCGTCGCTCATTGTGGAAGCTTGACCCATTTTAGAATCATCAACTTCCATAAGTTGTAAATGTGCTGCTTTTGTGATGCGTTCTTTTGCTCTTAGTTCATCTTCTTTGGTTTTAATCCCTGCAAGTTCAACCAAAATCTTATCATTACCTTGCTTAGCAACTGTTGGCTCTGCTAAACCAAATTGATCAAGCCTATTTCTTATGGTTTCAACTGCTTGCAAAAGTGCAAAATTTTCTATATTTTTTACTTCTTCTGAGGTAAAAGAAATTTTATAGTGCATATTTTCACTTTGTATATTAATTCCTTTTATTTCTTTAAGCAAATTTTCAACTTTTGCAATATCCGCATTATCAAGCAAAGTAAATTCTAAAATATCATCATGGGTATTTAAGCCGTCATTTAAAATATTTTCTTTATTAAAAGAATAACTCAATGAAGATGCAATTGATTTTATTTTAGATTTTACAGCTTCTTCATTATCTACACCTAAGAGCATATAAAGCCCACCTTGCAAATCAAGCCCTAAATTAATCTTCACACCACGTTCTGACTGCAAAAAAGAAGGGAGTGAAAAAGCCACTCCAAAAATAAATACCGCTATAAAAATAATCAAGCGATAATTGATTTTAGAATTACGCATCAATTTTCTTTGCTATAAATTCTCTTGAAATTTTTGCAGTAACATTGTCTTCATTAAGCTTAACTTTGATAAAATCCTCCTCTGGTTTTACGACTTCACAAATAAGTCCGCCATTAGTGATGATTTTATCTCCTTTTTGCAAAGACTCAAGCATTTGTTTATGTGCTTTTGCTTGTTTTTGTTGCGGTCTGATCACCAAGAAATAAAAAATTGCAAATAACACTACAAGAGGTAATAATGAAGTTAAAATTGAATTTTCTGCCATATTTTTCCTTTATTCCAAAAAAATTAAACACTAATTCTATCATTTTTAAAATAATAAAAGTCTTTTTTATTGCAATTTTACTTTCAAATTCTATTTATCTATCATTTTTTGAAAATATTTTTACACAAACCATTAGCCCATTTTTAGCTATTTACGGGTTAGTTTTACTTCTAAAAAGTAAAAATTCTAAACAATATTTTTGGATAGGTTTTTTTGTAGGGATTCTTTGGTTTTGGTGGATTGGTTTATCTTCAATTTATTTTAATCTAAACTATTTAGTACCAATTATACCAATTATCATTGGTTTTATTTATGGACTACTTTTTAGATTATGTTATTTATTAAAATTTGATTTTTTAAGACTTTGTGGAATTTTTTGCATAAGTTTTATCCATCCTTTAGGATTTGATTGGCTTAATTGGGGAATTTTTACAGTTTATGGTTTTTTTGACCCAAGTTATCGTGGTATTATTTGCATATTTTTAATAGCATATTTCATCTATGAGGGTTATATATCAAGATATTATAAAATAGCAATTGTTCTTGTTTTATTCTTTAGTGGATTTCAATATAATGAAAAACAAGCTCAAACTCTTAATTTAAACTACAAACTCATCAATACTAATATCTCTCAAGATCAAAAATTTTTACAAGAAAATTTAAAATCAAATTCTGATATCCTAATTCAAGATATATTTCAAGCTATAAATGAAAAAAAAGAACTTGTAATCTTGCCTGAAACCGCTTTTGCTTTTGATTTAAAAAATACCAAATATGAACTTATGCTTAAAGAATTATCTTATAAAATTACCATTATTACGGGAGCATTTTATACTGAAAAAGAGCAAACTTACAATAGCACGTATATCTTTAAAAAAGGCAATGTCTATATTTTAAATAAGCATTTTTTAGTTCCCTTTGGTGAAGAAATTCCATTTTTTAAAGACTTAATAAAAAAATATTTTCTTAAAAATATTGAAGAATTTTCCCAAGGTCCTATACAAAGCAAATATAAATTAGACAATCAAATTATTACAAATGCAATTTGTTATGAAGCTACCAAAGAGCAAAACTATCAAAATTCACAAATTATTATAGCTCTAAGCAACAATGCTTGGTTTAATAATAGCAGCGAATACAAACTCCAACAACTCTTAATGAAATTTTATGCAAGTAAATATGGGGTTAGTGTTTATCATGCTACAAATGGTAAAGAGAATATAGTTATACTCCCTAAAAAGCTTTTAAGTAAAGATTGGAAAAAATTTATCCAAAGAAATATTTAATGATAAAAAATAATATTAAAATTTTAATTTTAAAGTAATTTAAGTTATTTTATATTATAATTCTGTCAAATAATATTTTGACTTAGAGGGGTTTTTACCCCAAAGCTAAATTAATTTAGCTTCCTTCCTAACTTTTATATTTATGGGGGATATTGAAAAATATCCCTCTAAGTCAAAAATTAATACAACTTCATTAATTCTTTATAATTATACAAGCCTTATTTAAGCTTGTATAATATTGTTAATTTTTTAAAGCAGCTTTTTAAACTGTTCTAGAGCATCAAGTTGTTCCCAAGGATAGTCCTTTTGTCCTACTTGCCCACGAGCCGCTACATCCGCATAAAGAAAAGTTTCTTTACTTGGTTTATCCAGATGAAATTTATCACGGATCCAATTTGGCGTTAAAGAGAAGTTTTGCATAACAAAATCACTTAAAACATCATCATTTACACTGGTATTTGTGCCCATACAATCCACACTTACCGAAGTAGGTTTTGCAACACCTATAGCATAACTAAGTTGAACAATACATTTTTTAGCAAGCCCTGCTGCAACTATATTTTTAGCTAGCCATCTACCTGCATAAAGTCCACTTCTATCAACTTTAGTATAATCTTTGCTCGATTGTGCGCCACCACCTATTGGAGAATAACCTCCAAAACTATCTACTATAAGTTTTCTTCCTGTTAAACCACTATCATGTAAAGAAGAATGATTAATATATTTACCAGTTGGATTGATTAAAATTCTAGTCTTATTAGGGTCAAAAAGTTCTTTTGGTAAATTACTATCTAAGATAAGTTTCATCACCAAAGATCTTAAATCTTCTATTTTCATACTTTCAACACAAGGCGCAGAAACTACTATAGTATGAATACTTTGCGGTTTGCAATTTTCAAAATTCGCCTTAGTGCCATAATCAATAGTTACTTGAGTTTTAATATCCACGCCAAGTTCGTGTGGATTTGCTTTTGCATAAGCGTAGACTTTATCACATAGCATTCTTGCATAGCTAATGGCTGCTGGCATGTATTCTTCAGCCTCACAACTTGCAAAACCAAACATAATGCCTTGATCACCTGCTCCTGTTTCGCCATCTTCTTGATCAACACCTTGATTGATATCAGGGCTTTGTTCATTTAAAAACACCATAACATCAACTTCATCAGGATGCAAACACTGCTCTTTGTTAAAATGCCCTGCCCCATCATAACCAATGTTTTTTAAAACATCTTTAACTAAATTATCGTAATCAGCTTTACTAAGTTTGTGATTTGACTTAACTTCGCCTCCTATCACAACCTTATTTCCTGCGACAAAAACCTCACTCGCCACCCTTGAATTTTTGTCATTTTTCAAGAGTATATCCACTATCGTATCAGCGATTATATCAGCGCACTTGTCTGGATGACCTGCACTTACGACTTCTGAAGTGAATAGATACATAAAAAGTCCTTTCATTTAAAATGAACCACAATTGTATCCAAATAAACTTATCAAAGCTTGATAAATTAAAAATTCTCTAAAATTAAGCAAAAATTAGCTAAAATCAACTTCTGATATAAAAAATATTTAAAAGGTTTTTATGTTTTCTAAAATCATTCAAAGCTACGCTAAAGGCAACCTCATAGTTCAAATTTGCATAGGTATAGTACTAGGAATACTTATAGGCATTAGTTCTAAAGAAATATCTGAAATTGCAAATTTACTCGGAATACTTTTTACAAGTGCCTTAAAAGCTATCGCTCCTATGCTTGTTTTTGTTTTGATTTTAACTTCAATTTGCACTAAAGATTTTTCTCAAAGTGGTGCTAAGATCAAAAATATTATCATTTTATATATAGTAGGCACCTTTCTTGCTTCAGCTTGTGCGGTTCTTGCTAATTTTTTCTTTCCTGTAAAGCTTGTTTTAGATGGAATTCAAACCGCTACAAACTCATCTCCAACCCACATGAGTGAGATTTTTAAAGATCTTTTATTTAAAATTGTCGATAATCCTATAAATGCTCTTTCAAGTGGGAATTATTTAGGAATTTTAACCTGGGCAATAGCTGGAGGCATAGCATTAAAACACTGCTCTAACGAAGTAAAACAAGTTTTTATAGATATCAATGAAGGGGTTTTGAAAATTGTTAAATTTGTAGTAAAACTTGCTCCTTTTGGAATTTTTGGACTTGTGGCTAATTCTGTAGCACAAACAGGAGCACAAGGCTTACTAAGCTATATAAAACTTTTATTTTTACTTGTAGCTACTATGCTTTTTGTTACTTTTGTTATCAATGCCTTAATAGTTTTTTTTTATACAAGAAAAAATCCTTTTCCTTTGATTTTTATCTGCTTAAGACACAGTGCATTTTTTGCTTTTTTCACAAGAAGTTCAGCGGCAAATATCCCTGTTAATATGGCACTTTGCGCCAAACTTGGCATAGATAAAGAATTTTATGGCATTTCTATACCTTTAGGAGCTACTATCAACATGGCAGGAGCGGCAGTTACTATAGCTATTTTAAGTCTTACTACAGCCAATACCGTTGGTATAGAAATCAGTCTTTTGCAAGCCCTTTTATTAAGCATTATTGCCACCTTTGCAGCTTGCGGGGCTAGCGGAGTTGCGGGTGGATCCTTACTGCTTATACCTTTGGCTTGTTCTTTATTTAATATAGACTATGATATTGCTATGAAGGTAGTTGCCATAGGTTTTATTATAGGGGTTATTCAAGATAGTGTTGAAACTGCTTTAAATAGTTCTACAGATGTTCTTTTTACAGCAATTTGTTCTAAAAATGAATTAAATTATAATATCAAATAAGGTAAAAGCATGCGTCATCTCATCACTACAGAGGATTTTAATAAAGTCGAAATTATGGAGCTTTTTAAAGAAGCAAGTGATTTCTTAGATGAAAAACCTAGAACTTTTCTTAAAGGAAAAAGTATCACGACAATTTTTTTTGAAAACTCTACACGCACCCTTTCATCTTTTGAAAGCGCTGCAAGAAGATTAGGTGCTAGGGTTTTACGCCTTGATGTTTCAAGATCAAGCTCTAGCAAAGGAGAAACTCTTTATGATACTGCTGCTAATTTAGATGCCATGAGTCCTAATGCTATTGTTATAAGACACGCAAACTCAGGAGTTCCTTTGATATTGGCAAAGCATATGCATTGTCCAGTTGTTAATGGAGGAGATGGAAAACACGCCCATCCTACCCAAGCTTTGCTAGATTTATTCACTATTTATAATCATTTTCAAGGCGATGTCAAAGGTAAGAAAATTTGCATCGTAGGTGATATTAAAAATTCCCGTGTTGCAGCGTCCAATATAGAACTTTTAAGCAGATTTAATCTTGATATTACCCTAGTAGCTCCACCACATTTTATGCCCAATACCCATCTTAAAAAACATTATAAGCTTGATGAGAATATCATAGCAAATTCAGATATTATCATGAGTCTTAGAACACAAACAGAAAGACATAATAAAACCGTTTATGCTTCACTTAAAGACTACGCAAATGATTTTTGCATTCAAAAAAGCTTAGTAAAAGATAAAAAGCTTATTTTACTACATCCAGGCCCTGTAAATCGCAATATTGACATAAGCGATGAAATGATGAGTGATGAAAGAACTTTAGTTTTAAAACAAGTTAAAAATGGAGTGGCCATTAGAATGGCTGTTCTTAAAAAACTCATATTAGAAAATGAAGGATAAAAAATGTTAGAATGGGATTTAAGTGCTTTATTTCACAATAAAGAAGCGTTGCAAAATTTTACACAAGATCAAATCCAACAAAGTTTAAATTTTAAAAAAGACTATGAAAATAAACTCTATACATTAAATGCTAATGAGTTTTTACAAGCTTTAAAAGATTATGAAAATTTAAATCAAGCTCTTGGCAAAATCATGACTTATGCTTATTTGCTTTTTGCTAAAAACACTCAAAATGGTTCTTTTTACGCACAATACGAAGAAGAATGCAAAAAAATAGAAGAAAATTTACTCTTTTTCGAGCTTGAATTTTGTGAGTTAGTTCCTGAAAAAAGTCAAGAATTTACAACTTTTTGTAAAGATTATGATTTTTATCTTTCTAATTTATTGCAAAACAAACGCTATAATCTTAGCAAAAACGAAGAACGCATTATGCTCTATCTTTCAAATACAGGTGCAAATGCTTTTAGTAGGCTTTTTGATGAAAGTATGAGTGCTTTAAAAATCCCTTTTGAAGGTAAAAAACTTAGCGAAGAAGAAATTCTAAGCAAAATGTATGACGAAGATAGAAAAATACGCAAAAAAGCTGCTAAAAAATTCAGTAAAGTTTTGCAAAAAAATAGCAGACTTTTAAGTTTTATTATCAATATGATAAAAACAGAAAGAAAAAATATAAGCTTATTAAGAGGTTATGAAAATGCTGAAATTTCAAGACATATCAGCAATCAAATTTCGCAAAAAAGCGTTGATTCCTTGATAGCAAGTGCGCAAAAACATTTTAACCTAGTATCGCAATTTTACAAAAGAAAAAAACAAATTTTGGGCTATGATGAGCTTAAAGACTATGATAGATATGCACCCATAGGAAAAGAAGCAAGTTTTGATTTTAAAACAAGTAAAAATATTGTTTTAGAGGCATTTCAAGCTTTTTCTCCGCAATTTTATGATATAGCAAAAAATGCTTTTAATCAAGGCTGGATTGATGTTTATCCACAAGAAAATAAACAAGGGGGTGCTTTTTCACATTCTGCAACTTCTGATGCGCATCCTTTTGTTTTATTAAACTACACCGATAAAAGGCGTGATCTTTTTACACTTGCACATGAATTAGGACACACTATCCATCAAAAACTTTCTTACAATGTAAGCTACTTAAATCAAAACACACCTTTAACCACCGCAGAAACAGCTTCAGTTTTTGCCGAAATGCTCGTATTTGATTTTATTAAAGATAAGTTAAAAAAAGAAGAACTCCTATCTTTATATGCAAATAAAATCGAAGATATTTTTGCAACTTTTTATAGACAAATTAATTTTACTTGTTTTGAAAGACGCTTACATGCTCAAGAAAATGAATTAAGCACCGAAGAAATCAATAAAATTTGGATGGAAGAATCTCAAAAAATGTTTCAAGATAGCGTAAAACTTACAAAAAATTATGCTTCTTGGTGGAGTTATATTCCTCATTTTATCCATTCTCCTTTTTACTGCTATGCTTATGCTTATGCCCAACTTTTAGTTTTAGCTCTTTATGGACTTTACAAAAGCAAAAAATGTGAAAATTTTAAAGAACTTTATATCAAAATGCTTTCTTTAGGTGGAAGTGTGAGTCCAAAAGAACTAGTAGGAATGTTTGGATTTGATATAGAAGATGAAAATTTTTGGGAAATAGGCATAAAAGAAATTCAAAAACTCATCAATGAATTTATGGAGTTACAATCATGCTAGAAACAATCTTAAAAAATAAAAATTTTATCCATACCATGCAAAAGCATTGTTATGAAGTTATTTCACACCTTATAGAAGAAAATATAGAATTTTCTATAGTTGCAAATACAAATTTCATAGATTTCAACCCTGAACTTCCCAAAGAGCTTGATGTTAAACAAAATCCTTATGCTCTTTTTGCCCTTGGAGGATACACCTTTGAATCCATACAGCTAAATAAAGATTTCATTCAATTTCACGCAGGTTTTGGTAATGATGATTTTGATAGTTTTGTAAAGGTTGATTTAGGAGCTATCACGCAAATTCAAATAGAAAATAGCATTTTATTTGTTAATTTTAGCCTTTATAAACGTGAAAATAGTAAAAATTTACAAAAATCTAAAAATATATTTTTAAATAATCCAAAAAATAAAGATATTTTCAAAAAATGAATCTATTTGAAGATTTAAATGATAGCCAAAAACAAGCGGTAAGCCACATTGATGGAGCTATGCTTATCCTAGCAGGTGCAGGTAGTGGAAAAACCAAAACTATCACCACTCGTCTTGCTTATCTTATCGGTGAAGTAGGCATCCCCTCGCATAACACTCTTACTCTTACTTTTACGAATAAAGCAGCTAGTGTTATGCGTCATAGAGCATTAAATTTTCTACAAGGTAATCACAATCCTTTGCTTTGCACCTTTCACAAATTTGGACTTTTATTTTTAAAACTACACTTTGAAAGATTGGAGCGTAAAAATAGTTTTATTGTTATCGATACAGATGATACAAAAAAAATAATTAAAGATTTAATCCATGATAAAAACAAAGATAATGTCTATGATATTATCAAATACATATCTTATTGTAAAAATGAAGGCAAAAGAGTAAGCAATGTCTTTGAAGATTTAAATTTACTAAAAGAACATAATTTTGAAAAATATCAAAATGAATACAAATTTGCCAACTATTACCGTGCTTATGAAGAATACTTATTAAAGCAAAATTTTGTAGATTTTGATGATCTTTTATTGCTAAGCAATCTCATTTTGGAAAATGATATAAATTTTGCCAAAGAACAAAGCTTACTTTATAATTACATTACAGTTGATGAGTATCAAGATACTAATACCTTGCAATATAAAATTCTAAAAAATCTATGTTGTATGCATGAAAATATCACAGTTGTTGGTGATGATGATCAAAGTATTTATAGTTGGCGTGGAGCAAAAATTGAAAATATTTTAAATTTTCAAAACGATTTTAAAAATGTTAAACTTGTAAAACTTGAACAAAACTATCGTTCAGTAGGGACTATTTTACAAGCAGCAAATAATCTCATATCTCACAATGAGCAACGACTTGGAAAAACTTTAATCTGCACTAAAGATACTGGGGAAAATATTAAAATATTAAAAAACGAAAACGAAAAAGATGAAGGTTTATATATCGCTCAAGAAGTGAAAAAATTGCTAAATTCTGGAGTAGAAGCTAAAGAGATCGCCGTTTTATTTCGAGTTAATGCACTATCAAGAGCAATAGAAGAAGCATTTATGAAGGAAAAAATTTCTTATAAACTGCTTAGCGGTATGCGTTTTTATGAAAGATTAGAAATAAAAGATTTAATCTCGTATCTTAGACTTATCTTAAATCCAAACGATGATTTGTCATTTAGGCGTATTATTAATCGCCCTAAAAGATCCATAGGAGAAAAAGCCCTAAAAAATTTAGAAGAATATGCAAAAAAACGTCAAATTTCACTTTTTGATGCCTTATGTGAAAGCGATGGCGGTGTAGGAATTTTAACAACAAAAAAAGCACAAAATGAAGCAAATATTTTTATACAAAATATTCACACTCTAAAAAGCTACGATAATGCAAAAAAGGTTTTTGATAATATAGAAGAATTATTTAAAATCAAAGATTATTTTTCAGAGCAAGATGATGGAGATGAAAGAATCAGAAATCTTGATGAGTTTTATGCTAATCTAAGAGAAAAACTCAAAGAAGATCCCGAAGCTTCTTTAGAAGATCTACTTAGTGAAATTTCTTTATTAAGTGATCAAGATAATTTAGATGAAGAATGTGTTTGCTTGATGAGTATTCATGCTAGCAAAGGTTTGGAATTTGATTATGTTTTTATAATAGGCTTTGATGAAGGATTTTTTCCTTTAAATAGCGAAGAAAATCTCGAAGAAGAACGCCGTCTTGCTTATGTTGCCATCACTCGCGCCAAAAAATTTCTCACAATAAGTGTTGCAAATTCTCGTTTTTATCATGGTTCAAGAGCAAATATCAATCCTAGTCGCTTCTTAGAAGAAAGTAAATTAATCAATGAAAAATCAAAAAATCAAAATATACAAAAAACTAGCTTTTGTAAAGGAGATCTAGTTAAACATAAAATTTTTGGCATTGGTAGGGTTGTTGAAGTTAATAAAAGCGGAAAAGAGGAAAAGCTTAATATTAATTTTGGTGGTATAATGCGTGTAATCATGGCAAGCTTTGTGGAAAAAGCAGTATGAACAAGATCTTTGCAGCCTTTAAACCAAGGGGTTTGAGCTCTAATGCCTTTTTAAGCACTTTAAAGAAAAAATATAAAAATAAAAAAGCAGGATATTCTGGCACTCTTGATCCTTTCGCCAAAGGGATTTTAATCGTTGCATTTGGACAATACACAAAACTTTTCCGTTTTTTAAAAAAAACTCCAAAAACCTATAAAGCTACTTTATGGCTTGGAGTTTACTCCTTAAGTCTTGATGATCAAAATATAAAAGAAATTAAAAATATAAAAGAATTTGATCTTGCAAATTTACAACAAATCGTTGATCAAATGCAAGGAATTATCTCCTATACACCACCGCAATTTAGCGCCAAAAGAATCAATGGAACTCGCGCCTATGAACTTGCAAAAAAAGGTATAGAAGTAAATTTAAAACCTTGTCAAATGGAAGTATTTGATTGCAAGATCTTAAGCTATAATCATCCTTTTTTAAATATTGAAATCACAGTCAGTGAAGGTGCTTATATAAGATCTTATTGCGAACTTTTTGCTAGAAAACTAGGTATTAATGCGACTTTAAGCTCTTTAGAGCGCATTAAAGAAGGTAAATTTGTTTATAATAATGAGAAAAGCTTAAATGTGTTAAAATACATTAACCTAAAGCCAAATTTTATCAAGAATTTAAGTAAACTCGAAAATGGTGCTAAAATTTTTGTCGAAGAATTAGAATTTCATGATGAAGGAGATTATTATATTGAAACAGAAAAATATTTTAGCGTAATTAATATTAAAGAAAATACAGTAAAATATCTTCTGAATAAGGTTGAAAAATGTTAATATTATCAAGAAAAGAAAATGAAAGTATAATTATCGGAGAAGGTATAGAAATCAAAGTCGTTCAAACAGGGAAAGGATATGCCAAAATAGGCATAGAAGCTCCAAAATCTCTTATGATACTTAGAAAAGAACTTGTTCAACAAGTAAAGGATGAAAATTTGCATTCTGTTGTTCAGAATGATATTAAACTTGATGACTTAAGCAAAAAACTAATCAAATGAAAGCTTACGCTAAAGCAAATATTTTTTTAAAACTTACCGGTTTTGACTCAAGAAAATATCATCTTTTAGAATCACGATTTATACTTTTAAAAGATCTTTTTGATGAGCTTGAGCTTGTTGATAAAGAATCAGACTCTAAAAAAGAATTTGAAATCATTAGTAATTTTAAATGCGAAAATAATATTATTCAAAAGGCTTATTTGCTACTTTCTAAAAGATATAATAACGAATTAAAAGAATTATTTAGCAAAAAAAGCCTAAAACTCACAAAAAATATCCCAGTATGTGCTGGGCTTGGTGGTGGAAGTAGCGATTGTGCGAGTTTTTTACTACTAATGAATGAAACCCTAAATTTAAAATTAAACCTACAAGAACTTATAAATTTAAGCATACAACTAGGAAGTGATATTGCCTTTTTTTTAAGTGGCTTTCACTCTGCTAATGTAAGTGGCTGTGGTGAAATTATAAAAGAATTTGAAGATGACATACCTAATTTAAAATGGACTTTTCCACAAATATCTTGCCAAACTAAAGCTGTTTATGATGAATTTGATAGAGGAATATTTGACTTTCAAAAAAACAATAATCAAGCGCAAATCTACAAAAAACTCAGCACAAAAGAGTTGTTACAAAACTTTAAAAACAAAGAATTAAATGATTTATTTACTCCTTGTGCAACTTTATATCCTAAAATGAAGTCTTACTTACAAGAAGATTTTTTTCTAAGCGGTAGCGGTAGTAGTGTTTTTAAGGTTGATCGATGAAAATTATTGCGAGAAATAAAAAAGCTTTATTTGATTATAGCATCATAGAACGCTTTGAAGCCGGAATTGTCCTTAAGGGAAGTGAAGTTGTAGCTTTAAGAGCAGGAAGAGCAAATCTTAAAGACTCTTTTGTTCGCATTATAAAAAATGAGATTTTTTTACTTAATTCTCATATTTCATTGCTTCATACTACACATTCTTTCTATAAACACGAAGAAAGAGATGCTAGAAAGCTTTTAATGCATAGAAAGCAAATTGATAAATTATTAGGTAAAGTAAGTATAGAAGGATATACTATCGTTGCATTAGATCTTTATTTTAACACAAAAAATAAAGTAAAAGCCACTCTTGCTTTAGCTAAAGGGAAAAATTTGCACGACAAGCGTGAAACTTTAAAGAAAAAGCAAGCCGATTTAGAAGCTAGAGCTGCTATGAAAAATTATAAATAAAGGAAATTAAATGAAAAAAATTTTAACCCTATTTTTAATAAGTTTAGCATTTTTTCTTAATGCTTGCTCCAAAGAAGAAGAAATTCAAAATGATTTTATGTTTGAAGAGTATCACAAAGGAGATAAAATAGTATTAAATAGTGTAAATGGTGGAAGCAAAACTTTAATAAGAACAGATAAAGGTTTTGTGGTAGAAGGAGAGGAAGGAAAAGTTCTAATGTTTGATTTTTTTGGCACTTTTTGCACCCCATGCAAAGAAGAAGCTTTAGATCTTAGCAAACTTTGGAAAAATAATTCTAGCAAATTTATCATTATAGGACTTACACATTTTGAAGATGTTAGCGATGAAACAGTTAAAAAATTCGCAGATGATTATGGTGCTTACTATTTTCTAAGCAATGGCAGCTCTAACGATCGTATTATTGCTCAAATTTTAAAAGATATAGACTATCAAAATATGGAGCAACTTCCTTTTAAAGTTGTTTTAAAAAATGGAATTTATCAAAAAATAAGCGATTACTGGAATAATAATACTCCAACAAATTTTTATCTTGGCAAAATTCCAACAGAACTCATGCAAGAAGATTTAAATAAAATCTACAAAGGAAAATAATGCCAAAAACCCAAACTCTAGAGCAAATAAAACTTAGTGAACCAAAAATGTATAAAGTTATACTCTTAAATGATGATGTAACAACCATGGATTTTGTCATAGAAATTTTGATGAATATTTTTCATCAAAACCTTGAAAAAGCAAGTCAAACAATGTTAGAAATTCATCACAATGGTTCTGGAATTTGTGGCATTTACACTCAAGAAATAGCTCTTTCAAAACAAAAAAAAGTTATAGATGCGGCTAAACTTGCTAATTTTCCACTACAAGCAAAGGTGGAAGAAGAATGAAATACCAAGAAAATTTACAAAAATATCTTGATAATGCCAAAAATCTAAGCTTAATAAACCACCATGAATTTGTTACCTGTGAGCATGTACTGTTTGCATTACTAAAACTAAGCACTGATTTTAAGGATATATTTGAAGAATTTTCAGATGGAGATCTTGAACTTCTAGAAACTGAATTAAAAAATTACATTTCTCAAAACAATCAAATTATTAAACAAGAAATAGAACCTACAATATCTGTTGTTTTAGATGAAATCTTACTTTCACTTAAAAATAAAAATAATGAAATTAAAATTATAGATTTTTTAGAAAAGCTCATACAGGATTCAAGAAGTTATTCTAGCTATCTCTTAAAAAAACACAACATAAATCTTAACAAAATTCAAGAACTTCAAAATCATGAAAATATACAAAATTTAAGCAACCACACAAGTGATTTAACACTTTTAGCTCAAAATGGCAAGATTGATCCTTTAATAGGAAGAAAATTTGAACTTGAAAGAATGATGCAAATTCTTTCACGTCGCAAGAAAAATAATCCTATTTTAGTAGGAGAGGCAGGAGTTGGCAAAACGGCCATTGTAGAAGGATTAGCATTGGCTATTGCGGAAAAAAAGGTGCCTAAAAACTTACAAAATGCAAAAATTTTTAGTCTTGATATGGCTAGTATACTTGCGGGAACAAAATACCGTGGAGATTTTGAGAAAAGAATTAAAGAAATTTTAAATGAACTTGAGAAAATACCCAATGCTATTTTATTTATTGATGAAATTCACACTATAGTAGGAGCTGGAAGTACAGGAGAATCTCATACTGATTTTTCCAATCTTTTAAAACCGGCTCTAAGTAATGGAACTTTAAAATGCATAGGTGCAACAACTTTTATGGAATATAAAAATACTTTTGATAAAAATAAACCCCTAAGTCGCCGTTTTGCTAAAATAAATGTAGATGAACCAAGCCAAGAAGAAAGCTTGCAAATTCTGAAAGGATTAAAAAACAAATATGAAGAATTTCATCATATAAAATTAAACGATGAAATTCTTCAATATGCTGTAATTTGGGGTAAAAAATTTTTTAATGATAAATTTTTACCTGATTGTGCTATAGATCTGGTCGATGAACTTGGTGCTTCTTTTGCTTTAAATCCAAAAGCTAAAAAAAATGCCAATTTAAAAGATTTAGAAAATGTTTTAGCAAAAATGACCCACCATCACAAAATGTTTGAATTCGATCAAAATAAAGCTTTAATGAATTTAAAAACAAATTTAAAAGCAAAAATTTTTGGCCAAGATGAAGTTATAGATAGCCTTGTTTCATCACTTAAGCAAAGTTTCGCAGGATTTAAAAATTCCAATACACCACGCGGAGTGTTTTTGTTTACTGGATCAAGTGGAGTTGGAAAAACAGAACTTTGCAAAGCTTTAGCTGAATTTTTAGGTTTAAATTTAGAACGCTTTGATATGAGTGAATATGCAGAAAAACATGCTATAAGTAAACTAATAGGATCTCCAGCTGGATATATAGGTTTTGAAGAGGGTGGACTTTTAAGCAATGCTATCCGCAAAAATCCTTTCAGTCTTGTTCTTTTTGACGAAATAGAAAAGGCTCATCCTGATTTAAGTAATACCTTTTTACAGATTTTTGACAATGCTGAACTCACCGACAATAGCGGTCTTAAAGTAGATTTTAAAAATACAATCATTATTATGACATCCAATCTAGGACTTAAAGAAAGCAATGAGCTTGGTTTTTTAAGTAAAAATGAAGAAAAAAGTAATCGTGCTATCAAAGATTTTTTTGCTCCAGAATTTATTAATCGCATTGATAAAATTTTACATTTTAATGATTTAAACGATGCTATACTTGTTAAAATTATCGAAAAAGAACTTGATGAAATTTCTAAAAATTTAAATAATATAAAATTATCAGTGGATGATAAAGCTAAAATTTATTTAGCTAAAAAAGCCTATAATAAAGAATTTGGAGTAAGGCTTTTAAAACGCATAATTTCTGAGGAGATAGGAGAAAAAATCAGTGATGAAATTTTATTCGGAAAGCTTAAAAAAGGCGGTATAGCTAAAATCAAACTTGGTAAAAATGGAAAGCTCGAATTTATATTCTAAATTACTCAATGCACCTAAAAATGCCCCTGTATTTTTAAGTCAAAATTTAGAAGCTGATTTTATTGTAAAAGCTTATACTTTTGGTCTATTCCCATGGACAAGTAAACCTGTAACTTGGTGGTGTCCAGATCCTAGATGCATTTTAATTCCAAATCAAATTCACATCCAAAAAAATATGAAAAAATTTATTAATCTCTATCAAATTAAACTTGATTATGATTTTTTAAAATTAATTACATTATGTCGCGATACACGCTCTCAAAGCTGGATAGATGATGAATTTATTACCACTTATTATAAGTTATTTACCCAAGGCTATGCGCATAGCCTTGAACTTTATGAAAATAATGAACTTATAGGTGGAATTTATGGTTTAATTTTAGGCAAGGTTTTCTTTGGTGAAAGCATGGTAAGCATTAAAAAAAATGCATCTAAAGTTGCCATGATTAAACTTTGTGATTTATTAAAACCTTATGATTTTATCATAGATTGTCAAGTTTATAACCAACATTTAGAATTTATGGGTGCTCATAATATTTCTAGGAAAGAATTTTTAAATATTTTAAAAGAAAAATGCAATCAAGAAAGTGGTTTTAAAAATTTTAAAGATTTAATTACTTAAAAAATAAGCGTGAAAATCACGCTTATGACATTGCTTTAGCAACTTCAGCAGAGCTTTCACGAATTTTCTCCATACATTCTCTTGCTTCTTTTGCAAGTTCAACACTCTGATTAACATCCTCTAAACCGCTTTTAATACTCTCAACCACTTGTGATGTAACATTACGAATAGAATTAATCGTAGTGGTAATTTCATTAACTGAATGCCCTGTTCTTTCAGCTAAATTTCTTACTTCATCAGCAACAACAGCAAAACCTCTACCATGTTCACCAGCACGTGCTGCCTCAATAGCAGCATTTAAAGCAAGCAGATTAGTCTGATCAGCAATATCACTAATAGTCTGAATAATAGATTTAATTTCATCTGATTGTTGATTTAATGAGGAAACAAGATTTGAACTTTGAGACATCATATCAGCAATATTCTGAACATTTGAAACAGTGTTTTCAATTACACGATCTCCATCTTGAGTAAGATTATCATTTTTTTCTGCAAGTTCGCTTATGAGGCGAAGTTTTTCTTGATCTTTTTTAACTTGTTCGCTTATATCTGTAGCAAATTTAATAACCTTGTAAATTTTCCCATCATCATTTTTAACCGGATTATAACTTGCTTCAAGGTATACTTTTTTATTATTTCTTCCGTATCTTATATATTTACCTGATTGAAATTTGCCCTCTCTTAAATCTTCCCAAAATTGAACATAGTCCTTAGAGTGTCTATAATTAGAATCACAGAACATACTATGATGCTTTCCTTTAATCTCATCAATATTAAAATCCATAGTTCTTAAAAAATTTTCATTAGCCGTAATAATAGTCCCATCAGGTTTAAATTCAATAATAGCCATAGAACGATTAGCAGCAGCAATAGTATTTCTAAGATCAAGCATTTCATAATGTCTTTGAGTTATATCATTGGCAAATTTAATAATTTTATAAACATGACCATTATTATCACTAATTGGAAGATAATTTGCTTCTAAATAAACATCTATCCCTCCCTTAGCTATACGTCCAAAAAGACCACTTCTAGCTTTTCCATCTCTTAAATCTTTCCAAAAATCACTATATGCTGAAGAATTAACAACTTCAGGCAAACAAAACATACTATGATGCTTGCCCTTGATCTCTGAAAGGGAGTATTTCATAGTTGTTAAAAAATTTTGATTTGCCTCTAAAATAACGCCATCGGTGGTAAATTCAATTACCGCCATGGTATTCCCAATAGATCTTAAAATATCTCCTAAACCATTACACTTTTTTTCAAGTTGTTCAATTATTTCAGTATTGTTTTTCTTAGCACCAAACATAAAACTCACCTTTTTAATAATAAATTATTTTAAAATTATATCATATTTATATAGTATTATTTACTTAAAATTATATTAATTTATAAGTTAAATATATCTTTTAAACCTACAATAATCATCTTAAACCCCATAGCAGCAATAAATACTTGTGCTATACGAGAAAAAACATGTAAAATCAATTTTCCAACTATTTTTTCTATAGTAGCTGCAAAATGAAAAAGTATAAACATAAAAATAAAAGCTATCATTACTCCGCCAAGAGCAACATCAAGCCCACCATCTTCGGCTATAACGATAATACTAGCTAAAGTTCCAGGCCCAACAAGCATAGGAAATGCCATAGGTATTAAACTCTGTCTTAAAATTTCCTTATCATCTATATCCTGATAAGAACTAAAATCCTTAGTTGCAATTTTTGTTGAAAAAAGTAAATTTTTAATAGCCATTATAATAAGGACTAAGCCACCAGAAACCCTTAAATCATCTAATGAAACTCTAAAAATATAGTTCATAAATAAAGGTCCTGATAGTAAAAATACCAAAACTATAGTAAAAGCTGTATAGAGAATAGTTCTAAAAAGTTTTTTTCGAAGCATTAAAGGCAATCCATCACTCATAGCCAAAAATTGAGTTAAATTACCAAAAGGATTTAAGATGGCAAGTAAAGTAATTGCAGCAAAAAATATCAAATAAAGCTCAGAACCCATACTAGAAAACACTATCAATCCTTAGTTTTTACAAATTCCAAAGAAATAGAATTTACACAATGTCTTACATTTTTAGCAGAAAACCCTTCTCCTTCAAAAACATGACCTAAATGTCCATTGCAGTTTGCACACACAATCTCGGTTCTAATCCCATCTTTATCAGGAATTCTTTTAATAGCCCCTCTTATTTCATCATCAAAGCTAGGCCATCCACAACCTGATTTAAATTTATCTTCGGATTTATAAAGCGAAGCTCCACATTGCTTGCATTGATAAATTCCTTTTTCATAAAAATCATTATATTTCCCACTAAAAGGAGCTTCTGTTCCTTTATTTAAAATTACTTTTTTTTCTTCTTCATTTAATTCTTTCATGATCTACCCTTGTAAAATAATTTTTATATTATATAATTAAAATTTCAATTTTAAATGATAAATTTTTATAATTTTCAAGAAAGTTTTAAATGCAAAAAGAATTTTTTCAAGAGCTTCAAAATATTTTATATGAAAAAAATACAAATATAAAATTTCACTCTTTTCAAAATTTTTATGAAGACTTTAAAAGCCACAAATTTATTTTTAATCACGAGAATCAAAGCATTTTCAAAAAAAATACATCACAACAAATTACCTTACTTCATCCTACGCGTATAAGAAGACCTAAATTTGTCAATTCAACTCATGCGCTTGCTAAAATAATTCATTCAGTCGCTCATATAGAATTTAATGCAATTAACCTGGCTTTAGATGCGAGTTATCGCTTTAAAAATCTACCTTTGCAATTTTATTACGATTGGCTGGAGGTAGCAGATGAGGAAATTAAACATTTCAAACTTTTAAATTCAGTACTTGAAGAACTTGGTTACAAATATGGAGATTTTCCAGTGCATGATAATTTAGAATCTGCTCTAGAAGCTACGAAAGACTCTTTAAGCTTTAGAATGGGAGTAGTTCATAGAGGTTTAGAAGCTAAAGGGCTTGATGCCAACCCATTTGTTGTTCAAAAACTTGAAAGCTCCAATCACTCCATTAAAAATCTTTTAATGGAATATCTTGAAATTATACTTAATGATGAAATAAAACACGTTAAAAAAGGAGATACTTGGTGGAAATTTTCAAATCAAAACAAGTATGATTTTATCGAGCTTTGCAAAACATTTAAACAATTCTCTCTTGCAGGAAAAAAACTTAACATTCAGGCAAGAATCAAAGCTGGTTTCACTCAAGAAGAATGCGAAGTCATTGAAAAATTTTACTCTTGATTTCTTATCTTAAATTTTGAAACAATAATGGTATATAAAACCCGAATAATTCCATAAAGCACATACAAGCTTGCTAAAATTACTAAACTTTCAAGGGGATAAAGATATAAAAATGAAAATATTATAATTAATATAATTAAAACTTTTAAAACGCTAGAACGATTAAAATCAAGCTTTTTAAAGCTGGGATAGCGTATATTACTTACCATTAAAAGCCCCAAAATTGCTTGAAGCACCAAAAAAACTACACCATAAGGCTTTAAAAAATCATAACTGATAAACGCATAAGTCCATATAGCACTCACAACTGCTGCAGTAGGTATAGGAAGACCTATAAAAACAGAAGGTTCATAAGTGCCTGTGGTAACATTAAATCTCGCCAAACGAATGGCTCCAAAAACCACAAAAAAAGCCGTAATCAAAGATCCAAGTTTTCCAAAATCATAACCTATAGCCATATAAAAAAGAACCGCTGGAGCAACTCCAAAAGCTACTAGATCAGCTAAAGAATCAAATTCTACTCCAAATTTTGAAGTAGAATTTGTAAGTCTTGCAACACGGCCATCAAGCCCATCGCAAATCAAAGATAAAATAATATAAATCAAAGCTGTATAATAATTTCCATGTATTGAAGCTATAATAGAAATAACCCCTAAAAAAGCTGAAGCAGCTGTAAAAAGATTGGGTAAAATATAGATTAATTGCGGTCTGTTATTCATTATTTTTCCTTACGCAAAATAGCCTAACAATGAACCTGCTTTAATTTCATCATTTAAGCCTATATGAATTCTAGTATCTTTTGGCAAAAGTAAACTTATAGAGCCATTAATTAAAAAACCCATTCTATCTCCTGCTTTTAAATCATGAGAAATATTATCGAGCTTTAATTTTCTATCAAAAGAACCTGCATAAATTCGCAAAGCTATCGTTTTATTCTCTTTAACTTTTGCCAAAATAAAAGCTCTTTCATTCATCATTTTTGCAGATTTTAATTCACTGCACAAAAAAAGCCCGTGTCGTAAACGAATATCTATTATAGACATTGCAAAAGGTGTATTAAAATTCCCAGCATCATAAAGAGCATTTTTAATAGTAATTTCAACACATTCACCTAAATCTTTATGATGAATATTTTCTATTTTAGTAACCCTGCCATCTATAGGTGCAAAAATAGCTTTTTCATCACTACAAACAAGTTCTCTTTTGGGTGCTCTAAAAAGAAAAATACAAATTACAATTAATGCTAATAGTAGGATGGAAAAAGAATAAAAAATCCACACAAAAATAAAAATCAAGCTTAAAATAATAAGACTTAAATATCCATCTTTTGCAATAAAATCTTTCATTCTTCTACTTTAACTTCAATTTTAACTTCTTCGAGCTCTTGCAAACGAGTTGGTAGACTATTTTGTTCCTCAAACTCTTTAATAATCTCACGCACTTTAGCGCCTTCAATAGTCTCTTCTTCATAAAGGGCTGCTACCATAGTCTCAATCGCTCCTTTATAAGTATTTAAAGTATCTTTAACATCTTTATAGCGTTCATCTAAGGTTTTCTTTACATAATCATCTAAAGATTCTGCCATCTTTTCAGAATAATCTTTTATGGTTTGTCCACCACTTAAGAAAGTATTTCTTTGTTTTTCAAGCACCATAAGTCCTGCAATTTCACTCATACCATACATAGAAACCATAGCTTTTATGATATCAGTTGCTCTTTCTAAATCATTACTTGCACCCGTTGAAATTTCACCTATAAACACTTCTTCAGCTGCACGACCACCCAAAAGTACATCTACTTCAGCGATAAGCTCATGTTTTTGCATTAAAAATTTATTTTCCTCAGGAGTATTTAAAGTATAACCTAAAGCCGCAAGACCACGCGGAATCACAGAAACCTTACTTACACGTTTTGCACCTTTGGTAGTTTCAGCGATTAAAGCATGACCACATTCATGATAAGTAACAATTTTCTTTTCTTTTTCATTAATACGACGTGATTTCTTCTCAAGTCCTGCTATAGCTCTTTCAACAGCTTCAACTAAATCATTTTGTTCTACATATTTTTTAGAATCCCTACCCGCTAAAAGCGCCGCTTCATTAATAATATTTGCAAGATCAGCTCCTGCAAGTCCTGCGGTTAAGCGTGCTATGTCTTCTACCTTAACTTTTGGGGAGATTTTTACATCTTTCATGTGCACTTTTAAAATATCACACCTACCTTTAAAATCAGGTTTATCAACCAAAACTTGTCTATCAAACCTTCCTGGTCTTAAAAGTGCTGCATCTAAAACTTCTGGGCGATTTGTTGCTGCTAAAACAATGACTGGGGAACTTTCTGTCCCAAAGCCATCCATTTCAGCCAAAAGCTGATTTAAAGTTTGTTCTCTTTCATCGTTTCCACCCATCATGCCACTTGCCGCACGACTTTTACCAATAGCATCTATTTCATCTATGAAAACAATAGCAGGAGCTTCTTTTTTTGCATTTTCAAACAAATCTCTCACACGAGAAGCGCCTACACCCACAAACATTTCTATAAAAGACGAGCCTGAAACACTAAAAAACGGCACATCAGCTTCACCTGCAACTGCTTTTGCAAGCAAGGTTTTTCCTGTACCTGGAGGCCCAACAAGCAAAAGCCCTTTTGGAATTTTCGCTCCCAATTTAATATATCTTTCAGGATACTTTAAAAAATCTACAATTTCTTTTACTTCTTCTTTAGCTTCTTCAACACCAGCTACATCGCTAAATTTTACTTTAGGTTTTTCTGAATTTACAAGTTTCTTAGAACTTCCTATACCCAATATAGAACTTCCCATATTTTTTTGCATACGACTTGCCAAAAACATCCAAATACCAAAGAAAATAAATACTGGCAAAACCCATGAAAAAAGTATATCCGTAAACCAATTTGTTTCAGAATACGCACCATAAGCGATATTTTTACTATCTAGTAAACTCACAAGCTCAGGATCGTTAACTTTTTTTGCTGTATAAACAGTATTGTGAGAGCTTGAAATTGCTTTGATTGTTGTTTGTCCTATACTAACTTGATTGATTTGTCCATTTTCAATAAGCTTTTTTAACTCAGAATAAGGGACATTTTTATTTACTTCATTACCATTCAATGCCCCACCAAAAGAACCATTGCCATCAAAAAATCCCTTAAAAATAATTATCATTACAATTGCAAAAATCGCAAAAATAAAAATGGGATTTTTGTTAAAAAAATTATTACCCTGCGGATTACCCTTATTATTTGGGGTATTATTATTCATTACTTATCCTTTTTATTGTTTTTATATACAAAACTACACCACTCATTGATTTGCATTTCATCAATGAGTTCTAAATCTTGAAATTTTTCTTTAATTCTTGTTGAATATTTATCTAAAATTCCTGACAAAATAAGTATAGCATTATCTTCTAAATGGTTTTTAATATCTTTTTCTAAAATTAAAATCACATCTGCAATGATATTTGCAACAATTAGGTTATATAAACCATTTGCTTTATCTATAGATCCACACCAAGTCTTATGAAAATCGACATCATTTAATCTTGCATTTTCCAAAGAACTATCGATAGCCAACTCATCAGTATCACAAATTTCAACATTACAACCAAACTTTGCCATGATAATACCTAAAATTCCACTACCGCAACCAAGATCTAAGGCTCTTAATTTACTTTTAGAAAATTTTTGTAAAAATTTTACACAAGAATATGTGCTTTCATGATGTCCTGAGCCAAAGGCTAAGGCTGGATTAATCTTTATATTTATATAATTCTTTTTTTCTTCTTGCCAAGTGGTATGGATATAAACATTATCCACCAAAATAGGTTTTATGCCGTTTTTATATTCTTGTATCCAGTCCTTGTTTTCTTTCTCTACAAGACTTAAATTAGAAATAATTTTATGGTTTAAATTGAAAGTAGTTGTAAGTTTTTGAGCAAATATTTCAAGTGCCCATGAAAGCTCTTCTAAACTCTCATGGGATCTAATATAAACACCATTATCTTTCTCTTCTATAGCTTCTATACCTAAATCAAAAGCAAAATCAAGAAATAAATTTTTATACTGCTCTTCTACGATAAAGAACAATTCGTAATATTTTTTTTGCATTTAGAATTTTAAAAATCAGCCTTTACTCAGCTGCACCTTCTCCACTTCCTATTCCTAAAACATCTTCAAGCTTTTCTTTTAAAACTTGTGGAGTAAAAGGTTTTACAATATAGTTATTTACGCCAGCTTTTAAAGCAGTAATCACTTCAGCTTTTCCGCCCTCAGTTGTAACCATGATAATGGGCATATCTTCATATTTTTTCTCTGCTCTTACTTTTTTTACCAACTCCAAGCCATTCATTTCTGGCATATTCCAATCTGTAATTAAAACTTTTACATCTTCATTTTTAGTTAATAAATCCCAAGCTTCAACGCCATGCTCAGCTTCTAAAACATCATCGTGTCCAAGTCTTGTTAGGGTATTTTTAATAATCCTTCTCATAGTAGAACTGTCATCAACAACTAACAATTTCACAATTTCGTCCTTTCAAAGTTTTTATAGTTTTATTTTACCCTTTTTAGCCTTATTAATCAAGCTAAAAAATTTTAAAAAATAGCATTATATCATCTTTTATTTAAAATTTTACTCAAATATTATTATTTTTATACTTAACCGTAAATAAATATACACTTAAACCTAAAAGAAGCAAGCTCACTCCACCGATAAGATAAATCGCATAAATCATCTGAGAAAAATCACCAATAGCAAGTTTAAATACCAACATCAAAGCTTCTATAGCCAAAGCAATGATAATAGAACCTAAAAATCTCACCATAGTTTTTTGAATTCCGCCTTCTTCTTTTTTTGTTTTTCCTAATACTTCTTGTTCGATCAAAGTTTTTGCCAAATCGAAAATAGCTAAAGCTAAAGTTATAGCAATAGTACTTTCAAACATATGTTCTATACCTATAGCTTGATTATCAAAAAGACTAAAAAAACCTTTTTGAAATAAAAAGCAAGTAATCACAAATAAAACCAGTGCGAAACAAAAATATACCAAACGACTAAATTGAGTAAAAATAAACTCAAATTTTCCTGCTTGAATAATCCTTAAAATATCTTCAAGCTTGATATCGATACAAACAACAAAAAGCAAGTTATTTTTATCATCGTAAATTGGCATAGAAGCTGTCACGCAAAGTTCGTTGTTTAAAACCGAAGGATAAGGATCGCTTAAAACGCATCGTCTTAATTTTACAGCTCTATAAAAATAAGAACGAGTACTTCTATCCTCACCCTGCCCTATTTCATGAGCCTTATTTAAGGAAATCGCATTTTCTATTTGCATGCCTGAAATATCTAAAATATACAAAGCATCAAAAACAACAACTTCATGAGCTATTTTATCCAAAGCTGTTTTAATCGTTTCAAGGTGAATATCAGGAAGTTTATTAGGTAAATTTCTTGTTAAAATATAACTCATATAAGCTCTAGCACGATAGCGATTATCTTCAAATCTTTGTATATCTTTTATATACATTATACACCTTCTTTATTGTGTTTAAATTCAGGCACAATCTTTAATAAAGCCTCTGAAATATCTTCACATATTTGTAAATTTTCTATCTCTTTATTAAGCCAATCAAGATCAACCTTCTCATTCTTTGCTACAAAAATACTCTCATATTGTGTTTTAGCATCATTTTCATCAATCAAAAGCTCTTCATAAAGCTTCTCACCTTTTCTTAAGCCTGTGATTTTAATTTCTAAATCATTGCGATTAGAAAGTAAAAGCATTTTTTTAGCTAAATCTATGATTTTCACAGGCTTACCCATATCCAAAACAAAAAGTTCTCCCCCTTTTGCGATAGCTCCAGCTTGTAAAACAAGTTGCACTGCCTCAGCCACAAGCATAAAATAACGCACTATATCAGGGTGTGTTAAAGTTAAAGGCTCATTATTGGCAATTTGTGCTTTAAATTTCGGTATCACACTACCACTAGAACCTAAAACATTACCAAAACGCACACAAGCAACTTCAAAATTTTCATCACTCATACTTAAAGTATAAAGCTCGCAAACTCTCTTAGTGCAACCCATAATATTTGTTGGTCGTACTGCTTTATCTGTACTTATCATCACAAATTTAGCTACTTTATTTTCTTTAGCACTATCGCATAAAATTTTAGTTCCTAAAATATTATTAATTACTGCTGAATGTGGATTTTGTTCGCAAAGAGGCACATGTTTATAAGCGGCTGCATGTAAAATAAGCTCAGGTTTATAAGTTTTTAATACCTCATCTAAACTTTGCTTATCTAAAATACTTAACAAAATAGGAGTAATTTTTTCTTTATATAAATTTAAATCATCATTGATTTTATAAAGATTATACTCACTATGATCAACCATGATAAGATGCTTAGCGCCAAATTTAATACATTGCTTACAAAGTTCACTGCCTATAGTTCCACCTGCTCCACTTACCAAAACTACCTTGTCTTTTAAAAAAGCCGCCACAGCACTATCGTCTAAATCTTTTGGTTTTCTAGCAAGCAAGTCTTCTATACTGATATCTCTTGCTTCATTTCTTGTAAAAGAAAATATTTTTACATCGCAAATACCATAAGCTACAAGTTCTTCAAAAAGTTTTTTAAGCTCTTCTTGTTCAAGTCTTAAAGCAATAATGGCAGTTTTTACCCCTTGTTCTACATAAGATTTTATTTTTTCTTTTTCTTCTACAATAAATTTATCACAATAAGTCCCTATAAGCTCTTTCCTCGCATCAACTACACCCACAGGAAAAAGCCCTAAAGAACCTTCTTTTGCGCCTTTTAACAAATGCAAAGCCTTAGAAGTTGCCCCTACTACAATACAAGGAGTTTCTTCTTCTTTCATTTTAGAAGGTTTAAAATCCACAAGCATTCTTTTGCTAATTCTTAAAGTACCTATAAACATATATGAAAGAACAAAATCTATCACAATAGCACTTCTTGGAAAAGGATTAAAAAAATCACTAAAAAAATAAAAAATAAGAAAAAAACAAAACTCAGCTAAAAGCAAAGCAATAAAAATTTTTCTTGCTTCATTGAGAGAAAAAAATCTCCAAGCTACTTTATAAATTCTAAAAACAAACAAAAATAAAAGTTTTAAAACAAGCAAAATAATAGCAGAAATCATCATACCATGATAAAAAATACTCGGAATATCTCCACTAAATCTCAAAGAAAAAGCCAGATAAACGCTAAGTAAAATTAAAACAATATCTGAAGTTAAAAAAAATGCTAATCTTTTGCTTTTATAAAAAATCATTTTAAGCCTTTATGCTCTTTAAGATCAGTTTTGAAATTTGATAAACATCATCTTTACTCATCGCCGTGCCACTTGGCAAACAAATTCCTTTTTGGAAAAATAGCTCACTATTGCCATTAAGATAAGCCTTAGCTCCTTTAAATACTTCTTGAGTGTGCATAGCTTTCCATAATGGTCTTGTTTCTATTTGTTCATTTTTCAAATCTTCTATGAGTTTTGAAATTTTTGGATGCAAAGCGATATTTTTTTGACTGATATTTATATCTTTTTGACAAGCATTAAGTTCATTTTTATCAAAATCAATCAAAGCTGTACTTAACCAGCGATTACTTCTTGAATTTTCTAATTCATCTAAAAAGCTAAAATGCTCTCCTAAAAATTCTTTATACCACTCATAAATTTCTCTTTTTTTAAGCACTCTTTGTTCTAAAACCTCCATTTGTGCTACGCCAATAGCTCCTAAAACATTGCTTAAACGGTAATTATAACCATAATCTAAATGTTCATAATGCAAACAATTTTCCCTTGCTTGAGTGCTATAAAATCTTGCTTTTTCAATCTTTTCTTTATTTTTTCCTATAAGCATACCTCCACCTGAAGTGGTGATAATTTTATTACCATTATAAGAATAAACTCCAAATTCTCCAAAAGTTCCTAAAGCTTTATTCTTATAAAAACTTCCTAAAGCTTCGGCAGCATCTTCGATTAAAACAATTTCATTTTCTTTGCAAATTTTAACAATCTCATCCATTTTTGCAGCATTGCCATAAAGATGAGTTAAAATCAATGCTTTTGGTTTTTTTTCACATTCTTTAATGGCGAGTTTTAACAAATCTACATCAATATTATAAGTTTCATCACAATCTATAAATACAGGCTTTGCTTTAAGATAACAAATAGGTGCTACTGAAGCGATAAAAGTAAAAGAAGAAGCTAAAACGATATCATCTTGTTTTACCCCTGCCACCCTTAAAGCTAAATGCAAAGCCGCTGTGGCTGAATTTAAAGCTAAGGCATTTTCACTTTTGCTATAATCTTTTACACTTTGCTCAAAGCGATTTACAAATTCACCCAAAGGTGCTATATAATTGCTTTTGAAAACTTCTTCTATGTATTTTAATTCATTGCCACCCATATGCGGAGGAGAAAGAAAAAATCTCATGATTTATCCTTTGTATAAAACAAAATTTTTATAAATTGACTCTATTTTACCTAAAAAAATTTACAAAGAATCAAACAAAAATCTTTTTATAATCATTTCATATTTTTCTTTTTGCAGGCACTCCCACAAAAACACCTTTTTCATCTTGACTTTTAACCAAAGTTGCTCCACCACCTAAAATACTATCATCTGCTAAGCTTAAATTAGGCAAAACACAAGAATTAATCCCTAAAAAACAATTTTTACCGATTTTTACATTGCCCGCACACTTAGCCCCTACACTCACATGAGAAAATTCCCCTATCACGCATTCATGTTCAATCACACTTGAAGTATTTAAAATCACGCCTTTTTCTATTTTGGCTTTAGCATTAACTACTACATAAGGCATGATTAAAATTCCTGCATTTTCCTCCACACCTGCACTAGGACTTATAAGTGCACTTTTATGGATAAGATTAACAATTTTAAAGCCATTTTCTGAAATTTTTTGATAAATCTTTTTTCGAATTTCATTGTTTCCTATGGCTATAAAAAAATCATATTTAGGTAAGGTGCTTTCAAATTTCACTCCTTTAAAATCATCTAAAAAAATACATTCTTTATAACCCATATTTTTAGCCACATCTTCACAAACAAGCCCATGACCACTAGCACCATAAATATAAATTTTTTCAGTTCTTGCCATTAAATTTCTCTGTTGTAACATGGCCTTCTTTGCTTACCCCGCTTCGTTTTAAAACCTTTAAAGCTGTTAAAAACATGATTTTTAAATCAAGCAAAAAAGAAATATTTTTCACATAATACACATCAAGTTCGAATTTTTTCTGCCAAGAAATAGCATTTCTACCATTTACCTGCGCCCACCCTGTTATACCTGGACGCACTTTATGACGTAATTTTTGCTCTTCATTGTAAAGAGGTAAATACTCAACCAAAAGAGGTCTAGGTCCAACAAAACTCATATCCCCTTTTAAAACATTAAAAAGTTGTAAAAGCTCATCCAAACTTAAGCTTCTAACGATTTTTCCAAAAGCTTTCAAACGCAATTCATCGCTTAATAACTCACCCTTTTCATCTCTTTCATCGCTCATGGTTTTAAATTTATAAATTTTAAAAATTTTTTCATCTAACCCTGGGCGATTTTGGGTAAAAATCACACTTCCTTGAGTGATTTTTAAAAGTAAAGCAGTGATTAAAATCACCGGAGAAAAAAGCACCAAAAGCACTAAAGCTAAAATAAAATCAAAAATTCTTTTAAAAACTTTTTCATACATTCTTAATTACCCTATCATAAAGTTTTAAATAACGCTGTGCGATATTATTTTCATCGTATTGTAAAGCATCTTGGGCGGCATTTTTAGCTAAATTTAATCTTAATTTTTCATCTTCTAATAAAAGTGAAATTTTTTCGCTTAAATCTTTAGCATTTTTTGTTTTTGCCCAAAGTCCATCATAAGCATTAGAAATAGCCTCCACACAACCTTCGCAATCACTTACCACTATAGCCTTACCGCAAGCTTTTGCCTCCAAAACACTTACAGGAAAGCCTTCTTTATAGCTTGGTAAAACAAAAATATCACAATTTTGCAAAAGCTCGACTATATCACTTCTAGCACCCAAATAATGCACCACGCCAGAGTTTAAAAACTCCAAACTTGCACAAGAAGGATTTTCATCTCTTCCACCAACTAAAACAAAATTTGCTTTGTCTTTTAGCATAGCAGCACTTTCATAAAATTCTTTCACACCCTTATGCCATAAAGCTCTTGCTATCATAAGCACAATGGGTTTTTTATCTATGTTTAAATTTTTCCAAAAAAGCTCTTTTTTTTCCGATTCTACATAAATAGGAAAAAATTTTTTTAAATTGATCCCTACAGATTTTATCACGCAAATTTTATTTTCTTTAAGTCCTAAATTCCGCATAAACTCAGCATTACTTTCATTGACAAAAATAAACTGGTGTGCAAATTTAAAACTTAATTTATAAAGATTATTAATAACAAAACGCACTAAATTTGCCTTAAAACCTTGATCTATATAAAAAGATCCCAAGCCTTCTACCAAAGCAAAACGATAAGGAATTTTTGCCCATTTTGCTGCTAAAATTCCAAAGGTATTGCTTTTATGTGCTGCACTTTGAATAAAATCAAGATTTAAATTTTTCAAAACCTTAGCAAGATAAAAAAAATTCTTTAAAACCACAAAAGGATTTAAACTAGCTCTTGAAAACTCATAAACAATTACTTTTAAGCCAAGATCTCTAAGTTTTTGCGTGTATTCATCTTGCGGCACTATAACAAAAACTTCGTCTTTTCTATCTTTTAACGCTTTTATAATAGGCATTCTAAAATGATAAATACTCGCTCCTGCATGTGATAAAAATCCTATTCTCATTTTCAACCCTTAAATTTTAAGTTTAAAAACCTTAGCATCTCTAGAATTAATCACCAAGTCAAATAAATTCTTATCATAATTTCCCAAAAAAAACATTTGCACATAAGCACTATTAAACATGGTTTTATCCATTAAAATAAATTGTGCATAAGGAATAGCACTATCCTTTAAATAAAAAATATAAAACTGAGCCTTATCATCAATTGGAGTGATTTTGTATTCACCTTGTTTAATAGAATTAATCTCTACGATACTATTTACAGAAACCACATTATCACCTATTTTAAAACTTCTAAAATCATCGCTTAAAACCACTCCATTGCTAAGATAAATTTCTCCATTTTTAACATCAAGTGGATAAGCTGTGCTAAAGGTAAAAGGTTTATCCAAAACTCCTGTATCTAAATTAATAAAAGAAAAACTAGCCACCGTAGAAAAAATCAAAGACATTCTAGCGGGCATATAAAGATAAATATCACGAGTTTTTGGCGTATCGATTTTAAAATCAGGTTTTGATAATGAAGCTAGAAACAAATCCACATTGCTTTGATTATAATCTTTCATCATGGCTTGTAAAATGTCTGTTTTTAAAATATCATTTTGCGGAGCATAAAAGCTTTTTTCTGTATATTCTACACTAAGTCTTGCCATATTAGCTGCAGCTTGT
Organism: Campylobacter sp. BCW_4341; assembly: GCF_001764255.1. NCBI lineage: Bacteria > Pseudomonadati > Campylobacterota > Epsilonproteobacteria > Campylobacterales > Campylobacteraceae > Campylobacter > Campylobacter sp. BCW_4341. Next base: position 22,690 of record NZ_MKAH01000017.1, on the reverse strand, counting down.
TCATCTTTGCTTAAAACAAAAGAAGGGAAAAAATTATCCCTACCTAAATGCTTTCCACCATCTACTAAAGTTTTCACATCGCTATAATAACGCACAGGATAACCATAATCCCACCAAGTTACCACATAATCTTCTCTATTGGCTATATTTTTTAATTGATTTAATAATGATGCTTCATTTTGAGAAAAAACTGTTGGTGCTTTATAGTTGTAAATATGGATAAATACTGGAGCTAAAGTCAAAATAGTTGCAAAAACAATACAAACATTTGAAGTTAATTGGCTATATTTTTTAACCAATATAGCCTTAAACTCGCTCAATAAAAAACCAAATCCTAAGGCCATTACAGGTACAGAATAAATGGTAAATCTAAGCCCCCCTTTTAAGGCTAAAAACCCAAGCACCAATATAGGTAAAGCCATAATCATACTTTTATGTTTTCTCAAAAGCCATACAAAACCAAACAAAGAAAACAAAAAAACAATTTCACTACCACTAATTCTTCGCATAAATTCGCTAAGATCTACATTTTCAACTTCTTGTATGGTTTGATTGACATTAAAATACATAAAACCCTGCGTTAAATTCGCACTTTCATCACTTCTAAAAATATAAAATTTAAGCTGATAAAGTATAGGATCAACCCCACCACTTAAAATCAAAAATATCAAAGTTACACTACCTAAAATTCCTATAATCATAAAATTTAAGCGTTTTTGCTCTAAGGCAAATAAAGCAAAAAGTATTACTATAATGGCACTTTGATAAAACCATGCTATATTTGAAAGAGTAAGAGAAGACAAAATCACAGCTATATAAAAAATCTTTTCTTTTCTATGAAAAATAAGCGTATAAATTAAAAAAAGTCCAATTAAAGCTACATTTAAAGTATAACTTGAAGGATACCACCAAAGATAAATTCCTATAAATAACGGCAAGGCAATCAATGAAAAAAAGTCTTTTTTTAAAATCATTCTTACCATAAAAAATAAAATAAACATAGGTAAAACAATTACCAGCATATCCGTATCATAATACCCACTCATAGTGCGATTATAATAACTGTTTGCTATACTTGCTAAAAGAGCAGCTACAAAGCCCATTAAAGGACGTTTATATTCATTAGCTAGTAAAATAATAGGAATCACCACCAAAGAAGATAAAAAAGTACTCATATATAAAATGATACTTTCAAAAGAAAAAGGTGTGACTTTATAAAGCCAATAAGTAAGCGTAGATAAAGAAGATCCATAATAACTCAAATCATTAGGCTGATGAAAACCTGCTATCATATCTCTTGCGCCTTCAGCAAAGGCATAGCCATCGTTTGAAATGATCATTAATTGATTATTGAAAAAATACTCATTAAACTCACTTGCCCACCAAACCCAATAAAACCTGCAAAATACACTAAAAACATAAGCTAATATAATCATTGCAAACAAAACTAAATAAGGGTTTTTTAAATACTCTTTTTTCAACATCTTTTATCCTAATAAATATCTCAAAGCATCGCGTGCAATTTTTACTTTATCAAAGGCCTTAGCCCTAGTTTTAGCCTTATTTTTATACGCTTTTCTTAATTTATCGTCTTCAAGCATAGTTTTTAAACCCTGAAACATGGAGTTTTCATTATCTACTTCTACTAAAAGTCCAAATTCATCATCTCCAAAAAGCTCTCTTGCACCACTTTTATGATCAGTGCAAACTACCGCACAAGAACAAGCTAAGCTTTCAATTAAAACATTTGAAAAACCTTCAAACACAGAAGCAAAAGCAAAAAATTCACATTTAGCCATGTATTTATAAGGATTATTATCAAATCCTAAAAGCAAAACCTTTTCTTCTAAATTCAACTCTTTAATCAAAACTAAAAGCTCATCTTTAAGTACACCTTCACCTAAAATCACAAGCTTTAAATCTGTTTTCAATCTCGCATAAGCACGAATTAATAAAGCATGATTTTTACCTTTATCAAGCCTGCCTACACTTAAAATAAATTTATCTTTTAAAGCTATGTCTTCAAGGGCTTTTTGCTCTATGTTTTCTAAATCGATGGCATTGTATAAAATTTCACATTTTTTTGGATTTATACTAAAATTTTGCACTAAATCTTCTAAATTTCCCTTAGAATTAGGCAAGATTAAATCAGCCCTTGGGTAAAGCAAAGAAATTAAAAATTTATTTGCCAAAGAATTAAAATTATTTTTCGCATACATCACACTTGGCGTAGTGCATTCATTGATCACAAGGCGAGTTTTATTTCCAAACATTCTTGCCATTAAAGCTATATAATTAGGTCGATTTAAAAAAACAAATTCTGTATCAATGCCTAAATTTCTGCAAAGTTTTTTGTATTTTAAAGCCAAAAAAGGTAATTTTAAAAATTTCAAAATAGGATTTTCACTAGGTTTTGAATATTCTAAAAAATGAATTTGACACTCTGGAATTTCATAAGAAATTTTATCATTCATCAAGATCAAATGCACTTCAAATTTCAAACTTAAAATAGGCAATAAAGTCGCCACAACTCTTTCAGCACCACCACTTCCCAAAGAATAAATAAAAATTCCTAATTTTTGCATAAAGCCACCCGAATTTTCGATAATTTTTCAATCATATTATTTGGAATTATACTTAAAATGAGTAATATCAAAGCAGGAGCGTTGATTTTTATACTCAGGCTTTTAAACAAACATTTATAAAGAGCTTTATAATTTTTTGCAAGTTTTGCATAATAAGCTGCCATTTTATAATAACTCGCACAAGTTTTTTTATAATCTTTATCCTTACTCATTCTAAGTTCATTTTCTAAAATTTTAGCAAGCTCTAAATATCCCAAATACACCCTATAAGCATTTTTACTCGCCCCTAAAGTCACGCTATCTTGCCTAAAAATCCTATAAATCCTAAAAGCCTTATGAATATAAAAACTTTTTTCCTTGTATAAATTTACCCAAAGCGTGGCTTCATTGCCATAAAATTCTTCATTAAAACGCTTGTTTTCAAGTAGAGATTTTTTAAAAACAGAAAAAAACTCTCCGCTAAATTTAGCCATTAAAAAATCTTTTTTAGAAATTTCGCTATCTTTTTCCAAACCCTTGCCGCTAAATTCCTTGCTTAAATTTCCTTCTTTTTCTATCAAACAATTTCCAAAAACATGAGCATAACCTTCGTTTGCTTTTTGCATTAAGATGCCTAAAGCCCCAGATAAAAGTTCATCATCATCATCTAAAAAAGTTACAAACTCGCCACTTGCTTGATCTAAGCCATTATTTTTATTGCCATTTGGACCTTGTTTGTAGTTTTGATTTAAAAAATACTTAATGCGATCATCATTTTTTTGTAAATTTTGCACCACACTTTTAGTATCATCGCTAGAATTATCATCACTTATAATAATTTCTAAATCTTTAAAATCTTGATTTTGTATGCTTTTAATAGCCTTTTCTAACAAAACTTGACGATTAAAAGTTGGTACTATAACAGAAAGTTTAGGCATTTTTAACCTCGACTATAAGCTTAAGCCATTCTTCTTTGATATGAGAAATTTCAAAATCTTTACACCTTTGTTTGGCATTATTTACAAGTTCTTTTCTAAAATTTTCATCATTTAAAACAAGTTCGAGTTTTTTAGCAAGTGCTATTTCATCATCACAACCTACCAAAAGTCCATCATGATTATCTTTGATCAAATCCTTAGCACCATTATAATAAGAACTTGAAATTCTACAAACCTCAAAATACAAACTTTCAATTAAAACCGTTGGCAAACCCTCTACAAAAGAACAAAGGCAAAGCGCTTTTGCTTTTTCATAAAGAGCCTTGACATTTTCAACGCGTCCTAAAAAATCAACTTTTATTCCTAAAGATTTTACCTTGTATTCAAGTTCTTGCCTTAACTCTCCATCTCCTGCTATAACAAATTTATAATTTTCTTGCAAATTTTTATCCAAATGCGCTATAGCTTTTAAAAACATTGCAGGGTTTTTGTTGTGATCTAAACGCCCTATAAAAAGAACTACATTTTCTTTTTCAAAACTAGAATCAAAAGGAATTTCTTCGCTAAAATGGCAAGGGTTTAATAAAAGCTTAACCCTTTTTACAAATCTTTCATAATACATCTTATCACTGCTTCCAAGCACACTTAAAGCATCACAAAAAGGATAACTTACCCTTCTTAAAAAACGCCAAATTTTAGGTTTTAAATACGCTTCATTACTATGCTCACTTATAATGAGTGGAGTTTTAAGCCCTATTTTCGCAGCAATACAAGCAATATTAGTCGTATCCAAAAAAGAAATAAAAACATCAGCCTTACTTTCTTTCAAAGCCTTTCTTAAAGCAAAAAATTTCTTAAAACGACTTGCGATTTTATGATAAAGTGTGTCAAATCTAAATTGTTCTAAACTTGTAACTTTAACTTCATTTTCAAGCTTATAAAAAGATTCTCCTGCATGAAATTTAATAATACTTACTTCATGCTCTTTACAAAGTGCATTAGCTAAAGTTACCAAAACACGCTCAGCGCCTCCTGAATTTAAAGTTGCGATAATAAAGCTTATTTTCATCATTTCTCCTCTTTAAGCTTACCGTGTTCTAAACGATAAACCTTATCACATTGCGTTATCGTAGAAAGGCGATGTGCGATAATAATCATGGTTTTATCTTTAGAAATTTTATAAATTTCATCCATGATTTTTGCTTCACTTTGAGTATCAAGCGCAGAAGTTGCTTCATCGAGCACTAAAATTTCAGGCTCTAGATATAAAGCTCTTGCTATAGCTATGCGTTGTTTTTGTCCCCCGCTTAAATTACTCCCCCCATCACCTACTTTTGTTTGCACTCCTTGAGGTAAATTTTTTATAAAATGCTCTAAATTTGCTTGTTTGATAACCTTACTAAGTTTTTCTTCATCAACCGCATCTGTAAAAGTGATATTTTTAGCTATGCTGTCATTAAAAAGATAAATATTTTGCGGGATATAACCTATTTTTTGGCGATAATTTTTTGCATTACTTGCATTTAACTCTTGCTTATCAATTAAAATTTGCCCTTCTTTTGGTTTTAAAAGTCCTATGATAAGATCTACTAAGGTACTTTTTCCACAACCACTCTCCCCTATAAAAGCGATTTTTTCGCCTTTTTTAATGTTTAAATTAAGATTTTTAAATAAATGTTTTTTTCCCTCATAACCAAAGCTAAGATTGCAAATTTTAAGCTCTTGATTAAAGCTTAATTTTTCCTCGCCCAAATTTTCTTCTTCTTGTCTTAAATTTTGATAAATAATATCCAAAGAAGAGTGATAATAAAGCAAATCATGATAACTTGTGATAATACGATTTGCGCTTGGCATTAAGCGATAAAGCGCTAAAACAAAAATAGAAATCGTGGATAAAATACCTGAAATATCACTTTCATTTTTCAAAACCAAAAATACCACGATAAAAACAAGTACGCAAAAACCTATTCCTTCAAGATAAATTCTAGGCACCGCAGCTACGCTTTCATTGGTAATATTTGCTTTAGAAAAAGCTTCACTTTGTGCTTTAAAAAGGCTTAATACTCCATCTTCTTTGGTTTTAAGCTTGATAAATTTGAAATTATTTAAATTTGTATTTAAAATTTCGAAGAAATTTTTCATCGCTTCTTCACGTTTTAGTCCTGCTTTTTTAATGATAGGACTTAAAATTTTCACTAAAATAAAGGCATTTAATACCATAAAAATACTTAAAAATAAAGTGATTTTATAATTAATCAAAAGCATTAAAGCATAAAGCAAAAGCACTACAAAAATTTCACTCATCAAAAGTAAAAATGATGAAATCATAGTGCTTAGATTATAAACTTCCCCTGTAATGGACTTTAAAATTTCAGATTGATTTTTTTGAGTAAATTTTTCATAATTAATATTTAAAAATTTAGAAAAAACCTTATAAGCAATCGCGTGATAACGCCCTTTAGAAAATCTTGCCAAAAGATGAAAATAATACGCATTTAACAAAGCTCTAAACACATAAAAAACAATAAGCCCCACTCCAAAATAAACAATGATTTCAAAAACAGGGATATTAAGATATTCTTTTAGGCTGATTAAATATTTATTACGATCAAAATAAGAAAAATCACTAGCCAAAGTGATAAAAGGCATTACCAAAGAAATTGCAAAAGTTTCCATAAAAGAAACAAATACTGAAAAAACAAGCAAGAAAAATAAAAAATTTTTATCTTCCTTGCTTAAAATAAAAAAAAGTTTTTTTAACACTGTTTTTCCCAATCAAAAGCAGATTTACAAATAAGCTCTAAATCATCATATTTAGGCTGCCAAGAAGTAAGATTTCTGATTTTACTTGCATCAGAAATCAACACACTAGGATCGCCCGCACGGCGTGGGGCAAGTTCTACTTTAAAATCCACTCCACTAACTTTTTTCATCGCTCCAATCACTTCTTTTACACTAAAACCATGTCCATAACCTACATTAAAAACATTGCTTTCATTCTCTTGTAAATAATCCAAAGCTGCTAAATGCGCGCTTGAAATATCATCTACATGGATAAAATCTCTTATGCAAGTACCATCTTTTGTATCATAATCATCGCCAAATATGAAAAGTTTTTCACGTTTTCCTGCGGCACATTCAGCTGCAACTTTTATAAGCAAAGTCGCTTTTGGATAGCGTTGTCCTAAAGTATAATCCATGCAAGCACCTGCAACATTAAAATATCTTAAAATACAATGCTTAAATTCAGGATTTGCCATACTTGCATCACGCAAAACTTCTTCGCTCATAAGCTTACTACGACCATAAGGATTAATAGGCGCTAAAGGGCTTGTTTCGCTCACAACAGGAGTTTGTGGTTCGCCATAAGTGGCTGCCGTTGAAGAAAATATAAATTTATTCACTCCAGTTTGCAAACAAGTTTCGATGAGATTTGTTGTATTAACAGTGTTGTTCATATAATATTTTAAAGGGTTTTGCATACTTTCAAAAACTTCAATGCTCGCTGCAAAATGCACAATAGCGTCAAATTTTTCTCTCTCAAACAATGCTTTTACACCTTGAAAATCACTTAAATCTTGTTCAAAAAATTTAAAAGCTCTTATTTTTTGCAAATCTTCTATTGCAATTTTAGAGCCCTTAGAAAGATTATCTAAAACACAAATTTCATGATCTGTTTTTAAAAATTGTCTTAAAGTATGAGAACCTATATAACCTGCGCCACCGCTAATAAGAATTTTCATCATCATTCCTTTTTTTAAAAATATCAAAAATAAATTTTAATATATTTTCTTAAATACTTAAGATTGAACCTTTGAAATTTCACTCTCACAAGCTTTTGCGAAAACTTCTGTATAAGAACGATCTGATTTTTTCGCACACAAGAAATCTCTCATATAAGAAAGAAAATCAACATAATCTTCTTCACTAACATTACCTTTAATAAATTCATATTTTAAAAAAAGCATATAGGTATTTAAAACATCACTTTCACAATATTCGTGAATTTTTTCAAGTTCATTTTCATAAAAAAGTTTTATCACCTCATCGCCATGCACATCATATTTTCCTGGCAAACCCACCATAGAACAAAGTGTATCAAGCTTTATTCCACGCCCATTAGAACCTAAGGATTCCAATAAATCACAATGTTTTAATTCTGAAAATCTTGTTTTATAATTATTCCATTTATCACTTTGGGTATCTAAATAAGTTGCTGCTTTTAAATTGTATTTTAAAGCCCTTAAAACAAGAACAGGCATATCGAAATTTTTACCATTGAAACTGACTAATTTTGGCTCATAATTTTCTATAAAATTAAAAAAATTCTCAATCATTTCTTTTTCATTTTGCCCATCAATTTTATTTACTTTGATAAATTTTCCAAAATTATCGCTTAAAACTGCACAAATACTGATGATTTTATGATAAGGCAAAGGCAAAAACTCACTCCCGCTTTGTTCTTTTTGCCACTGAAGTGCTTTTAAACTTACCTCCAAATCACTTCCTTCAAAACCTAAAGTTTTGCGGATAAGCTCAACATCTGGCACACTCTCACAATCAAAAACACAAATATAACCTTCATTTTTTGCCATTTTTTAACCTTTTTTTAAATAATTTCGCTAAAATCATAGCAAAAATTTTAAAATATTAGGCTTTTAATGAAAATAGCAATTGTTCGTTTGTCAGCACTTGGTGATATTATCCAAAGTGCCGTGGTTTTGCAATTTATCAAAAATTTTAAAAAAGATATAAAAATTCATTGGTTTGTAGATGAAAAATTTGAAGGCATACTCAAAAATCATCCTTTAATAGACAAACTCTATGCCCTGCCCTTAAAAGACAAAAAAATTTTAAAAAGCCTAAAAATTCTTCTTAAAGCAAGAAAAAACAACTATAATACAGTAATAGATCTACAAGGGCTTATAAAATCTGCTATTGTAAGTCGAATTTTAAGTAGAAATAATTTTGGTTTTGATAAAAATAGCCTTAAAGAAAGTTTTGCTCATAATTTCTACAACCAAAAACTTGAGTTAGATTACAATGAAAATGTATTTGTAAGATACTTAAGTCTTACCTCCTTTATGTTAAATACTGATTTTAATGTCAAAAATTTAGCCTTTAAACAAGATATTTTTAGCGTGGATGAAAATTTAAAGCAACTCTTAAACAATAAACTCAAGCTCGATAAAAACGAAAAAAACATACTCATACACGTGGGTTCAAGCGTAGAAAATAAAATCTATCCTAAAACCAAACTTGCTATACTTTGTAAGCTTTTAATCAATGAATTTCAACAAGCAAAAATTTGGCTCGCTTGGGGAAATGTAAAAGAATACGAATTTGCTAAAGAGGTTTTAAATCTTAGCGGCATTGATGAAACACATATAGAATTAGCACCAAAATTTAGCCTTGAAGAACTAATGGCTTTTACAAAAATGATGGATCTTATCATAGGAAATGATAGTGGTCCAACACATTTAGCTTTTGCTTTAAATAAGGCATCTATTACGATTTTTGGTGCAACACCAAGCTACCGCAATGCTTTTCAAACTCATATCAATAAAATCATTGATGCAGGTAAAAAAATCCAAAATGCCAAGCATATCGATAAAAGTGATTTTTGTATCACGCGTATAGAAGAAGAAGATATCTTCAAACTTGCCAAAGGCTTACTTAATGAAAAATAGCGATAGAATATATCTTAGTCTTTATTATATTTTGAAATTTTTTGTTACTTTTATGCCTGAGTGTATCTTGCATTTTTTAGCTTTGATTGTGGCAAGAATCACTTTTTATCTTAACAAAAAACATCGCAAGATCATCGATACAAATTTGCAAATCTGCTTCCCTCAATACACTCAAAAAGAACGCGATAAATTGTCTTTGAAAATTTATGAAAATTTTGCTCAATTTGGGATTGATTGCTTGCAAAATCAAAACACCACCAAAGAAAAAATTCTCAATAAAGTAAAATTTGTCAATGAAAATTTTCTTATAGATACTCTAGCTTTAAAGCGTCCTATTATCTTCACAACTGCACACTATGGAAACTGGGAAATTTTAAGCCTTGCTTATGCAGCTAAATATGGTGCGATTTCTATAGTAGGGAAAAAGTTAAAAAGTGAAATTATGTATGAAATTTTAAGTCAAAATCGCACCCAATTTGACATAGAACTTATCGATAAAAAAGGTGGCATAAGACAAATGCTAAGTGCTCTAAAAAAAGGGCGAACTTTGGGAATTTTAACTGATCAAGACTGCGTAGAAAAAGAAAGCATAAAATTAAAATTTTTTAACAAAGAAGTGAATTATCAAATGGGAGCAAGCCTTATCGCACAAAGAAGCAATGCTTTGATCATCCCTGTTTATGCCTATAAAGAAGAGGGTAAATTTTGCATAGAGTTTTTTAAAGCAAAAGATTCTCAAAATGCAAGCTTAGAAGAACTGACACTTTATCAAGCACAAAGTTGCGAAGAAATGATTAAAAAAAGACCTTGGGAATACTTTTTTTTCCATAGACGCTTTGCAAGTTATAATGAGGAAATTTACAAGGATGTAAAATGAATCTAAAGCAAATAAGCGTTATTATCATCGTAAAAAATGCTGAGCAAACTTTGCTTGAGTGCTTAAATTCTGTAAAAAAATTTGATGAAATTATTCTACTTAACAATGAAAGTAGCGATAATACCCTAAATATAGCTAATGAATTTAAAAAAGATTTTGCTAATTTGCACATTTACCACAGTGCTTTTATAGGTTTTGGAGCTTTAAAAAACCTTGCTTTAAGTTATGCAAAAAATGATTGGATTTTAAGTATTGATGCTGATGAAGTGCTTGAAAATGAGTGTATCAAAGAGCTTAAAAATTTAGAACTTCAAGAAGATAATATCATTGCACTTAGTCGTAAAAATCTCTATAAAGGCGAATGGATAAAGGCTTGTGGTTGGTGGCCTGATTATGTTTTAAGAATTTTTAATAAAAATTTCACTCGTTTTAATGATAATTTAGTACATGAAAGTCTTATTCTACCAAGCAATGCTAAAAAAATTTATCTTAAAAATGGATTGAAGCATTATTCTTATAAGGACATCTCTCACTTAATTGACAAAATGCAGTATTACTCAAGCCTTTGGGCAAAACAAAATATGCACAAAAAAAGTAGAGTTTTAAAAGCAAATTTAAGAGCTTTTTGGACTTTTTTTAGAAATTATTTTTTAAAAAATGGCTTTTTATATGGTTATAAGGGTTTTATAATTAGCGTTTGCAATGCCTTAGGGACTTTTTTTAAATATATGAAATTATATGAACTTCAAAGACAAAAACCAAAAACTTGCGCTCTAATAATAACAACCTATAATCAAAAAGAATGCCTTAAATTAGTGCTTGATAGTGTTAAAAATCTAACCTTTTTACCAAATGAGGTTTTAATCACAGATGATGGTAGCAAAGAAGATACAGCAAGGCTTATTGAAGAATATCAAAAAGATTTTCCTTGCTCTTTAAAACACATTTGGCAAGAAGATGAGGGTTTTCACTCTGCAAAAAGTAGAAATAATGCCATTAGAGTTTCTAAAAGTGAATATATAATTTTAATTGACGGCGATATGATTTTAGAAAAAGACTTTATAAAAAATCATTTCGAATTTGCGAAACGCAAAGTAATTTTACAAGGTTCAAGAGTAATTTTAAATAAAAATGAAAGCGAAGAAATCTTAAAAAACAATAATTATAGTTTAGCTTTTAGTAAAAAAGATTTTAAAAGTTATAAAAATTCCTTTTTAGCTAAAATTATCTATAAATTTTCAAAAATAGAGCAAAAATTTTTTGATACCAAGGAAATAGTAAGGGACAGTAAAACCTGTAATATAAGTTTTTATAAAAGTGATTTTGAAGCCATTGAGGGATTTAATGAAAAATTTATAGGATGGGGCATGGAAGATAGTGAGTTTGTAGCTAGATTTTTATTTAATAAAGGTATTTTTAAACGATTAAAATTTAAAGCTATTGCTTATCATATTTATCACGAAGAAAATAGCAAAAAAATGCCTGAAAGCAATCATCAAATTTATTTAGATACCATTAAAAATAAAAAGATTTCTTGGAGATAAAACATGAAAAAAGTAGGCGTAGTAATCCCCATATACAATGTAGAAAAATATCTAAAAGAATGTTTAGATAGTGTAATCAATCAAACTTATACTAATTTAGAAATCATACTTGTAAATGATGGTAGTACAGATGAAAACTCACTCAATATTGCAAAAGAATATACCTTAAAAGATAAAAGAATAACTCTTTTTGATAAGAAAAATAGGGGTTTAAGTTCAGCTAGAAACGTAGGTATAGAATACTTTAGTGGAGAGTATAAATTAAAAAACAAAACTCAACATATAAAAGAAAATTCTTTAATAGAATTTCAATTGGATGGTAATAATCCTTATAATATACATAAAGCATATAGAAGCTCTCAAGCTTTTAATAATGAAAAAGATTTAACCAATTTTACTTATCCTAGTATAGATTATATTATATTCTTAGATAGTGATAATTATTGGGAATTAAATTGTATAGAAGAATGTGTTATAAGAATGAAAAATGTGGATGTATTGTGGTTTGACCATGATTGCACCTATGAAGACAATATAAAAAATAAGCACAAAAAAACAAGGATGGAAATTTTTAATTTTAAAGAAGAATGTATAATCACTCCAAAAGAATATGCAAATCGAGCATTAAGTGTAGGATCTAGAGATATTTCTTTTGGATGGAATGGAATGATTGATTTTAATTTTTTAAAGCAAATTAAACTTAAATTTATAAATTTTATTATCAATGAAGATATACACTTTGGGATAATTTTGTTTGCTAGTGCTAATAAAATTTATGTTTTATCACAAAAGTTGTATTTGTGCCGTTTAAGAGCAAACAGTATATCAAATCATGATAAGAAGATTACAAAAGCAAATGTATCAGAGTATTTTAAAGATATATATGAAACTTTCGGGGAAAATGCTAAGGAAGCAAAAAATTATTTAAAAGCAGCAAGCAGGGTTATAACTGCTTTAAAATTGATAGAATTTTTTAAAGATCAAAAAAACGAAAATACACTTGCTATAAAAGAAACATTTTTACCTTGCTATGCCAAAAAAGCTTTAATGATTAAAAAATTTAAAAAAGATCCTTTAAATTTAAAGGAAAAATTAGTTTTAATTAAACCTTTTATTCAAACAAAACTTCCTTATGATATTTGGAAATTTTGGCAAAAAATAAAAAATATTTAATAATAAAAATATAAAAAATTAATTAATTTTTAGGTATAATCACTATAATTATAGGAGAAAATATTTTATATGCTATTTCAATCATACTTTGTGAAAATAATTTGCTTATTCATCCCTTTTAGAAAAATTAGACATAAAATAAAAAAAACATTTTTACTAAAAAACATACAACGAGATAAAATCGATTCTTATTTACCAAAAAAAACTCTTGTGCAAATTAATAAATACAACAATGAAGATTTAATTAAACTTGATAAAACTATTATAGGGGAGGGACATAAAGGATACTTTAATTATGATGAAAAATCTAAAGATCCAAAATCTCCTTTGAATCCTTGGGCTTTTATACGAGTAAAAAATGAAGCTATTACCTTAAAAGCTTCTCTTGAAAGCATATTACCTGCTATCCAAAGAGGTGTTATAGGATATAATGATTGTACCGATGGAAGTGAAGAAATAATTCTAGAATTTTGCAAACAATATCCTTCATTTATACCAATAAAATATCCTTATGAAATTCAAATTCAAAACCCAAAATCAGAAGAAAATAAACTCTATAGCTATTATAATTATGTTGCAAGTTTTATACCAAGAGATGAGTGGCTTATAAAAATAGATGTGGATCATATCTATGATGCTAAAAAACTTTATAAAAGCTTCTATATACCAAAAAACAAATATGATGTAGTTAGTTATTCAAGGATTGATATTCATTATTTTAACGATGATTTTTTTCTTTGCAAAGATAATAATGGCAATATATTAAAAGAACCAGGAGATTGTTTGCTTATCAATAATTATAACTTAAAATGGAAAGAAGTGTTAATTGACAGAATCAATAACAATTGGAAAAAAGCAACAAAACAAAGTTTTTCTTCAAATATACACTCTTTAGAGCAATTAAAGTATAAACACAGGATATTATTTCATACCGAATTAAATAATTATCATTTTCCTTTTTTAAAAAAACATAGAGTTCAAGATATTTATAAATATAATTGGATAAGTATTGAAGAATTTAAAAAATTCTATTTACAAAATCTTAATCATAAAATAGAACCTTCTATGATTTCAAAAGAAACTCTAAAAAAAATATTCTTAACATTGTTTTAAAAACTTTTTATATTTAAATAAAATTTTTAAAGTTAAAATATTTATTTTAACTAATAATGTAACCATTAATTTTGTTCTTTGTTTTTTATATATTTGAATATATAGTAAATATTTAATTAGCACATAAAGAACGCTACAATACTTGTTTAAAATATAATTTTGCCTTAAATAGTGTAAAACCAACTGCAACTCTTGAATATTATTTTTAACAAGCACTTCATTCTTAGTATTACAAATTGAATTATTATTAGGCACGTAATGATATAAATTACAGTTCATATATGCTATTTTTTGAGCTTGACTTAACATTGGATAATATAACAATACATCTTCAGCCATATTGATTTTAACATCTTTCTCGAGTCTTAAACTCGCAAAAGATTCTAAATACAATTTCTTTCTTATAAGCTTCCCCCACATAGTCCAATATAAATTTTTCTTTGCAATAATTTTTTTTACAAACTCTTTTTTGCTATAAAAACCAGAATTAAAGTCAAACTTTTTATATAAAATAATATTACTTTCAACAATAGCATTGAAAAACACTAAATCAACTTCATCCTGTTCATCTAAAATTTTTATACACTCTTCACAAGCATTCAGCTCCAAATAATCATCAGGATCTAAAAACATTATATAAGGAGAGTTTACTACTTTTACACCTTCATATCTTGCTCTTAAAAGACCTAAATTTTTTTCATTGTGAACTATTTTTATTCTTTTGTCTTTTTTAGAGTATTCTTTGACTATATTTATGCTATTATCATTTCCACAATCATCAACTACAATTATTTCTATATTTTTAAAAGTCTGATTGATACAACTTTCTAAAGCTTTGGTTATATATTTCTCTACATTAAAAACTGGTAAGATAATTGAAATTTTAGACATGTTTATTCCTTATTTTATTATAATTTAATTATAACATAAAATCTATTTTGATAAAATCGTTAAAAATAAATCTTGATGGAAAATAATTATGAAAAAAGTTATTATTGCTGGAAATGGGCCAAGCTTAAAAAAAATTGATTATTCAAGACTACCAAATGATTTTGATGTATTTAGATGCAATCAATTTTATTTTGAAGATAAATACTATCTTGGTAAAAAATGCAAAGCAGTATTTTACAATCCTGGTCTTTTTTTTGAACAATACTACACTTTAAAACATTTAATCCAAAATCAAGAATATGAGACCGAACTAATCATGTGTTCTAATTTTAACCAAGCTGATCTAGAAAATGAAAATTTTTTAAAAAACTTTTACGATTATTTTCCTGATGCTCATTTGGGATATGATTTTTTCAAACAACTTAAAGATTTTAATGCTTATTTTAAATTTCACGAAATTTATCTCAATCAAAGAATTACCTCCGGAGTCTATATGTGTGCAGTAGCTATAGCTCTAGGATACAAAGAAATTTATCTTTCTGGAGTCGATTTTTATCAAAATGGATCATCTTATTATGCTTTTGATACCAAACAAAAAAATCTTTTAAAACTAGCCCCTGATTTTAAAAATGATCGCTCACACTATATCGGACATAGTAAAAATACAGATATAAAAGCTTTAGAATTTCTAGAAAAAACTTACAAAATAAAACTATATTGCTTATGTCCTAACAGTCTTTTAGCAAATTTTATAGAACTAGCGCCAAATTTAAATTCAAATTTTATCATACAAGAAAAAAATAACTACACTAAAGATATACTCATACCTTCTAGTGAGGCCTATAGAAAATTTTCAAAAAATATTAATTTTAAAAAAATAAAAATTAAAGAAAATATTTATTACAAGTTGATAAAAGATCTATTAAGATTACCTAGTGATATAAAGTATTATTTCAAAGGAAAATAAATGAAAGAAATAAAAATACAAAATATAATCATAAGTGAAGAAAAAGCACCCTTAGTCGTGCCTGAAATAGGTATTAATCATAACGGCAGTTTAGAGCTAGCTAAAATTATGGTAAATGCAGCCTTTAGCGCTGGTGCTAAGATTATAAAGCATCAAACTCATATTGTTGAAGATGAGATGAGTAAGGCCGCTAAAAAAGTAATTCCTGGTAATGCAAAAATAAGCATTTATGAGATTATGCAAAAATGTGCTTTAGATTATAAAGATGAGCTAGCACTTAAAGAATACACAGAAAAATTAGGTCTTGTTTATCTTAGCACACCCTTTTCTCGTGCAGGTGCAAACCGCTTAGAAGATATGGGAGTTAGTGCTTTTAAGATTGGTTCAGGCGAGTGTAATAATTATCCGCTTATTAAACACATAGCAGCCTTTAAAAAGCCTATGATAGTTAGCACAGGAATGAATAGCATTGAAAGCATAAAACCAACTGTAAAAATCTTATTAGACAATGAAATTCCCTTTGTTTTAATGCACACGACCAATCTTTATCCAACCCCGCATAATCTTGTAAGATTAAATGCTATGCTTGAATTAAAAAAAGAATTTTCTTGCATGGTAGGCTTAAGCGACCACACAACAGATAATCTTGCGTGTTTAGGTGCGGTTGCACTTGGTGCTTGTGTGCTTGAAAGACATTTTACTGACAGCATGGATAGAAGTGGCCCTGATATAGTTTGTTCTATGGATACAAAGGCTTTAAAAGAGCTAATTATGCAAAGTGAGCAAATGGCTATAATGAGAGGAAATAATGAAAGCAAAAAAGCAGCTAAGCAAGAACAAGTTACAATTGATTTTGCCTTTGCAAGCGTAGTTAGCATTAAAGATATTAAAAAAGGCGAAGTTTTATCTATGGACAATATCTGGGTTAAAAGACCTGGACTTGGTGGAATTAGTGCGGCTGAATTTGGAAATATTTTAGGCAAAAAAGCATTAAGAGATATAGAAAATGATACTCAGTTAAGCTATGAGGATTTTGCGTGAAAAAAATCCTTTTTATAACAGGTACTAGGGCTGATTATTCTAAGATTAAATCTTTAATGTACAGGGTGCAAAACTCAAGCGAATTTGAGCTTTACATCTTTGCAACAGGAATGCACTTAAGCAAAAATTTTGGCTATACAGTTAAAGAGCTTTATAAAAATGGCTTTAAAAATATTTATGAATTTATAAATTATGATAAATATTATCAAACCGATAAGGCTTTAGCTACTACAATTGATGGATTTTCAAGATATGTAAATGAGCTAAAACCTGATTTAATCGTAGTGCATGGAGATAGAATCGAGCCTTTAGCAGCAGCTATTGTTGGAGCATTAAATAATATCTTAGTAGCACACATTGAAGGTGGAGAGATTTCAGGAACTATTGACGATAGCTTGCGCCACGCTATATCAAAACTAGCACATATTCATTTAGTAAATGATGAGTTTGCAAAAAGGCGTTTAATCCAACTTGGAGAAGATGAAAAATCTATTTTTATCATAGGTTCGCCTGATTTAGAACTTTTAAACGATAATAAAATTTCACTTAATGAAGCAAAAAAATATTATGATATAAATTATGAAAATTATGCTTTACTTATGTTTCATCCTGTTACAACTGAAATTACTAGCATTAAAAATCAAGCAGATAATTTAGTAAAAGCACTGATACAAAGTAACAAAAATTATATTGTTATTTATCCAAATAATGATTTAGGCTTTGAATTAATCTTGCAAAGCTATGAAGAGCTTAAAAACAATCCTAGATTTAAGCTTTTTCCATCGCTTAGATTTGAGTATTTTATAACTTTGTTAAAAAATGCTGATTTTATAATAGGAAATTCAAGTTGTATTTTAAAAGAGGCCTTATACTTAAAAACAGCAGGGATTTTAGTTGGCTCAAGACAAAATGGAAGACTTGGCAATGAAAATACACTAAAAGTTAATGCAAATAGTGATGAAATACTAAAAGCTATTAACACCATTCATAAAAAACAAGATTTATTTAGTGCTAAGTTAGAGATTTTAGATAGCTCAAAATTATTTTTTGAATATTTATTAAGCGGAGAATTTTTTAAACTCAGCACACAAAAAGTTTTTAAGGATATAAAATGAGCTTAGCAATAATTCCTGCTCGTGGTGGCTCAAAGGGTATTAAAAATAAAAATTTAGTTTTATTAAACAATAAACCTTTAATTTATTACACCATTAAAGCTGCACTAAATGCTAAAAGCATTAGTAAAGTCGTTGTAAGCAGTGATAGTGATGAAATTTTAAATTATGCAAAAAGCCAAAATGTTGATATTTTAAAACGCCCAATTAGCCTTGCACAAGATGATACTACAAGCGATAAAGTGCTTTTACATGCTCTAAAATTTTACAAAGATTATGAAGATGTAGTTTTTTTACAACCTACTTCGCCACTAAGAACAAATATTCATATTGATGAGGCTTTTAATCTTTATAAAAAAAGCAATGCAAATGCCCTAATTAGCGTAAGAGAATGTGATAATAAAATTCTAAAAGCCTTTGTTTGTAATGATTGTGGCGATTTAGCAGGGATTTGTAATGATGAATATCCTTTTATACCAAGGCAAAAATTGCCTAAAACTTATATGAGCAATGGTGCAATTTATATTTTAAAGATAAAAGAATTTTTAAACAATCCTAGCTTTTTGCAAAGCAAAACTAAGCATTTTTTAATGGATGAAAACTCAAGTTTAGATATTGATTGTTTAGAGGATTTAAAAAAGGCTGAAAACTTAAATTAAATATTTTTCCATTTAAAATTTTTTAATAATGAAAATAAAGAAAAATGAGGCTTATAATCCAATTTCTTACATAAATCAAATATTTTATGCTTGTTTAAAAGTTTACTATAAATTCCATTGTCATAAAAAGTATTTTTATTCATTCTATTAACTCTCCACATTTCAGAAAACAAATGCAAACAAGGTCTATTTTCATCAAAAGTTTTTTTCTTATCTATAAAATCTCTAGCATTTTTCCATGGAATTTGACAAGTATCCTTATAATCTAAGGCATATTCTTCCAAATCACATTCTTTAACCCATTTAGCTAAAAACCAAGGTCCTATGACTCCCCAAGAAATAGTTTTTTTATTATTTATAATCTTTTTTGCTTCTTCTATAAGCAATCTTCCGAATTCACTTTGTTTTGGAAATTTAAGTAATGAAGTTGTAATTCTAGCTTTGTTAGGATCATCATCAATTTCCTTGGAAAAAATATATTCTTTTTCATGATAATCATAAGGGCTTAAACACACCATATCTAAATCTACCCATACCCCCCCCCTGAGATAGAGTAGATTAAATCTAAAAAAATCTGAAAAAGCAGCCACTCCAGATCCCCTATCGTCTCTAAAATAATTTTTAAAAGAAACAATTTCATTTGCATCTTTTAATTCAAAATCATCAAAAATTTCATTTAATTTATTAAAAATTTTATCATCTAAATTATAAGTATAAAGTATAAATTTATAACCATTATCTATAAAAGATTTTATAGATAAAAACTCCATTAAACCAATACCTTTATAACCTCTAGGTGTATACCAAAAACTACTAATTTCTTGCTTCATCAACCCTTCTTTGTAAATCAAATTCTTCTTTCTCTAAAACCCCAAACAACTTCTTATGAAAATCATTATTTTTAAAGTTTAAACAAAGCTTTTTTATAAGTTCATTGCTTTTCTTTTTATCTTGATAATTCTGCCATAAAATTTCTTTATTTTTGTTTTCATATCTTCCATTTGGATTAAATTCATAATGATAAATGCAAGTTTTAAAAACAGCTATTTTCTCGCAAAACATAAAATAAACATAACAAAAAAGTACATCTTCGCCATAGCTCAAACGCTCATCTATTTTAATTTTTTCAAAAATTTTTAAGATGATATCTTTTCTAAAGCACTTCGCCCAAACCGACCAGCAAAAATGCCTTTGTTTACTTAGAAATTCTAAAAATTCCTTTTGATTAAAAACTTCATCTTGTTTAAAACGATAAAATTGTTTGGTTTTTACCCTATGTACAAAAGCATCAAAGCAAAGCAAATCAAAATCTTTTTTCATCTCTTTAAGTGCTATTTTACAAGCATCAAGAGTTAAAAAATCATCACTATCTAAAAACATTATAAAATCAGAACTAGAATGCAAAACTCCCAAATTTCTACTTGCAAAAGTGCCCAAATTTTCTTCATTTTGAAAGATTTTTATCCTTGGATCTTTTTTAGCAAATTCTAAAACCATATTTAAACTATTATCTTTACTTTTATCATCGATAATCAAAATTTCAATATCTTTTAAAGTCTGATTTATACAACTTTGCAAAGCTCTTGAGATAAAATTGCAAGAATTAAAAAGCGGGATTATGATAGAAAGTTGTGGCATATTTTTCCTAAATTTTGTTAAAATAATAAAAACAATTCTATCAAAGTTTAGGAAATTTATGAAAATTTTTATACATCTTCCCACCTGGTTAGGCGATGCGGTAATGGCTTCACCTGCTTTATACGCTATAAAAGAACATTTTAAAAATGCTCAATTTATCCTTTATGGATCTTTGGTTTCCACAGCACTTTTTAAAGAATTTCCTAATTCTAAAATCATCATAGAAAATAAACTATCCCGTTATAAACAAGCTCTATCTTTACGCAAAGAACTTGGTAAGATCGACCTTAGCTTTGCTTTTAGATCTGCGTTTTCTTCTAAGATTATCTTGCATATCCTTAAAACAAAACAAAGATATTTTTTTGACAAAAACAAGCACAAAGAAGAACATCAAGTTTTAAAATACCTTTATTTTATAGAAAACTCACTTAGCATAAAAGCTCATTCTAAAGACTTAAAGCTTCCCTTTAAGCTAAAATTTCAAAACCCTCTTATCTTAAAAAATGGTAAAAAAATTCTAGGACTCAACCCTGGTGCAAGCTTTGGAAGTGCAAAAAGATGGGATGCGAGTTATTTTGCTAAAGTGGCTTTAAATTTCAGCCAAAGTCATGAGATTTTAATCTTTGGTGCAGGAAAAGCCGAACAAGAACTTTGTAATGAAATTTATCAAATTTTAAAAGAACAAAACATAAAAGTAAAAAATCTTTGCAATAAAACCACCATCAAAACCCTTTGTCAAAATATCGCTTTTTGCGATCTTTTCATCACAAATGATAGTGGCCCTATGCACCTAAGTGCGGTTTATAAGGTAAAAACCGTAGCTATTTTTGGCCCCACAAAATTTACCCAAACTTCACCTTGGCAAAATGAAAACGCAAAATTAGTGCATTTAGATCTAGCTTGTATGCCTTGTATGCAAAAAACCTGTCCTTTAAAACACCACAAATGCATGAAAGATTTAAAGCCTGAAGTGATTTTAAAAGCAATTCAAAATTTAATTAATATCTAATTTTTTCTTAACATAAAAAGTATAAGATAGTTTTAAAATATTTCTATAAAGTCTAAAAATTTCTCTAATAATTTTTCTGTAAAATTTATTTCTTACAAACCAACGTCCATTTTGAGAAATTATACTTTCTATTCTGTAATCATGTTTTAATAATAAAGGTTTTTTAACTATATTTAACACATTATGTTTATAAAACATATCCATATAATCATCTACAGCATAGATCCAATTTTTAGCACATTTAAGAAATTTCATTGCAGCACTTACTTGCAGTACATAACCTTGAGTTCCAGAAAGATTCTTAAAACTTAAATAATACCCCCCCCCCACCACCATAACTCTCACTCAAAAAATACAATCTTTTATCAAACAAATAACAAAGTCTTATATATTCATACTCACTCTTTAACAACTCATCTATATATTCTACTCCATTATTTAAAAATTCATCACTAAATTCCACATCATCTTCTAGGATGATTATAGGCTCATCAAGCTTCACACATTCTTGCCAAAGTTTATAATGACTAGCAAAACAAGCTTTTTCTCCATCAGAAAGCTCTCTACCTAATACCCAAGAAGCCCACCAAGGAAAACGATCTTTAAATTCTAAATGTTCTTTATTTTTAGCATCAATAGCTTTAAAGAAAATAAATTCTAATTTATTTTTTAAACTAGGATTTTTTTCAAAAAGCTTTTGAATTTGTTTTTGCATATACTCTTTTCTATCCAAAGAACGCTCTAAATTGATGATAAAAACTTTCATTAAAAACTCTCATCTATGATCTGACAAAGTGTGTGTATGATCAAAATATGCATTTCTTGAATTCTAGCCGTATCATCGCTTGGTACGACAAGATTATAATCACAAAGCTTATTCATCATTCCACCACCCTTTCCGCTAAGCCCTAGACAAAGCATATTAAGCTCTTGTGCTTTTTTTAAGGCTTCTAAAACATTAGGACTTTTTCCACTGGTTGAAATGCCGATTAAAACATCATTTTCGTTTCCTAAAGCCTCTACTTGTCTTGAAAAAACAAATTCAAAACCATAGTCATTTCCTATAGCACTAAGTGCTGAAGTATCGGTTGTAAGTGCTATGCCCGCTAAAGCCTTGCGTTCTTTTTTATAACGCCCGCTAAGTTCAGCCGCAAAATGCTGAGCATCAGCCGCACTTCCACCGTTTCCGCAAATCAAAATCTTGCCACCTTTTTTAAGACACTCGCACAAAAGCTCGCCTACTTTAGCGATTTGTCCTTTTAAAATTTCACCTTCTTGAACGATTTTTTGATGTTCTTGCCATTCTTTTTCCACTAAATTTATCATTTTTTATCCTTAATCTTTTCTATAATCTTACTTGTACTAAATCCTTCTTCAAAGTCGATTAATTCAACCCTTGAAACGATATCCGCACCCACAACAAGCTTATCTTTATAATCAGCCCCTTTAACCAAAATATCGGGTTTTAAAAAGC
>NZ_MKAH01000016.1:0-2230 GCF_001764255.1 Campylobacter sp. BCW_4341 | reverse complement strand
CTCTCATCTATGATCTGACAAAGTGTGTGTATGATCAAAATATGCATTTCTTGAATTCTAGCCGTATCATCGCTTGGTACGACAAGATTATAATCACAAAGCTTATTCATCATTCCACCACCCTTTCCGCTAAGCCCTAGACAAAGCATATTAAGCTCTTGTGCTTTTTTTAAGGCTTCTAAAACATTAGGACTTTTTCCACTGGTTGAAATGCCGATTAAAACATCATTTTCGTTTCCTAAAGCCTCTACTTGTCTTGAAAAAACAAATTCAAAACCATAGTCATTTCCTATAGCACTAAGTGCTGAAGTATCGGTTGTAAGTGCTATGCCCGCTAAAGCCTTGCGTTCTTTTTTATAACGCCCGCTAAGTTCAGCCGCAAAATGCTGAGCATCAGCCGCACTTCCACCGTTTCCGCAAATCAAAATCTTGCCACCTTTTTTAAGACACTCGCACAAAAGCTCGCCTACTTTAGCGATTTGTCCTTTTAAAATTTCACCTTCTTGAACGATTTTTTGATGTTCTTGCCATTCTTTTTCCACTAAATTTATCATTTTTTATCCTTAATCTTTTCTATAATCTTACTTGTACTAAATCCTTCTTCAAAGTCGATTAATTCAACCCTTGAAACGATATCCGCACCCACAACAAGCTTATCTTTATAATCAGCCCCTTTAACCAAAATATCGGGTTTTAAAAAGCCTTGCTTATCCCAATTGCGGATTGTTTGTATTGTAACACCAAGTAAATTTGCAGCATGTCTGATAGAAACAAGCTTATCTATCATGACTTAATCCTGTTAGAATGATTGTATCCATTATTATAAGAATAACTTTTAAATTGTGTTTTATCTGGTATTAAATCACTAAACCAAGTGACATTATTTTGCAAATCTAATATCCCATTTGTTATCTTTGCAATTAATTCATAATTTTTAGTATTATCATAAACCAAAATCTCATCACATAATGGCATAATTTTTAAAAGATTTTGCATACTTTCATAATATCTTTTATCTATTAAATGTGGCTCTATGTCGTGCCCACCTTTAGCTACTCTTATTTTTACTCGTGCTTTTGCAGTTTGCGGGCTATCAAGTCCTACGAAGTGTAAATTGATTTTATAACCATACTCTTTTAATTCACTAAATAGATTTAATATAGCTTTTCCGCAAAGCGTAGTTTCTTGATTAAAATTAAGTTTATCATTTATATATACTTTACGCATTTTTATAGCTATCTTTGAGGCACGAATTTGAGTTTGTCTATCTCTATGATCTCCAATGCTTTGAGCTATCTCATCTACATTTATGCGATAACCTAAATTTATTCCTTGCTCTTGTGCTAAAAAATATAAAGTAGTCTTTCCTGCACCATTTGCACCAGCAAAAATAGTAGCCGTTGGTTGATTTACCATAAAAAGTTCCTTGTATAAATTTAAGTAATAATAATAAATTTTCAATAAAAATCTAAAAATATTTGATATTTATTTATAGTTTTTCATAGGTTTTTATAAATCAGTTTTATAGCTCTCATCTATGATCTGACAAAGTGTGTGTATGATCAAAATATGCATTTCTTGAATTCTAGCCGTATCATCGCTTGGTACGACAAGATTATAATCACAAAGCTTATTCATCATTCCACCACCCTTTCCGCTAAGCCCTAGACAAAGCATATTAAGCTCTTGTGCTTTTTTTAAGGCTTCTAAAACATTAGGACTTTTTCCACTGGTTGAAATGCCGATTAAAACATCATTTTCGTTTCCTAAAGCCTCTACTTGTCTTGAAAAAACAAATTCAAAACCATAGTCATTTCCTATAGCACTAAGTGCTGAAGTATCGGTTGTAAGTGCTATGCCCGCTAAAGCCTTGCGTTCTTTTTTATAACGCCCGCTAAGTTCAGCCGCAAAATGCTGAGCATCAGCCGCACTTCCACCGTTTCCGCAAATCAAAATCTTGCCACCTTTTTTAAGACACTCGCACAAAAGCTCGCCTACTTTAGCGATTTGTCCTTTTAAAATTTCACCTTCTTGAACGATTTTTTGATGTTCTTGCCATTCTTTTTCCACTAAATTTATCATTTTTTATCCTTAATCTTTTCTATAATCTTACTTGTACTAAATCCTTCTTCAAAGTCGATTAATTCAACCCTTGAAACGATATCCGCACCCACAACAAGCTTATCTTTATAATCAGCCCCTTTAACCAAAATATCGGGTTTTAAAAAGC
>NZ_MKAH01000015.1:0-609 GCF_001764255.1 Campylobacter sp. BCW_4341 | reverse complement strand
AGCTAAAATAGGATAAGAAGAATCCGCACAAAAAATTGTAGCTTTATTAGCATACTTTTTTAACAAAGGAAGTTGTTTAGTAAGAGATGGTCCTGTAGAAACAATGATAGCTGTATCACTTATACCCTTTCTTTTGGAAAGTAATTCTTTATAACTAGGATGAGTAATCATTTGAGGTAAGTTATAAACAAATTGTTCTATGCCTTGCAGAGCATCAAGAGGATCATTACCATGAGAAACAATAGAATTTTTAAAATTTTCTGCTAATTTTTTATTCAATCCTAAAATATCTTCATGAAATCTTTCATAATAATGACTCATCAGTTCTAAAAAATAAATTCTAGAAAATTGAAAGAAAGGTTTGCTAGAGCAAAAATTAGAAAACAATTCTATATCCAAAGAACTTGTTTCTAAAATCATCAATCTTGCATTTTGCAATTCATTTGAAAAATCTAAGATATGAAACATTATCCAAATGATTTCTATATCTTTTTCAAAAACAACAATATGTTGATGATTTTTATTTTGCAATAAAGCTTTAAATAAAATTCCATTTCCAAAACCATAAAAATATAATACAGGATAAAGTAGATATTTATCATTATAAGT
>NZ_MKAH01000014.1:0-22868 GCF_001764255.1 Campylobacter sp. BCW_4341 | reverse complement strand
CAAAAACAATGATAAAAAACATTTATTGTCACTACATCAAAATTTTTAGCAATATAATTTCTATAAGAATCTAAAAAATATATATTTGCATTAGCTCCATAACCTCCTATGACAAAAACTATAGCTTTGAGATCTTTTTCATCATCATAACTGATGCGATATTCAAGCTTACTGGTTCTTTTAATGCCTAGTTCTACATCATCACAAGAATCGATTTCAAAGGTTTGGTTTATGAGCATATAAAGGCCTTTTTTATTAATTTATCGATATTATATTACAAAAAACTAAAAAGGCAAATCATGACAACCCATATCTACGATTTTTTAGAAAAAAGCTTAATCAAATTTAGCGAAAAAACCGCTTTTGTAGAACCTTTTGCCAAGGAAAGAAAAGAAATCACTTATAAAGACTTTGATCTTTTTTCTAAAAAACTAGCCAGTGAAATTTTAAAAACTTTAGGAAATGATAATCCTACTCAAGCTCCTATTTTAATCATCTTGCCTAAAGGGATTGATTGTTTGATTTCATTTTTTGGAGTGGCATTAAGTGGAAATTTTTATACTCTTTTAGATGAAAAAAGCCCTAAAGAAAGAGTAGAAAAAGTTGTAGAGGTTTTAAAACCTAAACTTTTTATCACTTCAAAAGATTTAGAATTTAACTTAGATTTGCCTACGCTTTATACACAAGACTTTGAAAGTTTTAATATAGATGAAAGTTTAATAAAAACTGCAAAAGAAAAACACATAGATACTAATTTACTCTATGTGCTTTTTACAAGTGGAAGTACAGGTATTCCTAAAGGAGTCAGCATAGCACATAAGAGTGTGATTGATTATACTTTTTGGGTATGTGAGACTTTTAAATTTGATGAGAATGAAATTTTAGCCAATCAAGCACCATTTTATTTCGACAATAGTGTTTTAGATATTTTTTCAAGTGTAAAATCAGGAGCAACTTTACATCTTTTACCTAATCATCTTTTTGCCTTTCCAAATAAAATTTTAGAATGCCTTGAAAAAGAAAAAGTAAGCACTATATTTTGGGTACCTTCGGTTCTGATTTATTTTGCAAATACCAAAGCTTTGAATAATTTTAGTTTAAACGCCTTAAAAAAGATACTTTTTTGTGGCGAAATCATGCCTAATAAACAGCTAAATATTTGGCGTAAACACTTACCCAATGCTTTATTTGCTAACCTTTATGGTCCAACAGAAATCACTGATGTATGTTCTTTTTATATCATCAATCGCACTTTTAAAGATGAAGAACTTCTACCTATAGGTAAAGCGTGTAAAAACACAGAACTTTTAGTTTTTGATGAAAATATGAATTTTATAAGTCCTAAAGAAATAGGTGTTAAAGGAGAGCTTTACGTGCATGGAACTTCTTTGTCTTTAGGGTATTATAATGACAAAGAAAAAACCAAACAAGCTTTTATACAAAATCCTTTGCATCATAATTATTTAGATTTACTCTATAAAACAGGAGATATCGTTTCTTATAATGAATTTGGCGAACTTTTATGCTATGGAAGAGTAGATAATCAGATCAAATATATGGGGCATAGGATAGAACTTGGAGAAATAGAAAGCATGATAAATTCTCATGCAAGTGTAAAAAATAGTGCTTGTATTTTTAAAGAAGATATTATTTGTTTTTATGAAAGCGAAAAAGAGATTAATTTTAAAGCTTTTTTAAAAGATAAATTACCTTCTTATATGATCCCAAAAAATTTTATTAAAATTGACAAATTTAAACTCAATCAAAATGGTAAAATTGATAGGAAAGCTTTAAAAGAACTTGTTTAAATAAATATTTTATAATTTCAAAAAACCAAAGGAGAAAATATGCAAGAAATCAAACAATTTTTTATCAATATAGAAAGAACAGATATCAATGAAAGTATGGAAAATCTAGTAAGTGAAGATTTTATCGATAGTATCGATATCATGGCTTTGGTTGCTGAAATAGAAAAATTTTATAAAAAACCCTTAAAAGCAGAATTTATCACACCTGAAAATTTTGAAAGCTTTGAAAATATCAAAAAAATGCTTGAAACTGCAATGAAAGACTAATCTTTCCTTGCAAGTTCAAGCTGTTCTTTTAAAGAACTGATGATTTCATTTTTAGAAACAATAATTTGTGCTATAAAATCTACCACATCATCCCAATCTTTAGTGAGTGTATTTGTTAAAGTATAATTTTGTTCATATTCTTCCCAATTCACAGGAGTAAAAAGAGAATTTTTATGCGGGAAATATTTGTTTTTTACCCATTCAAGCGAAGAAGCAAAATAATCCACATAAGCTTTAGCAATATCTTTTTGTACTGCAAATTTTAATCTTTTTTCTTTACTGCCTTCAAATTTTCTTCTTGCCATAAAAAGCAAAGAATTAAGATTATCCTGCTTTAAATCTTTTTGGTTTAATCTTGACATAAGCTCCATTCCTAAAAGATTAAAACTTTCATTTTTGGTTTGTTTTAAAACAAAACTCTCATCCCATTCAAGTCCTAAATGATAAACAAAATCTTTAAGCAAAGTCCCTCCTACATAATCCTCTCTTAGAAGTCTTGCTATCAAATTTTCTTCTCCAAATACCTCAGCATGAGTTTTACAAATCCACTCATAGTCAAAAACATATCTTCTAGGATGATCTTGCGGAGCAAAATCAGCAGAATAATACCCCATATTGTTTTTATGATCTTGAGAACAATGTGAGTTTAAATAACCCAAAGTATCTCTAAAATACACAATAATATAAATTTGGGTAAAACCCAACTCTCTCATAATCTTTTCTAAAATTTCTACATGTTTTTTAGTAGAAAAATCCCAAACTATACCCTCACATGAAAAAATAAATTTTTTATCTTTATGTAAAGCACTTTCACTTTTAAAATTTTCTATAGCTCTAAGAAGTCTTTCATTTGCAATATGACTTAAAACACTCTCTTTTTTTAAAATATCTTCTTTTTGAACCAATTCTAAAACCATATCCACCAAAGCCCAATGTCTATTTGCCACTCTAAGACTTTTTGGATAAATATAAGCTTGATTTAAAATTAAAATTTCATTTTGAACAAAAAAATTTTGGATCTCGGTACTTCCTGTTTTTGGATTTCCTATATGTAAATATGCTGTCATTATTTTGCCTTAAAACAAATATTTATGTTATTATAACAAATAAATATCAAAGGATTTCAAATTGAAACTTGCATTAAATTCTCATAATATTAAAGCCATTAGCGTAATACTTCCAAAAAATACTCTTTCTGTAGATGAAGAACTACAATTATGCAATTTAACAAAGAATAAATTTGAACTTCTTAAAAAAACTTCTAATTTTTCATCTCATTATATAGCTAATGAAAATACATTTGCAAGTGATTTAGCCACAGAAGCTTTAAACACATTGTTTGAAAATAATATATGTTCAAAAGAAGAATTAGATGTGATTTTTCTTGCTACACATACACCTGATTTTTTTGCGCCCCAAACATCAAGTATTGTGCATAAAAATTTAAATTTAAGCAAAAAAACTGTATGTATAGATACAACAACATTTTGCTCAGGTTTTTTACAAACGCTCATGCAAGCTTTTTTAATGCTAGATAATCCCGATATCCATAAAATAATCATTCTTACAAGTCTCGTAAAAAGCAAAAAAACAGATATAAAAAATGACAAAATCTCCTATCTTACACATAGTGACTGTGCATGTGCAATTTTAATCGAAAAATCTCAAAATACAACACAAAAAACTTATTTTTCTCAGGAAATATACAGTCAATATGCTTTAGAAGAAACATTGCCTCTTAATGCTTACAATACAAATTTTAATGAGTATTTGTACATTAACAACACCTTATTTTTTAACTTTATATCAGAAAACTATCCTGAATTTTTTAATAATTTTTTTGATTATTTTGACATTGATAAAACAAAAATATCAAATTTCTTTTTTCATACACCTAATGATTTTTTCTTCAAAAAAAATTTAGAAAATTTACATATGGAAAATTTCCCATGCTTTCATCAAACATTTAAAATCTATGCAGATTGCAAAGTTAGTAATCTACCTATAGAACTTTGTCTTTATAAACAAAACCAAGAAAAAACACATGTAAAAATGGGGGGGGGTATTGAAAAATATGTTTTATCAAGCTTTGGATCTGGAATTATCTTTAATATAATGGCCTTAGATATAGATTTTAATAACCTACAAACTTTTATAAAAATTAAAAATTTTCCAATATAAATTGATTCTCCTTATCTTTAAAAGTAAAAATTTTATCACCGCAAGGATAAGAGATGAAATTTTCTTGCATAAAAGATTTTCTTTTTTGCAATTTTTCAAGCATTGAAGGAAGTTCTTTTCTAAACAAAGCCCTATCAGTAATCCTCATGCCATGATTTAAGTCTTTTATAAATCTTCCATCAACCTCACTTTCATCTTTTATCAAATTTAAAGTAGCATCAAAACCTAAAGTATTAAAAATCTCATAAAGCATGATCTTATCCTTAGCTGGCGCTCCAACATCTTTAGCACTATGATAAGTTATAAAAATAATATTTTTTGAAACTTCAGATAAAATTTGCAGATGCTTTAAATTTAACAACGCTCTTATCATATAATTTACATCATTGAAAAAATATAACGCATTTTCTTTGCGTGTCCAATGTTTTTTTAAAAAACAGTACAAATCTAAATCTTTAGAACTAAAAACAAATTCAGGAAAACCAAATTCCCTTCCCAATATAAATTTCAAAGGAGGCAAGGCGGGCCCTGAATTATCAATCACACCATCCACATACCAAGGAGCTATTTTTGCTATGAGTAAAGATAGGTATCCTCCATATGACCCCCCCCCATAAATTTTTGGCAAATCTGCAAATTTTGGAAAGCGTTTAACTAGATCTTTTAAAGTATTGATATGATCAATAGCTGCCATAATGCCATAGTTTTGATAGTCTCCATTAGGTGGAACAAAATCGCAAAAAAGTTCTATCTTTTGACTTTCATCAACCAAACCTGCTTGTTTAATCTCTCCAGCTCTTTGCTCTATAAAAGGAATAATTTGTTCAAAATTATCTTCATTAACCGATAAATGTCCTAAATTAATATTTTTTAAAATACCGTTGATACGCTCTAAATCATCTTGATTAGGAATAAGCTTTGGATTGTACTTTTGATCGATACTTTGTCTTGCACAAAAACAATGATAAAAAACATGCACCGCTACAACATTAAAATTTTTAGCAATATACTCTCTATCAAAATCTAAAAAAGAAATATTTGCATTAGCTCCAAAACCACCCACTATAAAAACTATAGCTTTGATATCTTTTTCATCATCATAACTTATACGGTATTCAAGCTTGCTAGTTCTTTTTATATTTAATTCTACATCATCACAAGAATCAATTTCAAAGGTTTGGTTTACAAGCATTATTCCACCCTATTTGTATCATTTTATTGTATTTTAAAGACAATTATACTTAAATTTTAGTAAAATAAAACACAAAAAACAAGGCTTAACTATGAAAAATCTTTGCATCATCCCTGCTCGTGGTGGATCAAAAAGAATTCCTAGAAAAAATATCATTGATTTTCTAGGTAAACCTTTAATCGCTTATAGCATAGAAAATGCTTTAAATTCGGGTATTTTTGATGAAATAGTGCTTTCAAGCGATGATGAAGAGATCATAGAAGTAGCCTTAAAATACGGTGCAAAAGCTCCATTTGTGCGTGATAAAAATTTAAGCGATGATTATGCTTCAAGCACTGCTGTAGTACAAAATGCCATAGAAATTTTACAAAGCCAAAATCAAATTTATGATCATGTCTGTTGTCTTTATGCTACTGCTCCATTAATTAGCAGTGAAATTTTAAAAAAAGCTTTTGAGAAATTTTTAGAAAATGAAAGCAAGTTTTTATTTGCCGCCACTGAGTTTGAGTATCCTATACAAAGGGCTTTTTATTTAAATAAAAACAATCAAGTTTATATGTTTGATGAAAAACATCATAAAAGCCGCTCACAAGACTTAACAAAAGCTTATCATGATGCGGGGGCTTTTTATTTTGGCACAAGTAAAGCTTGGCTTGAAGAAGATTTTATGTTTAAACCTCATTCTAGTGTATTTGTATTACCAAGAAATTTAGTTTGCGATATAGACACCATGCAAGATTTAGAATTTGCAAAAATACTTTATAAGGCAAATCATGAAAGTACTTTTTAGAAGCGATAGCTCAAGTCAAATAGGCTTTGGACACATTAAACGCGATCTAGTCTTAGCTAAACAATACGATGATGTAAGTTTTGCTTGTTTGCCTTTAGAAGGCTCTTTGATCGATAAAATTCCTTATCCTGTTTATGAGCTTAGCAGTGAAAGTATTTATGAACTTATCAATCTCATCAAAAAAGAAAAATTTGAACTTCTAATCATTGATCACTATGGCATCAGCGTAGATGATGAAAAACTGATCAAGCTTGAAACAGGGGTAAAAATCTTAAGCTTTGATGATGAGATAAAGCCTCATCATTGTGATATTTTACTCAATGTCAATGCTTACTCAAAAGCAAGTGATTATGAAGGTTTAGTGCCTTTTAAATGCGAAGTAAGATGTGGTTTTTCTTATGCTTTAATCAGAGAAGAATTTTATCAAGAAACCAAAGAAAATAGAGAAAAAAAATATGATTTTTTCATTTGCATGGGTGGAACTGATATCAAAAATCTTTCCTTGCAAATCGCTAGCGAATTACCTAAAACAAAAATCATAAGCATTGCAACCAGCTCTTCTAATCCCAATCTTAAAAAATTGCAAAAATTTGCAAAATTGCATAATAATATTAGATTATTTATCGATCATGAAAATATTGCAAAATTGATGAATGAAAGCAATAAACTCATCATCAGTGCAAGTTCTTTGGTCAATGAAGCCTTACTTTTAAAAGCAAATTTTAAAGCTATTTGTTATGTTAAAAATCAAGAACCTACAGCAACTTGGCTTGCTAAAAAAGGCTATGAAGTGGAGTATAAGTATTGATAAAACTTAAAAATTTCACAGAACTTAATTCTCAAGAAATAAAGCTGATTTTTAAATGGCGCAATCACCCAGACATCAGTCAATTTATGAAAACAAAATATATTGATTTTGAAGAACATTTAAGATTTTTAAAAAATTTACATCAAGATTCTAGCAAAAAATATTTTTTAGTTTTTCAAGATGAACAGATGATCGGTGTGATTGATTTTGTCAATATCACAACTAAATCTTGCGAATTTGGACTTTATGCAAAACCTGATTTAAAAGGCGTAGGACAAATTTTAATGAATGAAATTCTAAAATACGCTTTTGAAATTTTAAAAGTAGATACTCTTAAAGCTTATGTTTTTAAAAATAATCACAAAGCTTTAAAATTATATCAACAAAATCATTTTACTATTTATGATGAAGATAAAGATTTTTACTATGTTTGCCTAAAGCAATCTCACTGCAAAACCTTGCTTAGCTAATTCTTCTTTTACATCTTTAGGGGTGTACTTAGAAAAATGAAAAATATAAGCCCCCGCTAAAGCATCTGCACCCAAATTTAAAGCTTTAACTCCATCACTTGGATTGCTAAGTCCTCCATTGATGATAAGAGGAATTTTAAGTTTATTTTGAAAGATCTTTAAAAGTTCTAAATCATAACCCTTTGCTTTTCCTTCAAAATCCACAGAGGTTAAAAGAAGCTCTCCAGCTCCTTTTTTTTCGTATTCTAAAGCAAGTTCTAAAGGACTTTTTTCAAGTAAATTTCCCCTATCATAAACACAAAATTGATCCCCTTTTCTTTTAACATCTATAGAGCAAACTATACATTGAGAACCAAAACGATTAGCCGCTTTACTTATAAAATCCACATCTTCTAAGGCTTTAGAATTGATAGAAATTTTATCCGCACCTAAGTTTAAAATCTTTTGTATATCTTCAAGAGTTTTTATCCCGCCACCTATAGTTAAGGGCATAAAACATTCTTTAGCAAGATCTTCTATACTTTCAAAATCTATTTCTCCACTTTTTGAAGCTTCTATATCTAAGATAATAAGCTCATCAACATTGCGTGCATTATAAATTCTCATTGTTGAAGTTAAATGCCCGATGGTACGAAAATCTTTAAATTCTATACTTTTAACAAGTTGAGAATTTTTTAATAAAACACAAGGGATAATTCTAGTTTTTAACATTTAAAGCCTTATAAAATTTTCTAAAAGTTTTAAGCCCAAATTTTGACTTTTTTCAGGATGAAACTGCGTCGCAAAAATATGATCTTTTTGCAAAGATGCGACAAATTTATGCCCATATTGTGCTTTAGCACTTACAAATTCATCTTTGCATTTCGCATAAAAAGAATGCACAAAATAAAAATCACTCTTATCTTCTATGCCTTGATACAAAGGTTCTTGTTTTAAAATTTCAAGCTCATTCCAACCCATGTGTGGGATTTTTAAATTTAAATCCTCTTCAAATTTTACAACTTCACCTTCTATAAAACCAAGCCCATCGCAAACTCCACCTTCATAGCCCTTTTCTAAAAAAAGCTGCATTCCCAAACAAATGCCTAAAATAGGTTTTTTTTGCACCAAAACTTGCTCTTTTAAAGCTTCTATAAAACCAAGTTCTTTTAAATT
The DNA here is from genome assembly GCF_001764255.1 of Campylobacter sp. BCW_4341. Taxonomy (NCBI): domain Bacteria; kingdom Pseudomonadati; phylum Campylobacterota; class Epsilonproteobacteria; order Campylobacterales; family Campylobacteraceae; genus Campylobacter; species Campylobacter sp. BCW_4341. Next base: position 14,197 of record NZ_MKAH01000014.1, on the reverse strand, counting down.
TTTCATCGCTTCTTTAAAAGATCCCACTCCAGGTAAAAGCAACTTATCTGCTTTTTGCAAATCTTTTGGATTTTTAGCTATGAAATTTGTAGCTCCTATTTTTTCAAAAGCCTTAGCAACTGAGTTTAAATTTCCTGCCTTGTAATCAATGAGTGCTATCATTTTAAAACACACTCGTCTTTTCTTACCAAAGAACCATCATAATCTCTTATAAATTTGCCATTTTCATCACGTTTAAAGATTTTTTTATTGGTAAAAGAATCTACTATTTTTTGAAATTCTTCCTCGCTAAAACCACTGAATTCAAGGTATTTTTTAATAGCCTTTTTAGGGGGTTTGCCATCGTATTTTTGCACCAAACGCACCCCTTCTTCACGGCTGATATAACCTAAACGAATATCCAAACAAGCATTATCTGTTGCTCTACCAAAGCCATATTTACAGTATTTTAAATAATCATGCACATGATTAGAATAACAATCTAAATTTTCAAAATTTTCATAAGTAGTCTCAACAGGATGATCTAGAGTTAAAAAACCATATTTTTTAGAAATTTCAAGAATTTTTTTATAGTCCCATTTAAAATAATACCCTAAAAATAGCCCCGTAACCCCTACTCTTTGAAGTTCTTCATCGCTTGGATAAGTATATAAAAATAAATCTTTTTCAGTGATACCATTTACCCCAAGCATATCAGAAGCACGATTTCCTAAAAGTCCACCAAATTCTTCAAGCCACTCTCTACCTAAAATATTCTTATTTTTACTACTCGCAGGACCGCCATACTCTATCTGCGGACTTTCTCCCCAGATGATCAAAGGCACTCCAAAATTTACCGCTATACGTGGAACAGAAGTAAAAATTCCCAAATGGTTTTGCCACTCATTATCCCCTGTTCTCATAAAAGCTTCACGAGCAAGTTTTTGATAAACTTTTGGATCACGCTTGATATGGATCAAATCCACGCCAAGATGATTTAAATTGTCTAAATTTTTGCGCCCTATTTTCGTAGGTACACTAGGCTCAAAACACACACACAAAGGATTAAGTCCAAGTTCAAGCATTTTAACTACTTGAAAAGTAGAATCTTTTCCGCCACTTACTCCGATAACACAATCATAAACAGGATGTTTTTTGTATTTTTTTATAAGCTCAAAAAATTCTTTTTCTCTTTCTTGCCAATTAATATTTTGATTTTTAGCTTCTTGAGAATGACAAGCATCACAAACTCCATCTTCATCAAAATGTAAATCAGGTTTAGTATCTGGCATCACACATTTTTTGCAAAATTTCATAAATTTCCTTTAATTAGTCTTAAATATATCGTTATAATTAAATTTTATTTTATAATTTTATATATTTATATTATATAAAAATTAAAAAATGAATGAATTCTATGATTTAAATCCCTATGGCATTTTTTAAATAAAACCAAGCAAAATCATAACAAAGTCGTAATATTTATATAATATAAATATATAAATTGAAGAAATATATAATATAATTATATATCATTTTTAGTAGGAAATTTACCAAAGAAAGAAATACATGCAAATAGGAAATTTTAACACAGATAAAAAAGTTTTTATCATAGCAGAACTTAGTGCCAATCACACAGGAAGTCTTGAAATAGCACTTCAAAGTATAAAAGCTGCCAAAAAAGCAGGTGCTGATGCGATAAAAATCCAAACTTACACTCCAGATAGCCTCACACTAAATAGCGATAAAGAAGATTTTATCATCAAAGGAGGACTTTGGGACAAAAGAAAACTTTACGAGCTTTATCAAAGTGCAAAAACCCCTTATGAATGGCATTCTCAAATCTTTGAAACCGCACAAAATGAAGGCATACTTTGTTTTTCAAGTCCTTTTGCCAAAGAAGATTTAGAATTTCTAAAACGCTTTGATCCTATAGCCTATAAAATCGCTTCTTTTGAAGCCAATGATGAAAATTTCGTACGTTTAATCGCCAAAGAAAAAAAACCTACTATCGTTTCAACGGGCATTGCTACAGAAGAAGAGCTTTTTAGAATCTGTGAAATTTTTAAAGAAGAAAAAAATTCTGATCTCATCTTTTTAAAATGCACTTCAGCTTATCCTGCTGCCATAGAAGATATGAATTTAAAAGGCATAGTAAGTTTAAAAGAAAAATTTAATGTTGAAGTAGGATTAAGTGATCACAGCTTTGGATTTTTAGCCCCTGTTATGGCAGTAGCACTTGGAGCTAGAGTGATAGAAAAGCATTTTATGTTAGATAAAAGCATAGAAAGTGAAGACAGTAAATTTAGTCTTGATTTTGATGAATTTAAAGCTATGGTAAATGCGGTTAGACAGGCCGAAAGTGCTTTAGGCGATGGTAAGTTAGATTTAGATGAAAAGGCGCTTAAAAACCGTGTTTTTGCAAGAAGTTTATATGCAAGTAAGAATATCAAAAAAGGTGAAATTTTCAGCGAAGAAAATGTAAAATCCGTGCGTCCTTCTTTTGGACTACATCCTAAATTTTATCAAGAACTTTTAGGAAAAAAAGCTAGCAAAGATATAGAATTTGGCGATGCTTTAAAACAAGGAGATTTTAAATGAAAAATATTTTAGTTACAGGTGCTGATGGTTTTATAGGTTCTCATCTTTGCGAAAGTTTAGTCAAAAAAGGTTTTAAAGTCAGAGCTTTAAGTCAGTATAATTCTTTTAATTTTTGGGGACATTTAGAAAAAAGTCTTTTTTTAAAAGACATGGAAGTTATAAGTGGGGATTTAAGAGATAGTTTTTTTTGCGAAAAAATCACCAAAAATATAGATGCGATCTTTCATCTTGGCGCCTTAATCGCCATCCCCTACTCCTACGCAGCCCCACAAAGTTATGTGGATACCAATGTCAATGGCACTTTAAATATGCTCGAAGCAGCTAAAAAAAACGAAATTTCGCATTTTATCCACACCTCAACAAGCGAAGTTTATGGTACGGCCTTTTATGTGCCTATCAATGAAAAACACCCTTTGCAACCTCAAAGCCCTTATTCTGCAAGCAAAATCGCTGCAGATATGATGGCGCTGAGTTATTATAATTCTTTTAATTTAAATGTCAATATTGCACGCCCTTTTAACACCTATGGGCCAAGACAAAGCGCAAGAGCCATTATACCTACCATCATCACACAAATTTTAAGCGGAGTAAAGGAAATCAAACTAGGAGATTTAAGCCCTAAAAGAGATTTAAATTTTGTGCTAGATACTTGCGAGGGTTTTATCTCTCTTTTAAATTTAAAACATTTTGGAGAAGTTTATAATATAGGCTCAGGAGTAGAATACTCCATGCAAGAAGTACTTGATCTCATACAAAAAATTTTAGATTCTAAGGTAGAAATCATCCAAGATGAACAAAGACTCCGTCCTAAAAATAGTGAAGTTTTTAGACTTTGTTGCGATGCAAGCAAGCTTAAAAAAGCTACAAATTGGCAAAGCAAAATAAGCTTAGAAGAAGGTTTAAGACAAAGCATAGAGTATTTTAAAGAAAATTTAGAAAATTATAAAAGTGAGCTTTATAATGTTTGAAAAAGAAATTTCTTTTATAAAAAGTCTTTTTAATAAAGAAAATATCGCCTTACACGAACCTTGTTTTATAGGCAATGAAAAAAAATATCTTTTAGAGTGCATTGATAGTGGTTTTGTCTCAAGCGTAGGAGAATTTGTAACGCGTTTTGAAGAAGCTTTAAAAGAAAAAACCAAAGCACGCTTTGTCATCGCTACAAATACAGGTACAGCAGCCCTTCATATCGCTTTACTAGCTAATGGCATCGATGAAAACTGCGAAGTCATCACTCAAAGCATAAGCTTTGTCGCCACGGCCAATGCTATCGCTTATACAGGTGCAAAGCCCGTTTTTTTAGATATAGATGAAAACACTCTAAGTTTAAGTCCTAAGGCTTTAGAGCATTTTTTAAAAAATCAAACTTATCAAAAAAATGGTTTTAGCTATAACAAAACCACACACAAATCCATCAAAGCTTGTGTTATCATGCATACCTTTGGTTTAAGTGCTTATATAAAAGCCATCAAAGAGCTTTGTGAAAAATACCATATCCTTTTAATCGAAGATGCTGCAGAAGCCTTAGGAAGCACCTATGAAAACAAGGCCTTAGGCACTTTTGGAAAGTGCGGAATTTTAAGTTTTAATGGCAATAAAATTATCACAGGCGGATGCGGTGGAGCGATATTAAGCGATGATGAAAATTTAGCCAAGCTTGCAAGACACCTTAGCACCACAGCTAAAATCCCCCATCCTTACGAATATGATCATGATAGGATAGCTTATAATTACCGCCTTTGCAATATAAACGCAGCGATCCTACTTGCAGGACTTGAAAATTTGGAACTTTTTTTAGAAAATAAAAGAGAACTTGCTAAAATTTACAAAGATTTTTTTAAAAATCATGATAAATGCAAATTTATCGATGAAAAAAGCGATGAAAAAAGCAATTTTTGGCTCAATACCTTGCTTTTTAAAGATGAAAATTTAAGAAATATCTTTTTAGAAGAATGCTTGAAAAATAATATTTTCGTCCGTCCTGTATGGAAAAGCTTACCAAGTTTAAAAGCTTTTCAAAACTGTCAAAGCGATGAGCTTATAAACACTAAAAAATTAGAAAAACGCTTGGTTAATTTACCTAGTAGCGTTAGAATAGCAAATAAAAAGGAATGATGCATTGCAAAATTTAATTCAAAGCATTAAAAAAATTTTAATAAGAAAAAAATATGAGAGTAGTGGAAAAAAAAAGGGGGGGGGGATTTAAAAATTTAACTTCTTCTTTTAGGAGAAGTGCGTGAAAAATGTCATCATTATAGGAGCGGGTGGCTTTGCTAGAGAGCTTTATTCTTATTTAAAAGATGCAAATTACGAAATTATAGGCTATATCGATATACAAGAAAATAATTTTTTTGACTTAAAATATCTAGGTAATGAAGATAATTTCGATAAAAAATTGATTCAAAAAGCATCTTTTGCCTTAGGTGTAGGACAAATCAATTTAAGAAAAAAAAATCCTTTTAAAACTTTCAAAAAAATCATGTAATTTTATCACTTTTATACATCCTCAATCTTTTGTTTCAAAAGAAGCTAAAATAGGACAAGGGGTTATAGTGTGTCCTTTTGTAACCATTAATGCTAATTCAAATATAGGAGATTTTGTGCTTTGTAATATTTATTCAAGCATAGCTCATGATTGCAAGGTAGGAGAAGGAAGTATTTTAAGCCCTTATGCTACACTCAATGGAAATTCAAGCATAGGAAAAAATTGTTTTTTAGCTACTAGAGTTAGCCTGTTGCCTTGCGTAAACTTAGAAGATAACTGCATAGTAAGCGCAGGTAGTATTATTAGCAAAAACTACACATCCAATCAACTTATTTTTCATAAAAATATAATTAAAACAAGGAAAAAACAATGAAAGAAATTAATATCATAGGCTTTGGTTTAATGGGTAGACAAATAAGTGCTTTATTTTATTTATTGGGTTATGAAATAGGTGTTTATAATAAAAGCAAGCCCAATATATACGAATTTGAAAAACAAATAAAACTTCTACAAAGAAAAATAGATTTTTCTAATTTTAACGCCGGAAAAATAAACATTTACCAACATATAGAAGATCTTAAAAATAGCTTGACTATAGAAAGCTTAAATGAAGATTTAAATTTAAAAAAAGAAATCATACAAATTCTTAGAGACAATAATAATATAGTTTTTTCAAATTCAAGTTCTTTGGGTATGGATGATTTAAGCTGTGATTTTATACATTTTTTCAATCCTGTTTATATCAAATTAATAGAACTTTGTGGTTCTAATTTGGAACGATTTACCCCATTGAAAGATCTTAAAAAATTAGGATTTCATATCATTCGCAGTAAAGGCAATCGAGGAGCTTTAGCAAATTTACTTTTGTTCAATGAAATTTCATCGTTTTTTAAAATTATAGAAAAATACAATTACAATTTCAAAGAATGTCAAACAGTTTATGATTTGCTTTATGAAAAAAGAAATTTGTTAAATATTATCGACACTATAGGCATAGAACTTTGTGATAAAATTTGTAAGAATTTAAAAGAAGAAGATGAAAATTTTTACCATCCAAAAATCTTTAAAAAGGCCTTAAAAAAAGGAATTTTAGGTAGAAAAAATAAAACAAAAATAAGTGATATTTTATAAAATAAGTAAATATTAATTTAATATTTTATATAATCTAATCTTTTTATTAAATTGAAGGGGTGGAAATGATTTATTGTGATCACTGCGTGATGCCAAATACTAGACCTGGTATTAATTTTACAAAAGATAAAGAAGGTAAAAATATCTGTTCAGCTTGTATCAATCATAAAAATAAAGAAAATATTGATTATAAAGCAAGATTTAAAGAGCTTGAAGCCTTATGCGATAAATACCGCAGAATAAATGGAAAATTTGAATATGATTGCGCTATTGCTGTGAGTGGAGGTAAAGATTCGCATTTTCAAGTGCATATTATGAAAGAAAAACTTGGAATGAATCCTATTCTTTTTAGTGTTGAAGATAATTTCACTATGACTGAAGCAGGTAAGAAAAATCTTAAAAATTTAAGTGAAACTTTTGGTTGTCATATTATTAGCTTAAAACCTGACATCAAAACTCAAAAAAAAGTTATGCTAAAAACCTTTGAAAAATATGGAAAACCTACTTGGTTTATTGATAGGTTGATTTACAGCTATCCTTTTGCTATGGCTTTAAAATTTAATACACCTTTATTGGTTTATGGAGAAAATGTTAGTTATGAATATGGAGGTAGTGATACCGAAGAAACTCCTAGCGCTAAAGAAATATTTTTAAATGGTGTAGCTAGTGATTTAAATATAAATGAATTTATAGATGATGAAATCAAAGAAGAAAATCTACAACTCTTTTTTAATCCCAATGCAAATGATATCAACAAACTTAATCCTATTTATCTAAGTTATTTTATAAAATGGAATTCTTATAGCAATTATATTTTTGCTAAAAGTCGTGGTTTTACTGATCTAGAAGGCGAATGGTATAGAACAATGTGTGCAGAAAATTTTGATCAAGTTGATAGTATAGGCTATATCCTACACGCTTGGATGAAATACCCTAAATTTGGTCATGCTTGTGCGAGTGATTACGCAGCTCGTTTCGTGCGATATGGACTTTTAAATAGAAAAGAAGCTATTGAACTTGTACAAAAAAGAGATCATAAGCTTGACAATAAATGCGTTGAAGATTTTTGCAATTTCATAGGTATTAGTAAAACTACATTTTGGAAAATAGTAGAAAAACATTACAATATGGATTTATTTTATAAAAATGATTTTGGAGAATTTAAATTAAAAAACAAATTACAATAAAAATATAAAGGAAAAAAATGCAAAACTCATTAGAAACTTATACAATGAAATATAATGAAAATGGATACGGATTACTTTTTCCAGATGGTCATGTAGTACGTTTTTATGAGAGAATTTTAAAATACAAACTAAATAAAATAAATGGAAATTTACTTGATTTTGGTTGTGGCAATGGTGTACATTCAGCGTATTTTCAAAGCAAAGGGTTTAAAACCTTCGGAATAGATATAGTTCCAAGTTTAAAAGAAATTTGGAAGCAAAATATTAGCGGGGGGGGTATTGTAAAATTATAGAACCAAATTCTAGCATCAAAGGACTTTTTGATGAAAATATGGATATTATCTTTGCAAATCAAAGTCTTTACTACATACCTCTAAAAGAACTTAAACAAAATATTTTAGAATTTTACGAACTTTTGAACACAGGTGGAATACTTTTTGCTACAATGATGAGCAAGAAAAATTATTATTTTTCCCACAGTCAAAAAGAAGAAAAAAATGGCTTGAGTAAAGTTGAAATTAATGGAAGATTAAATGAAACAAGCTTTATACATTTCATCGATAAAGCCGAAGATCTAGAAAATCTTTTTCAACCTTTTGAAACTTTATTTCTAGGAGATTATGATCCTATTAATTTTTATAATTTTGAAGGATCGGCACACCATTATATTTATATAGGTATTAAAAAATAAAATTTTGCCTTTATTTTAAGGCAAAATAAAGGCAAAACTATGAAAAAAACTTTAATCATCGCAGAAGCAGGAGTCAATCACAATGGCGATTTAAATTTAGCTAAAAAGTTAATAGAAATCGCAGCAGATTCAGGAGCTGATTTTGTTAAATTTCAAAGTTTTAAAGCCAAAAACTGTATCAGCACAAAGGCTAAAAAAGCACCCTATCAGCTTAAAACCACGGCTAATGATGAAAGTCAGCTTCAAATGGTGCAAAAACTCGAACTCGATCTTAAAGCTCATAAAGAGCTTATCTTACACGCAAAAAAATGCAATATCGCCTTTCTTTCTACTCCTTTTGATCTTGAAAGTGTAGATCTTTTAAATGAGTTAGGCTTAAAAATCTTTAAAATTCCAAGCGGAGAAATCACCAATCTACCCTATCTTAAAAAAATTGCAAAGCTTAATAAAAAAATTATACTTTCAACAGGCATGGCAAATTTAGGCGAGATAGAAGAAGCTTTAAATGTGCTTTGCAAAAATGGCGCTAAACGCCAAAATATCACTCTTTTACACTGCACTACAGAATACCCTGCCCCTTTTAATGAAGTCAATCTTAAAGCCATGCAAAGCTTAAAAGACGCTTTTAAGCTTGATGTGGGTTATTCTGATCACACAAGGGGTATACACATTTCCCTAGCTGCGGTTGCCTTGGGAGCTTGTGTGATAGAAAAGCATTTTACTCTAGACAAAAATATGTCAGGGCCTGATCATAAAGCAAGCCTAGAACCTCAAGAACTAAAAATGCTTTGTACCCAAATAAGACAAATACAAAAGGCAATGGGTGATGGCATAAAAAAAGCAAATAAAAGCGAACAAAAAAATATCAACATAGTAAGAAAAAGTTTAGTGGCCAAAAAAGACATCAAAAAAGGAGAAATTTTTAGCGAAGGAAATCTTACTACCAAACGCCCCGCAAATGGTATAAGTGCTATGAGATATGAAGAGTTTTTGGGTAAGATTGCTACTAAAAACTACAAAGAAGATGAGCTTATCCGTGAGTAAAAGAAAAATTTGTATAGTCAGTGCAACAAGGGCTGAATGGTATCTTTTAAGAAATTTATGTCATGAAATTCAAAACGATAAAGATCTAAGCCTTCAAATCATCGCTACAGGAGCACATTTAAGCCCTGAGTTTGGACTGACTTATAAAGAAATAGAAAAAGAATTTAAAATAACTAAAAAAATCCCTATCCTGCTTGCAAACGATGATAAAATAAGCCTTTGTAAAAGTATGAGTTTAGCTTTTAGTGCTTTTAGCGATGCTTTTGAAGACTTAAAGCCTGATATGGTGGTGATTTTAGGCGATCGTTATGAAATGCTTAGCGTAGCAAGTGTATGTCTATTGATGCACATACCTTTAGTGCATTTATGTGGCGGGGAGCTTACTTTAGGGGCTATTGATGATAGTATAAGACACAGCATTTCAAAAATGTCACATTTACATTTTGTAAGTCATGAAATTTATAAAAAAAGGCTTTTGCAACTTGGAGAAGAAGAAAAAAGGGTTTTTAATATAGGTTCTTTAGCTTCTACTATCATAAAAAATATGAATTTTTTAAACAAAAAAGATTTAGAAAAAGCCTTAGAAATGAAACTAGATAAAGAACTTTACTTAATCACTTATCATCCTTTAACCTTAAATGTAAAAAATACTCAAAAAGAGATTAAAACCTTACTTAAAAAACTTGACACCCTTAAAAATGCAAGTTTGATTTTTACCAAAGCAAATGCCGATGAAAATGGACTTTTAATCAATGAAATTTTACAAGATTATTGCCAAAAAAACTCACACAAGGCTAAACTTTTTGATAATCTTGGCTCACAAAAATACCTAAGTCTTATGAAAATAGCCAAAGCCATGATAGGCAATTCTTCAAGTGGTATTAGTGAAAGTCCTTTTTTTAAAACTCCTTGCATTAATATAGGCGATAGACAAAAAGGGCGTTTAAGAACTCAAAATATCATTGATTGCGAAATCAACGATCTTGATCAAGCTTTTGAAAAATTAGAAAGCAAAGAATTTAAACAAAATTTAAAAAATTTTAAAAACCCTTATGATAATGATAAAAATCCCAATAAATTCATAAAAACTTGCCTAAAAAATGTAAATTTAGATACAATTTTACATAAAAATTTCATCGATTTATAAGGCTTAGTGTGGATATAAACAAACTCAAACTTACCCCTGATTCTAGCATAAAAGAAGCTTTAAAAATAGTCGGGCAAGAACGCGTTAGACTAGGCATTATAGTGGATAAAAAGGATAAATTTTTAGGAGTCATTAGCGATTCAAACATCAGAAAAGCTTTAATTAGTGGCAAAACTTTAAAAGATAGTATCAAAGATATTTACACTAAAAATCCCATCACCATAAAAGAAAACACAAGCAAAGAACAGCTTTTAAAAATTTCTGCTAAAACCGATATTTATGATTTTCCTGTTTTAGATGAAAAAGGGCAAATTCTTTCCATAAAATCTGTCTCATCGCTTTTAAAAACCAATCCAAACTCCATTGTCATCATGGCTGGAGGCTTAGGATCTCGCTTAAAAGAGCTGACTAAAGATACTCCAAAACCTATGTTAAAAGTAGGCAAAAAACCCATTTTAGAAAGCATAATCCAAAGACTTAAAAATCAAAATTTTGAAAATTTTATCTTTTGTGTGAATTATAAAAAACAAATCATAGAAGATTATTTTCAAAAAGGGCAAAAATTTGGGGTTAAAATTTCTTATATTAAAGAGCGTAAAAAACTAGGTACAGCAGGGGCTTTAAGCCTTATAAAACAAGAATTTAAAGAAAGTTTTATCGTTATGAATGCAGACATTTTAACCGAGCTTGATTTTAATGATCTTTTAAAAGCGCATAAAAAATCAAAAGCTTTAATGAGCGTTTGTGTGCGTGAGTTTGAGCAACAAATTCCTTATGGAGTGATCACTCAAAAACAAGGTTTTATAGAAAATATAGAAGAAAAACCTACCCAAAAATTCCTAGTAAGTGCGGGGATTTATGTACTTGAAAATGAAATTTTAAATTTAATTGCTAAAAATGAATACCTAGATATGCCAGAACTCATCAAACTCGCTCTACAAAAAGGTAAGGTAAATACCTATATCATCAATGATTATTGGATCGACATTGGAAGGCCAGATGAGTTTTTAAAAGCCAATGAGGATTTTAAATGAAAGTCTTAATCATAGGCTTTGGAAGCATAGGAAAAAAGCATTTTTTAGCCTTAAAAAATTTAAAGTATGAAGTAAGTTTACTTTCTTTAAGTGCTAAAAAAGAAGAGTTTGAAAAAACTCAAATCTATCGTTCCTTAAAAGAATGTCATTTAAATGAATTTGATCTTTTTATCATCGCAAATATCACCACAGAGCATTTTAACACCTTAAAAGCTTTAAATGAGCTTGTAAAAGATAAAATCATACTCGTAGAAAAACCTTTATTTGAAAAGGTGCAAAATTTTACAAGCTTAAAAAATCACATTTATGTAGCGTATTTACTGCGTTTTCATCCTGTGATTGTAGCTTTAAAAAAACTTTTAAAAGGTGAAAAAATTTATTTTGCTAGTTTGGTTTGTAATTCTTATTTACCCCATTGGAGGGCTTTAGACTACAGGCAAAATTACAGCGCTAAAAAAGAGCTAGGTGGTGGGGTTTTACTCGATCTTTCTCATGAAATCGATCTAGCCTTTTTTCTTTTTGGAAACTTAGAGCTTATATACTCCCAAAATGCTAAAATTTCAGAGCTTGACATAACAAGCGATGATTTTGCCTTTTTGGTTTTAAAAAATTCACAAAAAGCTAAAATTCATATAGAATTAGACTATTTTTCTAAATTCAACAAAAGAGAAATGACCATCCATACTTTAGAAAAAAGCTTTAAAGCCGATTTAATAAACAATAAAATCGAAATTTATCACAAAGATCAAAGTCAAAAAGTCTTAAATTTTGAAAACGATACGATAAAAACCCTTCAAAATTTACATCAAGCAGTCTTTGAAAAAGACAAAGAACTTTGCGATCTTAAGCAAGCTTTAAAAGTACTTGAACTTTGTGATGAAGCAAGGAAAAAAAATGGCTGAAATTTTATGTACCATTTGTGCTAGAGGTGGAAGCAAGGGTGTTAAAAACAAAAATATTAAAAAGATTAACGAACTTGAAATGATAGCTTATAGCATCATACAAGCTCAAAATTCAAAGCTTTTTAAACACATAGTCATAAGTACTGATAGTGATGAAATCGCAAGTGTAGCCCAAAAATATGGTGCTGAAGTTTTTTTCAAAAGAGAAGCTCATCTTGCCAATGATCGGGCTGCAAAACTTCCTGTCATGCGTGATGCCTTGCTAAGAAGTGAAGAGCATTTTAAAACGTGTTTTGAAACTCTCATAGACTTAGATGCTTCAGCCCCGCTTCGCTCAAGCCTTGATATAAAAAAAGCTTATGAAAGTTTTGTTGAAAATGATAATTCCAATCTCATCACCGCAGTTCCTGCTAGACGCAATCCTTATTTTAACCTCGTAGAAATACAAAATAACAAGGTAGTAAAATCCAAAGAAGGAAATTTTACCACTCGCCAAAGTGCCCCAAAATGCTATGATATGAACGCTAGTATTTATATCTTTAAAAGGGATTATCTTTTAGAAAATGATAGTGTTTTTGGCAAAAACACAGGGCTTTTTGTAATGGATGAAAGCACAGCTTTTGATGTAGATAGTGAACTTGATTTTAAAATCGTAGAGTTTTTAATCTCTTTAAAAAATTTATCGCCAAAGGATTTTTAATGCTTGAAAATAAAATCATCTTTGTAGCAGGAGCTTGTGGGCGTATAGGTAAAGCGCTTTGTCAAAAAATACTTCTTAGCAAAGGTATCCCTATACTCGCAGATATCAACAAAGAACACTTAAATAAATTGCAAGAAAATTTAGAAACAAATTTTAAAACAAAACTTTTAAGCTTAGAACTTGATATCACTAAACAAGAAAGCTTACAAACCGCCCTTCAAAAAAGTCAAGAAAGATACGGCAAAATCGATGCTTTTGTTAACTCAAGCTATCCTTTTGGCAAAGATTGGGGTAAAACGCCTTATTATGAACTCAAATACGAACAAATTTGCGAAAGTTTAAATTTACATTTAGCAGGCTTTATGCTAGCCGCTCAAGAATTTGTGAAATTTTTTAAACAACAAGGCTATGGTAATATCATCAATCTTAGCTCCATCATGGGAGTTTATGCGCCAAAATTTGAAAACTATGAAGGCACTTCCATGCAAAGCTCTTTAGAATACAGTGTGATAAAAGCAGGGATTAATCACATGAGCTCTTGGCTAGCTAAAGAGCTTTTTAATCAAAACATACGCGTTAATACCCTAGCAAGTGGAGGAATTTTGGATAATCAAAATGAACTTTTTTTAAAAGCTTATAGAAAATGTTGTGCAAGCAAGGGTATGTTAGATGCTGATGATGTGTGCGGAACCTTGGTATTTTTGCTTAGTGATGAGAGTAGATTTATCACAGGGCAAACCTTAGTAGTAGATGATGGATGGGGCTTATGATGACCTTCACCCCTACTCAAAAAGAACTCTTTAACAAAAACATTGAGGCTTTAGGTAATATTCTTTTAAAAGAAAGTTTAAAAGAAATTAAATCAAGTAAATTTGAACTTATCTTAGGTAAAGATAATCTAGATATCAATTTAAAAGATACAAGTGATAATACTTTTCTTTATGAAAATGTTATTGATGAATTCAACTCTATGCTAAACACTTATAATGATAAATATCTACTTTATCCTGTATTATATTTTTATGGTTTTGGAAATGGAATTTTATTTAAAGCTTTATTGCAAAATAAAAATCATCAACATATTGTTGTTTTTGAAAAAGATATAGAAATCATTTGGATAATGTTTCATATCTTAGATTTTTCAAATGAATTGCAAAATGCAAGATTGATGATTTTAGAAACAAGTTCTTTGGATATAGAATTGTTTTCTAATTTTTGCTCTAGCAAACCTTTCTTTCAATTTTCTAGAATTTATTTTTTAGAACTGATGAGTCATTATTATGAAAGATTTCATGA